>NZ_JBXEJE010000037.1:0-103367 GCF_056820935.1 Streptomyces sp. Q2 | reverse complement strand
ATTCCAGCTCCACCCCGAACAGTCCACCGACGCCATCGTCATCCACCACCCCGAAGCCAAGTACTTCAACGCCCGCTGAGACGCGTCTCACCGAGCACACTGATCGGATACGTCGTAGACTGGTCGGTCCACCGCAGGCCGGTTCCCCATGTGGGAACCGGCCTGATCGTCCCTCAAGGAGGTGCGCCCGGATGACCAGTACGGTCCCTGCGCCAGACACTCGTACGGCCGAAGGCTCAGCCCTGCAGGCCGTGCTCCTCGACATGGACGGAACCCTGGTGGACACCGAGGGCTTCTGGTGGGACGTCGAGGTCGAGGTCTTCGCCGGCCTCGGCCACGCTCTCGACGACTCCTGGCGCCATGTCGTGGTCGGCGGTCCCATGACCCGTAGCGCGGGGTTCCTGATCGAGGCCACCGGTGCGGACATCGCCCTCGCGGAGCTCACCGGGCTGCTGAACCAGGGCTTCGAGGACCGTATCGACCGTGCTCTGCCGCTGATGCCGGGGGCGACCCGGCTGCTGGCCGAACTCGCCGCGCACGAGATCCCGACGGCCCTGGTCTCCGCCTCGCACCGGCGCATCATCGACCGGGTGCTCACCTCGCTCGGGCCCCAGTACTTCGCCCTGACGGTCGCCGGTGACGAGGTGGGGCGCACCAAGCCACACCCCGATCCGTATCTGTTCGCCGCCGCCGGACTCGGCGTGGACCCGGCCAGATGCGCGGTCGTCGAGGACACCTCGACCGGCGTCGCGTCGGCAGAGGCCGCGGGCTGCCATGTGGTGGCGGTGCCGTCCGTGGCGCCCATCGCCCCGGCCGCCCGGCGCACCGTCGTGACCTCGCTCGAACAGGTGGACCTGGCATTTCTGCGCGGCCTGATGACGGAAATGCGCTAGGCGTTCACCCAGCGTGCGGTGCCGATAGCGCGGTAATTCCCCGAGGGTAATTCGACCGGGGCGGATGGCCGAATTCCGGTATCGGATCAGACCGCCGGGAATGTGACGTTCCCCACTCAGGCTGGGGTCGACAGGGGGAGAGGCGTATGGTCTCCGACCTCTGCCGGGGGTCTGCGGCGTGCCCTTGTGTCCCGATTCGTGAAACCCTGCACTAATCCTTCCGCCCTCGGGTTTTCGGTCCGTCCACAGCCGGTTTCGCTGCGTGATGGGGCCTCAACTCCGGTGGCTGCGAACAGTCCTGCAGGTGCGGACTAATCTCCTAGCGAGAACATCGCCCTTACCCCGTGATCCGCTGCGCCACCCCTGCATGCCGGGTACACGGACTCGACAGCTCTGGAGAAACTCGAGCATGAACCGCAAGACTTTGGTGCTGCCGGCCGTGATCGGCCTGCTCGCGCCGGTGCTCGCCGCCTGCGGTGGGTCCGGCAGCGGGAGTGACAGCGACGGTGCGATCGTCGTCGGCACCACGGACCGGTTCACCGCCTCGAAGGACGCCCCCGCGCCCCTCGACCCGGCGTACGCCTACGACGTCGGCACCTGGAACATCCTGCGCCAGACCGTGCAGACCCTGATGATCCAGCCGAAGGGCGAGGGCGAACCCGTACCCGAGGCCGCCCAGAGCTGCGGCTTCACCGACTCCGGCAACGAGCGCTACGCCTGCAAGCTCCGGGACGGCCTCAAGTTCGCCAACGGCGACGCGATCACCGCCGAGGACGTGAAGTTCTCGATCGACCGCGCCCTCGCGATCAAGGCCGACAGCGGTGTGTTCGCCCTGCTGTCCACCATCGACACCATCGAAACGCAGGGCGACAACGAAGTCATCTTTCATCTGAAGACCGCGGACGCCACCTTCCCGTTCAAGCTGTCGACCCCCGTCGCCGGCATCGTCGACCCCGACGACTACGAGAAGGGCAAGCTGCGCGACGGCTTCGACGTGGACGGCTCGGGCCCGTACACCATGCAGGCCGAGGTCAAGGACGACGAGCTCGTCGACGCCGTGTTCACCAAGAACCCCAACTACAAGGGGACGCTCAAGGTGAACAACGACAAGATCAGCCTGCGCTCCTTCGAGGGCGCCGACGCCATGGGCACCGCGCTCGACAAGGGCGACATCGACGTGATGACCCGCACCATGTCGCCGGAGCAGATCAACAAGCTCACCAACGCCACGGACGGCGACATCGACATCGTCGAGACGGCCGGCCTGGAGATCCGCTACCTGGGCTTCGACACCAACGCCCCGACGGTGAAGTCCAAGGCGGTCCGCCAGGCGATGGCCCAGCTGATCAACCGCAGCGAACTCGTCTCCAAGGTCTACGGCTCCCAGGCCGAGCCGCTGTTCTCGATGGTCCCGGCCAGCATCACGGGTCACTCCAACGCGTTCTTCAACAAGTACGGCGACCCGAACGTCACCAAGGCCAAGTCCCTGCTGAGCCAGGCCAACGTCACCGCCCCGGTGAAGCTGACGCTGCACTACACGACCGACCACTACGGCCCGGCCACCAAGCAGGAGTTCGAGGTGCTGCAGAAGCAGCTCAACGACAGCGGCCTGTTCGACGTCAGCATCGAGGGCGCCCCCTGGTCGACCTTCCGCTCCGCCGAGCAGAAGGGCGAGTACGACGTCTACGGGATGGGCTGGTTCCCGGACTTCCCGGACGCCGACAACTACCTCGCGCCGTTTCTGGACAAGGACAACACCATCGGCTCGCCGTATGTGAACAGCGAGATCCGCAACACCCTGATCCCGGAGTCCCGCCGCGAGGCGGACCGGCTGTCCGCGGCCGCCAGCCTGACGGACATTCAGGACATCGTCGCCGACGACGTTCCCGTCCTGCCGCTGTGGCAGGGCAAGCAGTACGTCGCCGCCCGCGACGACGTCACGGGGACCGCGTACGCGCTCAACTCCTCCTCGACGCTTCAGCTGTGGGAGCTCGGCCGTGGTGTGAGCGGCTGAACCTCCCGTGCCCGGGGCCCGGGAGGGTGGCCCCGGGGTTCCCGAAATCGACGACAAGGCACCTACTAGTGAACAAGCGCAACCCGTGGCCGGTCCTGCCCATCGTGGCTGGGCTGGCCTCCGGCCTGTTGACCGGCTGCGGAACGGGGTCCGGCGACTCCGGGGGCAGCGGCTCCTCCGTGGTGATGGGGATGTCCGACGAGGTCCTGGCCACCGACCCGGCCTCCGGCTACGACCCCGGCTCCTGGCTGTTGTTCAACAACGTCTTCCAGTCGCTGCTGAGCTTTCCCAAGGGCGGCACGGAACCCCAGCCGGAGGCCGCCGAGGAGTGCTCCTTCACGGACACGCGGACCCAGGTCTACGAGTGCACCCTGAAGGACGGTCTCAGGTTCAGCAACGGTGACTCGCTCACGTCCGAGGACGTCAAGTTCTCCTTCGACCGCATGCTGAAGATCAACGACGACGCCGGTCCCGCGATCATGTTCCCCATGCTGGAGAAGGTCGACACCCCGGACGAGAAGACGGTGGTCTTCCACCTCAACACGCCCGACGCCACGTTCCCGAGCAAGATCGCCTCGGGTGCCGGCTCCATCGTCGACCACACCCAGTACGACGCCGACGGACTGCGCGAGGACGGCGAGGCCGTCGGCTCCGGCCCGTACAAGCTGGACTCCTTCGGCGAGGACGAGGCCGTCTTCTCGGTCAACGAGAACTACAAGGGCACCGCCGACGCGCAGAACACCGGCGTCACGCTGAAGTTCTTCCACGGCGACCAGTCCGCACTGAAGAAGTCACTGCTCGCCAACAAGGTCGACATCGCCTACCGAGGCCTGTCCGCGAGCGACATCGCCGACATCGAGCAGGCCGACGACAGCTCCGGCGTGGAGATCGTCGAGGGCAGCAGCGCCGAGGTCCAGCACCTGGTCTTCAACATGGACGACCCGGTCACCGGCCGGCTCGGCGTCCGCAAGGCCATCGCCCACCTGCTCGACCGCGACGCCCTCATCAAGGACGTCTACCAGGGCACGGCCACCCCGCTGTACTCGATCATCCCGGCGGGTATCTCCGGCCACAACACGGCCTACTTCGACACCTACGGCGCCCGCCCCTCCAAGGCCAAGGCCGCCGCCGCCCTCCAGGCCGACGGCATCACCGGCAAGGTGAAGCTGACCCTGTGGTCGACCCCGTCCCGCTACGGCCCCGCCACCGACGACGAGCTGACGGCGATCGCCGAACAGCTCAACGCCAGCGGCCTGTTCGACGCCGAGGTGCAGTCCGTCGCCTTCGACAAGTACGAGAAGGACATCGCCGACGGCAAGTACGGCGTCTACGTCAAGGGCTGGGTGCCCGACTACCCGGACGCCGACAACTTCACGGCCCCCTTCTTCGGCGAGGGCAACGTGCTGAGCAACAACTACGCCAACAAGGCGATCACCGGCACGCTCATCCCGCAGACCGCCGCCCAGAGCGACCGCGCCGCCACCGACGACCCCTACGGCAAGCTCCAGGACATCGTCGCCGACGAACTCCCGGTCCTGCCCGTCTGGCAGGCCAAGCAGTACGCCGTCACCCGTGACGACGTCTACGGCCTGGAGTACTGCCTCGACGCCTCGACCGTGTTCCGGTTCTGGGAGCTCAGCAAGGGCTGAGCGAGGGCCCCACGAACGCCGAGGGCGCCCCCTGCTGGTGAGCGGGGGCGCCCTCGGCGTCGTAGAACCGTTTACTGCGCGCCGGGGCGCACCAGCCCGCTCTCGTACGCGTACACCGCCGCCTGAACCCGGTCGCGCAGCCCCAGCTTGGTGAGGACGTGACCGACGTGCGTCTTGACGGTGGTCTCGCTGACGAAGAGGTCGGCGGCGATCTCCGCGTTGGACAGGCCGCGTGCCACCAGCTTCAGCACCTCCACCTCCCGGTCGGTGAGGGTGTGCAGCGTGTCCGGGACCGGTTCCTCGCCGGACGGCAGATGCGTGGCGTACTTGTCGAGGAGCCGGCGCGTGATGCTCGGCGCGAGCATCGCCTCGCCCGAGGCCACCACCCGGATCGCCTGGACCAGTTCGTTGGCCGGGGCGTCCTTGAGCAGGAACCCGCTGGCTCCCGCGCGCAGCGCCTCCACCACGTACTCGTCGAGGTCGAACGTGGTCAGCACCAGCACCTTGGCCGGGCCGTCCCGCCCGGGCCCGGTGATCTGCCTGGTCGCCTCCACACCGTCCATCCGGGGCATACGGATGTCCATCAGAACCACGTCGGGCTGCAAGGCCCGCACCTGATCCAGAGCCTGGAGGCCGTCTCCGGCCTCGCCGACGACCGCGAGATCCTGCTCGGCCTCCAGAATCATCCGGAAGCCGGTACGCAGCAGCGGCTGGTCGTCGACCAGTAGGACGCGGATGGCCACGTAAGTCTCCTTCGCTAGTCCGGCCCCATTCTGCCCTGCGTCGCGTCCCCGGACTCCAGCGCCCTCACCGCCAGCGGATAGGGCGGGGGAGTGCCGCCGAACTCCGGGCAGTGGGCCTGGTGGTCGCACCAGCCGCACAGCTTGGTGGGACGGGGCCGCCATTCGCCGGTGTCCGTGGCCTCCCGGATCGCCTCCCACAGCGCGTGCAGCTTGCGCTCGACACGCTCCAGGTCGGCGAGAACGGGGTCGTACGTCACGACGTCACCGCTGCCGAGGTAGACGAGCTGGAGCCGGCGCGGGATCACGTTCTTCAGCCGCCACACCACCAGGGCGTAGAACTTCATCTGGAACAGGGCACCCTCGGCGTACTCGGGCCGGGGCGCCTTGCCCGTCTTGTAGTCGACGATCCGCACCTCACCGGTGGGCGCCACGTCGACCCGGTCGATGATCCCGCGCAGCTTCAGCCCGGACTCCAGCTGGGCCTCGATGAACAGCTCGCGCTCGGCGGGCTCCAGCCGGGTGGGGTCCTCCAGCGAGAACCAGCGCTCCACCAGCCGCTCCGCCTCGCCGAGCCAGCGCGCCAGCCGCTCACCCTCCGGATCGTCCGCGAACAGCTCGACGACCTCGGGGCGGCTCTCCCTGAGCCGGTCCCACTGGCCGGGGATGAGCGACTTGGCTCGGGGCGCGGTCCGCTCCGCGGCCGGGGCGTCGAAGAGCCGCTCCAGCACCGCGTGCACCAGCGTGCCCCTGGTCGCCGCCTCGCTCGGCTTCTCGGGCAGCCGGTCGATCACCCGGAACCGGTACAGCAGCGGGCACTGCATGAAGTCACTGGCACGCGAGGGGGACAGGGAGGTCGGTGCTATGGCGGTGGACCGGGCCGGGGCCGTCGTGGCCGCGGTGTCCCCTGCCTCTGCCTCTGTCGCCGTCACCGGCTCGGCTGGGACCGGCTGCTCCACCTCTGTGGTCTCGCCGCCGACGGCCGCCGTGACTCCCCCTGTGCTCGTCTCCATGACGACAGACCATACGGCCCGCCACTGACAGTGACCCATTCACGGTCATGGCCGGTGCGACGACGGAGGAAACGCGGGGGTGCCGGGGCGGACGCGTCGCGACGGCCGCATACCATCGACCCGAGACCCTCCCGTCCGGCAGGCACGGGAGACGCTTCGAACGAGGGGACACCGTGGACGAGAGCGGCGGTAGCGGGCAGCCGCGGCCCGGCAACGACGAGTCGGCCGAGCGCCACGCGACACCTGCGGCCCCGGCCCCCGACCCCGCACGCCCCAACCCCACCGTCACCGACGAGAACCCTCCACCCGACGAACCGACCATGGTCGTACGACGGTTGGACGCGCCCCACGAGGAGAACACCGGGGACGACCGGACGGGCAGCGAAGCCGTGGGCCACGAAGGCGAGAGCCACGAAGCCGGCGGCTCCGCGGCCAAGGGCCATGAAGCCGGCGGTGTCAACGGTCACGAAGGCAGAGCGCCCGAAGATCCCGCCTCCGGGGCAACGGGTCCGCGAACCGACACTCCCGGCACACAGGGCGCCGAAGCAGCGGGGCTCGCACCGCACGCGCCCGAAGCGGCGGGCCCCCGACCGCACGGTGCCGAAGCGCAGGGACCTGAGAATCCGGCCACGGCAGAGCTCGGCTCCAAAGCCAGGGCCGCCACAGACTTCGGCTCCGACTCCGAGGCCCAGGCGGAGCTCGGCTCTGACCCCAAGGCCCCGTCAGAGCTCGGTTCCGACGCCAAGACCCCCGCAGAGCCCAGCGGTGACGCCGGAGCTCCCGCACCCGACGGCTCCGAAACCCACGCCTCCGCAGGCCACGGACAGCGCACGCAGGGTAGCGAGGCCCAGGCCCCCGCAGGCCAGGGGCAGGGCGCCGGCGCCCCCGGCCCTGCCCCCGCCGCCGCGCCCCACACCGAGGGCCCCCCTCACACCGAAGCCCCCGTCGGCGGTCGCCCGCCCGCCCCCGCACCCCACCCCGGCGACCACCCCAGCACCGACACCTCCGTCGGCGACCGCACCCTCGCCCGCTCCGGTCTCGCCAAGGGCCGTCCGCCCAGGCGCCGCCGGGAACCCGGGCCCGGCGGTGGGCTGCTGATGGGGCGGCCGTTCGGGGTGCCGGTGTATGTCGCGCCCAGTTGGTTCCTCGTCGCCGCACTGATCACCTGGGTGTTCGGCGGTCAGCTCGACCGCGTGCTGCCGGAGCTCGGCGCCGCCCGCTACCTGGTCTCCCTCTTCTTCGCGGTCGCCTTCTACGCCTCGGTGCTCGTCCACGAACTGGCCCACACGGTCGCGGCCCTCCGCTTCAAGCTGCCCGTCCGCCGCATCCAGCTCCAGTTCTTCGGCGGGGTCTCCGAGATCGAGAAGGAGGCCGAGACCCCGGGACGGGAGTTCTGGCTGGCCTTCGTCGGCCCGCTGCTGTCCCTCGTTCTCTCCGGCCTCTTCTACCTCGCCCTGCTGCCCGTCGAGCCCGGCACGGTCCCGGGCGTGCTGCTGGCCGGCCTGATGATCTCCAACCTCATCGTCGCCGCCTTCAACCTCCTGCCCGGCCTGCCCCTCGACGGCGGCCGCATGCTCCGCGCGGTCGTCTGGAAGATCACCGGCAAGCCGATGAGCGGCACCATCGCCGCCGCCTGGGTCGGCCGCGCCCTCGCCGTCTGTGTCCTGATCGGCCTGCCGCTGCTCACCCAGTCCGGGGCGCTCGGCTCCAACGCCGAGGACAACGTCGGCATGGACACCGTCATGGACGCCCTGCTCGCCGCGATCCTCGCCGCGATCATCTGGACCGGCGCCGGCAACAGCCTGCGCATGGCGCGGCTGCGCGAGCACCTGCCCGACCTGCGCGCCCGCAACCTCACCCGTCGCGCGGTCCCCGTGGAGACGAACACCCCGCTCTCGGAGGCCCTGCGCCGCGCCAACGCGGCCGGCGCCCGCGCCCTGGTCGTCGTCGACGCCGACGGCAACCCGATGTCCCTCGTCCGCGAGGCCGCCATCGTAGGCGTACCGGAACACCGACGCCCCTGGGTCGCCGTCAGCAGCCTCGCCCAGGACCTCACCGAGGGCATGCGCGTGTCCGCGGAGCTGGCCGGCGAGGACCTCCTGGACGCCCTGCGCACCACCCCGGCCACCGAGTACCTGGTCGTCGAGGACACCGGTGAGATCTACGGCGTCCTGTNAGCTGGCCGGCGAGGACCTCCTGGACGCCCTGCGCACCACCCCGGCCACCGAGTACCTGGTCGTCGAGGACACCGGTGAGATCTACGGCGTCCTGTCGGCGGCCGACGTGGAGCGGGCCTTCGTGAAGGCGATGGCCCGCCCGAGCTGAACACCGGGTGGTCGGCGCCTCCCCCAAACGCCGGTAGGCTGGTCACATGTCCGAACCGACCGGTGCCGCCCGCAGGCGCGGGCCCTTCAAGGTCGGGGACCAGGTTCAGCTGACCGACCCCAAGGGCCGCCACTACACGTTCACGCTCGAGGCCGGGAAGAACTTCCACACCCACAAGGGTTCCTTCCCGCACGACGAACTGATCGGCGCTCCAGAGGGCAGCGTTGTCCGCACCACCGGGAACGTCGCCTACCTCGCGCTGCGCCCCCTGCTCCCCGACTACGTCCTGTCCATGCCCCGCGGGGCAGCCGTCGTCTACCCGAAGGACGCGGGGCAGATCCTCGCCTTCGCCGACATCTTCCCCGGCGCACGCGTCGTCGAGGCCGGCGTCGGCTCCGGCTCGCTCAGCAGCTTCCTGCTGCGCGCCATCGGCGACCAGGGCATGCTGCACTCGTACGAGCGCCGCGAGGACTTCGCCGAGATCGCCCAGCAGAACGTGGAGCGCTACTTCGGCGGCCCGCACCCGGCCTGGCAGCTCACCATCGGTGACCTCCAGGACAACCTGAGCGACCCCGACGTCGACCGGGTCATCCTCGACATGCTCGCCCCGTGGGAGTGCCTGGAGGCCGTTTCCAAGGCGCTCGTCCCCGGCGGCATCCTGTGCTGCTACGTGGCGACCACCACCCAGCTCGCCCGGACCGTCGAGTCCATCCGCGAGATCGGCTGCTTCAACGAGCCGTCGGCCTGGGAGTCGATGATCCGCAACTGGCACGTCGAGGGCCTGGCCGTCCGCCCGGACCACCGGATGATCGGCCACACCGGCTTCCTGCTCACCGCCCGTCGCCTCGCCGACGGCGTCGAGCCGCCCATGCGCCGCCGCCGCCCCGCAAAGGGCGCCTACGGCGAGGACTACACCGGCCCCAACGCCGACGCGGGCGCAGGCCGCTAGCGCACGCCCCCAGGGCGGCCTCGTGCCGCGACAACGCGCAAACGCCGTGGCCGAGTTCCCGCAGACCGTCGGGAACTCGGCCGCGGCGCATCCATGTTGACGCGGAGCCAGAATCCGTGGCTCCCATGGTCCGGCCCGTCGGTCCGGGGGTTCGCCGGGCCGGTGCCAGGTGAACTGCCACCCCGGCGTTCCCCCGCACTGTGACGTGTGGCACCATGCAGGCCACCCCCACCGGTACAGCCCCACGGGAGACCCACCTAGTGCAGCAATCCGCCGTCCCGGAACTGGCACACACCCACACCCGTCCGATCCACTGGGTCGCCACCGCGACGGCGGTCGCCGCGGTCGTGGCCCTCTCCTCGGTCCTTCAGCCCAACCCGGCCACGGCGGCCCAGGCGGCCGGCCCGGAGACCAAGGGCGCCCCGGCCGTCACCGCGCCCCCCGATCCCACGGGTGTCGACTTCCCGCTCGAGTGCGGTCGGGTCAAGGAACTCGTGCTGAAGAAGGCCTCCGGAGACCTTGACGGCGACGGCAGGCCGGAGACGGTGGTCGTGGTGCACTGCGACGCGGCGATGGGAACCCCGCCCGACGGCGTGTACGTCCTCACCCGGGCGGCGGACGGCGGCAAGCCCCGGGTGGTCGCCACTCTGGTCGACCCCAAGGACCGACTCACCGTGACCGACTTCGCCCTCCGTGACGGAGCCGTCCTCGCGACACTGCTCGGCTACTCGTCCGCCGACGTGCCCAGTTGCTGCCCGGACGTCAAGGACAGCGCGAAGTGGGCGTGGAAGCACGGTGCGTTCGTGCGCTCGACACCCGCCGGTGCACAGAACGTCTGAACCGCGACGACCCGCCTGTGTGACACATCAGACAGCGGTAACGGGGCGTGGTGTCAAGGTCACTCGGCGTCAGGACCGAAGACCTCGACCTTGTCCGAAACGCGACGGACGTGGATGCAGTCGCCCGGGCATTCCTTCGCGGAGTCCACCACATCGGTGAGAAGCGGCAACGGTACGGGCGTTGTGGCGCCCTTGTCCTGAAGGAGCTCGTCGCCGGAGCCCTTCACGTAGGCCAGGCCGTCGATGTCCAGCTCGAACACCTCGGGCGCGTACTGGGCGCAGATGCCGTCGCCGGTACACAGATCCTGGTCGATCCAGACCTCCAGATCCTCGCTGGTGGCCCCGGCCTGCTGCTGCACGGTCATCTCTCCTGCCGTTTCTGCGTCGAGCCGGACGGGAATCCGGCCAGCTCTGACGGGCGTTGAACACTTTGACCCTACCTCCGGCAGCTTTCCAATCATGTTCGGTGGGTATTCCCCTGGCGTGAGGGAGAGCGCAAGGGTGAAGATCGGACACACCCCGACAGTCTTTTGATCTAGGGGTTTCAATCGACACCCACCCAGGTAGGGTCTGGAAGCGTCCAGCTCCCCTTGGAGGAGGTGAGGACCGTGGCAGCCCACGACGACGACATGAACCGCGGCATCCGCCCGGGACGAGGGTCCGAGGACCCCGTCGGGCAGATTGCCTACCTTGAGCAGGAGATCGCCGTCCTGCGACGTAAGCTCGCCGACTCTCCGCGACACACGAGGATTCTCGAAGAGCGGATCGTCGAGCTGCAGACCAATCTGGCCGGCGTGTCCGCTCAGAACGAGCGACTCGCTAACACTCTCCGTGAGGCCCGAGACCAGATCGTGGCTCTCAAGGAGGAAGTCGACCGGCTCGCGCAGCCGCCGGCCGGCTTCGGTGTCTTCCTGCAGGCGAACGAGGACGGCACCGCCGACATCTTCACCGGTGGCCGCAAACTCCGGGTGAACGTCAGCCCCAGCGTCGAGGTCGACGAGCTCCGGCGCGGCCAGGAACTGATGCTCAACGAAGCTCTCAACGTGGTCGAGGCCATGGAGTACGAGAGCGTCGGCGACATCGTCACCCTCAAGGAGATCCTCGAGGACGGCGAGCGCGCCCTCGTGGTGGGGCACACCGACGAGGAACGGGTGGTGCGGCTCGCCGAGCCACTGCTGGACGTCGTCATCCGTCCCGGCGACGCCCTGCTGCTCGAACCCCGGTCCGGCTATGTCTACGAGGTCGTACCGAAGAGCGAGGTCGAGGAGCTCGTCCTCGAAGAGGTTCCGGACATCGGCTACGAGCAGATCGGCGGTCTGGGCGGCCAGATCGAGGCGATCCGCGACGCGGTCGAGCTTCCGTACCTCTACCCCGACCTCTTCAAGGAGCACGAACTGCGGCCGCCCAAGGGCGTCCTGCTGTACGGGCCTCCCGGATGCGGCAAGACACTCATCGCCAAGGCCGTCGCCAACTCGCTGGCCAAGAAGGTCGCCGAGGTGACCGGGCAGGCCACGGGCAAGAGCTTCTTCCTCAACATCAAGGGCCCCGAGCTCCTGAACAAGTACGTCGGCGAGACCGAGCGGCAGATCCGCCTCGTCTTCCAGCGTGCTCGTGAGAAGGCCAGCGAGGGCACTCCCGTCATCGTCTTCTTCGACGAGATGGAGTCCCTCTTCCGCACCCGTGGCTCCGGTGTCAGCTCGGACGTGGAGAACACCATCGTCCCGCAGCTGCTCGCCGAGATCGACGGCGTGGAGGGCCTGCAGAACGTGGTCGTGATCGGTGCCTCCAACCGTGAGGACATGATCGACCCCGCCATCCTGCGACCCGGCCGGCTGGACGTGAAGATCAAGATCGAGCGTCCGGACGCCGAGGCGGCCAAGGACATCTTCGGCAAGTACCTCACCGAGCGTCTGCCGCTGCACTCCGACGACGTCGGCGAGCACAGTGGAAGCAAGGCCGGCACGGTCCAGAGCATGATCCAGACGGCCGTGGAACACATGTACGCGGAATCCGAGGAAAACCGCTTCCTGGAGGTCACCTACGCCAATGGCGACAAGGAAGTCCTGTACTTCAAGGACTTCAATTCCGGCGCCATGATCGAGAACATCGTGGGCCGCGCCAAGAAGATGGCGATCAAGGACTTCCTGGAGCACAACCAGAAGGGCCTGAGGGTTTCCCACCTCCTGCAGGCCTGTGTGGACGAGTTCAAGGAAAACGAGGACCTGCCCAACACCACCAACCCGGACGACTGGGCCCGTATCTCCGGCAAGAAGGGCGAACGGATCGTTTACATTCGTACGCTCATCACCGGAAAGCAGGGTGCGGACACCGGACGCTCCATCGACACGGTGGCGAACACCGGTCAGTACCTGTAAAAGACAGGGCGGCTGCGGGTGCCCTTACCGGGTACCCGCAGCCGACTGTTTTTCGGGCGATGCTGGAGCAAGGCAATGACGCAAATGATCTCCCCACCAGCGCAGTGGCGTTCTAGGCTCTTCGGTACCGCCGAGTCGCGCAGTGCGGGGACGGGCACCGCACACGCACCGGAGCGCCAGCGGTACTTGAGCGGTGCCCCCGACCGAGGGCGCCGCCGGGCAAGGAGGGCCGCATGACCGTACGGCGAGTAATGGGCATCGAGACGGAGTACGGGATCTCCGTCCCCGGTCACCCCAACGCCAATGCCATGCTCACCTCGTCCCAGATCGTCAACGCCTACGCGGCGGCGATGCACCGGGCCCGCCGGGCCCGCTGGGATTTCGAGGAGGAGAACCCGCTGCGGGACGCGCGAGGCTTCGACCTCGCCCGCGAGGCCGCCGACTCCAGCCAGCTCACCGACGAGGACATCGGCCTGGCCAACGTGATCCTCACCAACGGTGCGCGGCTCTACGTCGACCACGCGCACCCCGAGTACAGCTCTCCCGAGGTCACCAACCCCTGGGACGCCGTCCTGTGGGACAAGGCCGGCGAGCGGATCATGGCCGAGGCCGCCGAGCGTGCCGCCCAGCTCCCGGGCGCACAGCCGATCCATCTCTACAAGAACAACACCGACAACAAGGGCGCCTCCTACGGGACGCACGAGAACTACCTGATGAAGCGGGAAACCCCGTTCTCGGACATCGTGCGCCACCTGACGCCGTTCTTCGTCTCCCGCCAGGTCGTCACCGGGGCGGGCCGCGTCGGCATCGGCCAGGACGGGCACGAGCACGGCTTCCAGCTCAGTCAGCGTGCCGACTACTTCGAGGTCGAGGTGGGCCTGGAGACCACCCTCAAGCGCCCGATCATCAACACCCGCGACGAGCCGCACGCCGACGCCGAGAAGTACCGCCGCCTGCACGTGATCATCGGCGACGCGAACCTCTCGGAGATCTCCACCTACCTGAAACTGGGCACGACGGCGCTCGTCCTGTCCATGATCGAGGACGGCTTCATCGCCGTCGACCTGGCGGTCGACCAGCCCGTCCGCACCCTGCACCAGGTCTCCCACGACCCGACGCTCAAGCGTCTGGTCACGCTCCGCAGCGGCCGGACCCTCACCGCGGTCCAGCTGCAGATGGAGTACTTCGAGCTGTCGCGCAAGTACGTGGAGGAGCGGTACGGCGCGGACGCGGACGACCAGACCAAGGACGTACTGGCCCGCTGGGAGGACACTCTCAACCGCCTGGAGCACGACCCCATGAGCCTGGCCGGCGAGCTGGACTGGGTCGCCAAGCGGGAGCTCATGGAGGGCTACCGGCGCCGGGACGACCTCGACTGGGATGCCGCCCGGCTGCACCTGGTGGACCTCCAGTACGCCGACGTACGCCCCGAGAAGGGCCTCTACAACCGTCTGGCGGCCCGCGGCCGCATCAAGCGGCTGCTGAACGACGACCAGGTCGAGCGGGCCCGTACGAAGCCGCCGGAGGACACGCGTGCGTACTTCCGCGGCCGCTGCCTGGAGCAGTACGCCGACGACGTCGCCGCGGCCTCCTGGGACTCCGTGATCTTCGATCTGCCGGGCCGGGACTCGCTCCAGCGGGTTCCAACCCTCGAACCGCTTCGCGGAACGCGAAATCACGTCAAGGAGCTCCTGGACCGCTGTCGGACGGCGGAAGACCTGGTCAGGGTGCTGTCGGGCAACTGAGGGGGTACTCGGGGCCGACCCGGTCCCACAGGGTGGAATCCCCGCCGTCCGGGAATCATCGAGGTGGTCCCCGGACGTTGAGGGAACTGCGGGGCCGATGTCGGACCCTGCTTGTAGGGTCTGATCAAGAACGTCGAACCGAGCGGGGTGAGGGTTATGGCGACCAAGGACACCGGCGGCGGACAGCAGAAGGCGACGCGCAACACCGAGGAGGTCGAGGAGGCGCCCGAGGCGCAGGCATCCGAAGACCTCAAGGAGCGCCAGGAGAAGCTGAGCGACGACGTCGACTCGGTACTGGACGAGATCGACGACGTCCTCGAGGAGAACGCTGAGGACTTCGTGCGTTCCTTCGTGCAAAAGGGCGGTCAGTAACGCCCGTTGTCCGTCCCGGAGTCGGCCTGCGCACAGCAGGTCGTCGCCGGGACGGATGACCGGCGTCGGCACGGGTATGGTCCGTGCACAGATTTGATGATCGGCTCGGCCGTTCCCGTCGGGCCGCCGCCTTACGTGGAAGGAATCGCGTGGAAGCCAACCCTCGTAGCACCGGGCGTCTGCCGGCTGCCTTCCTGACGCCCGGCTCGTCCTCCTTCATGGACTTCCTGTCCGAACACCAGCCGGAGATCCTCCCGGGCAACCGGCAGCTCCCGCCCACCCAGGGCGTGATCGAGGCGCCGCACGGCACCACGATCGTGGCCGTGACGTTCCCCGGCGGTGTCGTGCTCGCCGGTGACCGGCGCGCCACGATGGGCAACGTCATCGCCCAGCGCGACATCGAGAAGGTCTTCCCGGCCGACGAGTACTCGGCCGTCGGCATCGCCGGCACCGCCGGTCTCGCGGTCGAGATGGTCAAGCTCTTCCAGCTCGAGCTGGAGCACTTCGAGAAGGTCGAGGGGGCGCAGCTCTCCCTGGAGGGCAAGGCGAACCGCCTGTCGACCATGATCCGTTCCAACCTCGGCATGGCCATGCAGGGCCTCGCCGTGGTCCCGCTCTTCGCCGGGTACGACGTGGACCGGGGCAGGGGCCGCATCTTCTCCTACGACGTCACCGGCGGCCGCTCCGAGGAGCACAACTTCGCCGCCACCGGCTCCGGCTCGATCTTCGCCCGGGGCGCCATGAAGAAGTTCTTCCACGACGGCCTGACCGAGGCCGAGGCCACGATGCTCGTGGTGCAGGCCCTCTACGACGCGGCAGACGACGACTCGGCGACCGGCGGTCCCGATGTCGCCCGCCGGATCTACCCGATCGTCACCGTGATCACCGAGGACGGCTTCCGCCGGCTCGGCGAGGACGAGTCCTCCGAGATCGCCCGCTCGATCCTGGAGCGGCGCCTGGAGCAGCCCGACGGCCCGCGCGCCGCCCTGCTGTAGCCGACGGGCCGGTCCTACCAAGGTGATCCACGGAATTCGACGGAACTCAGAAGAGAGGGACGGATAACCGGTGTCGACGCCGTTCTATGTCTCACCCCAGCAGGCCATGGCCGACCGGGCGGAGTACGCCCGCAAGGGCATCGCCCGTGGCCGCAGCCTGGTCGTGCTGCAGTACGCCGACGGCATCGTCTTCGTCGGCGAGAACCCGTCCCGCGCGCTGCACAAGTTCAGCGAGATCTACGACCGGATCGGCTTCGCGGCCGCCGGCAAGTACAACGAGTACGAGAACCTCCGCATCGGCGGCGTCCGGTACGCCGACCTGCGCGGTTACACCTACGACCGTGACGACGTGACGGCCCGCGGTCTGGCCAACGTCTACGCGCAGACCCTGGGCACGATCTTCTCCTCCGCGGCCGAGAAGCCGTACGAGGTGGAGCTGGTCGTCGCCGAGGTCGGGGAGACGCCCGAGGGCGACCAGATCTACCGGCTGCCGCACGACGGTTCGATCGTGGACGAGCACGGCTCGGTCGCGGTCGGCGGCAACGCCGAGACGATCAGCAACTACCTGGACCAGCGTCACGAGGACGGTATGTCGCTCGCCGGGGCGCTGAAGCTGGCGGTCCAGGCCCTGTCCCGCGACACCAACGGCAGTGAGCGGGAGATCCCCGCGGAGCGTCTGGAGGTGGCGGTGCTGGACCGTACGCGCCCCCAGAAGCGCAAGTTCAAGCGCATCGTCGGCGGCCAGCTCGGCCGGCTGCTGGAGACCGGCGGAGCGACCACCGAGGCCGAGAGCGCCGAGGAACCCGACGAGAAGTAGTCCACCGCGACCTGATGTGCCCCGGCCGACCCTCGGCCGGGGCACAGGTGCTTCAGGAGGCCCGCGGTGGCGCCGTGGAGCCCCGGACGACCAGCTCGACGGGAATGTCCCCGGCCTCGGGCGTACGGCCCTCCAGGACCGCCAGCAGGGCCCGCATCCCGCGTTCGCCGAACAGCTCCGCGTCCAGCCGCACGGTCGTCAGCTCCGGGTCGATGGCCGTGGCCAGGGCGAGGTCGTCGAGCCCGGTGACGGACACGTCGTCGGGCACCCGCAGGCCGAGGCGGCGCAGCGCCTTGTAGGCACCGGCGGCGAGCTTGTCGTCGTCGCACACCAGCGCGGTCGGCCGTGGGCCGGGGGCGGACAGGGCGGCCTCCGCGGCGGTCACGGCGCCCTCGATGGAGATCGGCGCGCGGGCCGTGCGGACCGTGGTGCCGGGCACGGCACCGACCCGTGCGGCCAGTTCCCGGGCGCGTACCTCGAAGGTCCAGGACGGCACGTCCGCCGCGAGGTGCAGGAAGCGGCGGTGTCCGAGGCCCAGCAGGTGCTCGGCGACCTGTCGTACGCCGTCCACGATGTCCAGGTTGACCGTGGCCGCTCCGAGGCTTCCGGAAGGGTCGCTGTCCAGCATCACCAGCGGCAGCTGGTCGCCGCGGATCGCGGTGAGCGCGTCGGCGGCCATGGAGGAGGCGATGACGCCGTCCAGGGCGGCCTGCGCGGAGGCGAAGGGGTCCCGGGCGGGGCCGACGCCCTCGGGGGAGGGGTACAGGACCACACCGAAGCCGTGTTCGGCGGCGACCCGGGCGGCGCCCGTGTAGACGCCGGCGAAGAACTCGGTCGTCAGCGCGGGGACCACCAGGAGGACCGTGCGGGTGTGTCCCAGGCGCAGGTTGCGGGCCGCCAGGTTGGGCCGGTAGCCCAGCTCCCGCGCGGCCTCCCGGACGCGCTCGGCGGTCGTCTCCGACACCCGCCCGCGCCACTTGTCGCCGAGGACCAGCGAGACCGCGGCCTGCGAGACGCCGGCGGCCTGGGCGACGTCACGGCTCGTGGGGCGGGTGCTGCCTCGTGCCACCGGCTGCCTGCTCTTTCGTCTGGACGCGTGAACAGCGCACATGGTACGTATGACAGAGGACGTTATACGTAAAACCTCAAGCGTCACCGGCGCACCGGGCGAGCAAAGGGCGGGACATGGCGGCGGGATACCTGGACATCCTCAGGGCGAGGCACGCCGTCCGGCTGCTCGCCGGCACGCTGGTGGGGCGGCTGCCGAACGCCACCGCCGCCATCGCGATCGTGCTGTTCGTGCGTGCGGAGGGCGGCACCTACAGCCTGGCCGGCGGGCTCGCGGCCGCGTACGGCGTGGCCAACGCCGTGGGCCAGCCGGTGCTCGGGCGCCTGGTGGACCTGCACGGCCAGCCGCGCGTCCAACTGCCCGCCGCGCTCGCGTCGGCCCTCGCGATGGCCGCCTTCGCCTTCGCGGGCACCGACCCGCTGCCGCTCGCCTACGCCGCCGTGGCGGCAGCCGGGCTCTTCACGCCGCCCCTGGAGGGCGGCCTGCGCGCGCTGTGGCCGAACGTCCTCCCCAAGGAGGACCAGGTGCACACCGCGTACGCCATGGACGCGGTCGCCCAGGAAATCATGTTCACCGTCGGGCCGTTGCTGGTGACCCTGTGCACGGCCGTGTGGTCGGCTCAGGCGGCGCTGCTCGTCCTGAACGTCGTCGGGGTGCTGGGCGCGCTCTCCGTGGTCGTGTCGCCGCCCTCGCGCGCGTGGCGCTCGGCGCCGCGCGAGGCACACTGGCTCGGCGCCCTCAGGTCGCCCGGACTTGTCGCCCTGCTCGGAGCGTTCCTCTTCGTGGGCATCGCGCTCGGCTCCATCACGGTCGCCTCGGTGCCGTACGCGGACGACAACGGCGGTGACGCGGTGTACGGCTGGCTGATGGCGGCCATCGGCCTGGGCGCGCTCATCGGCGGCGTGTTCTACGGGGCGCGGCAGTGGACCGGTGAGCCGGCCCGGAGACTGCAGGTCCTGGTGGCCTTCCTGGCGGTGTGTTACCTGCCGCTCACCCTGATGCCGGGCGCGGTCGCCATGACGCTGCTGACGGTCCTCGCCGGCCTCTTCCTCGCGCCCGCCATCGCCTGCGCGTTCGTACTGGTGGACCGGCACGCCCCGCGCGGGACGGTCACCGAGGCGTTCTCCTGGCTCGTGACCACGTTCACCGTCGGCGCGTCGCTGGGAACGGGCCTCGCGGGCCCGGTCGTCGAGGCGGGCGGAGCCCTGTGGGGCTTCGTCATGCCGGGCGCCGCAGGAGGCGTGTCGCTGCTGGTTCTGCTGGCCACAGGGCGGGTCCTCACAGCTTCCGCCAGGGGCGCGGTGGTTGCGTCTTCATCGGAAAATGATCCAAACCGTGCTGTCGAACCCCGTTTCAGCTCGGGGGATCGGGCGTAATGTTCACTCATGGACCGCCGCATTTTCGGGCTGGAGAACGAGTACGGCGTCACGTGTACGTTCAGGGGACAGCGGCGCCTGTCTCCCGACGAGGTGGCGCGGTACCTCTTCCGCCGTGTCGTGTCATGGGGCCGCAGCAGCAATGTCTTTCTGCGAAACGGCGCCCGCCTCTATCTCGACGTGGGATCACATCCGGAATACGCGACACCCGAATGTGACAACGTGACCGAACTGGTCACCCACGACAAAGCGGGCGAGCGCATTCTCGAAGGACTACTGGTGGACGCCGAACGACGCCTGCACGAGGAAGGAATCGCGGGCGACGTCTACCTCTTCAAGAACAACACCGACTCGGCGGGCAACTCCTACGGCTGCCACGAGAACTATCTGGTGGCCCGGCACGGGGAGTTCTCCCGGCTCGCGGACATTCTCATTCCGTTCCTCGTCACGAGGCAGCTTCTCTGCGGCGCCGGCAAGGTGCTGCAGACCCCGCGGGGCGCGGTGTACTGCGTCAGTCAGCGGGCCGAGCACATCTGGGAGGGCGTCTCCTCGGCGACGACCCGCTCCCGGCCGATCATCAACACCCGCGACGAACCGCACGCCGACGCCGAGCGCTACCGCCGCCTGCACGTCATCGTGGGCGACTCCAACATGTCCGAGACGACCATGCTGCTCAAGGTCGGCGCCACCGACCTGGTGCTGCGCATGATCGAGGCGGGCACCGTGATGCGCGACCTCACCCTGGAGAACCCGATCCGGGCGATCCGCGAGGTCAGCCACGACATCACCGGCCGCCGCAAGGTCCGCCTGGCCAGCGGCCGCGAGGCCTCCGCCCTGGAGGTGCAGCGCGAGTACTACGAGAAGGCCGTGGACTTCTGCGAGCGCCGCGGCATCCGCACCGGCACCGTGGAGCAGGTCCTGGAGCTGTGGGGCCGCACGCTGGACTCGATCGAGGCCGAGGACCTCGACCGGATCGGCACCGAGATCGACTGGGTCATGAAGTACAAGCTCATCGAGCGGTACCGGGCCAAGCACAACATGACCATGTCCCACCCGCGGGTCGCGCAGATAGACCTCGCCTACCACGACATCCACCGCCGTCGTGGCCTGTACTACCTGCTGGAGAAGAAGGGCCAAGCCGCCCGGATCTGCAACGACTTGAAGATCTTCGAAGGCAAGTCGGTTCCGCCGCAGACCACTCGCGCGCGGCTGCGCGGCGACTTCATCCGGCGGGCGCAGGAACAGCGCCGTGACTTCACGGTCGACTGGGTCCACCTCAAGCTCAACGACCAGGCGCAGCGCACCGTGTTGTGCAAGGACCCGTTCCGTTCCGTGGACGACCGGGTGGAGAAGCTGATCGCAGGTATGTGAGCAACCCGTTCCGGAGGAACGTCCGGAACGCAACACGGGCGCCGTACGTTCTACGTACGGCGCCCTTCTCACGCCGTAGAGTTGCGCGCACGCCATCAACAAGATCGACGATTACGAGGCCCCCACTGTGCGCCGACGCTCACTCCTCATCGCCGTACCCACAGGACTGGTCACTCTCGCCGGATGCGGCGACGACGAGTCCGGCTCCAGTGAGGCGAGCGACAGCGCGTCGCCCTCGGCGTCGGCCTCGCCGTCCGTCCCCGCACCGAAGATCGTCGACGGGCCCCTTCCGGCGATCACCGCGGGCACGAAGTTCGGCGAGAAGCCGACGGTCGCCAAGGGCAGCGGCGACCCGTCCAAGGACCTCGCGGTGAAGACGATCACTGCGGGCAACGGCACCACGGTGGCCGAGAACGACTACATCCAGGCGAACTACCTCGGTCAGATCTGGGACACGGCGAAGGTCTTCGACAACTCCTACGACCGCAAGACGCCCCTGCTCATCCAGCTCGCCCCGAGCAGCATCATCGACGGCTGGCGTTATGCCCTGGCCGGCAAGAAGACCGGCAGCCGGGTCCAGTTCTCCGTGCCGCCCACCTGGGGGTACGGCAAGGAGGGCTACGCGGAGGGCGGCATCAAGGGCACCGACACGCTGGTCTTCGTCGTCGACCTGCTGAAGACGTTCAACGCCAAGAGTTCCGCCAAGGGCACGAACGTCGCGCAGGACAACGTGGACGTGCCGAAGGTCGGCACCAACACCGACGGCAAGGCACCCTCCATCGAGGTCCCCAAGAGCGACGCGCCGAAGAAGCTGGTCGCGAACTACGTCATCGAGGGCGACGGCGAAGAGGTCGCCGCCGAGAACACCGTGCTGGTGCAGTACAAGGGCGTCCTGTGGGACTCCGGCAAGGAGTTCGACTCGACGTACGGCCGCAAGGCACTGACGTCGTTCTCGCTCCAGCAGGTCGTCAAGGGCTGGTCGCAGGGTCTGACCGGCAAGAAGGTCGGCAGCCGCGTCCTCATCGTCGTCCCGCCGGACCTGGGGTACGGCGACAGCCCGCCGGCCGGCAGCGAGATCAAGAAGGACTCCACGCTGGTCTTCTCGGTCGACATCCTCGCCAAGATGTGACCCCACATCCTCGCGAGGATGTGACCCACTGAGATGCAAGACTGTGTCTGTTGCCTTTCCGTACACAAGCAGGAGCTAGAGACGTGAGCATCGACAAGCCCGAGATCGACTTCCCGGGCGGCGAGCCCCCGGCGGACCTGGAGATCAAGGACATCTGGGAGGGCGACGGCGAGGTGGCGCAGGCGGGCCAGACCGTCACCGTCCACTACGTCGGCGTTGCCTTCAGCACCGGCGAGGAGTTCGACGCCAGCTGGAACCGTGGTACTCCGTTCCGCTTCCCGCTGGGTGGCGGCCGGGTCATCAAGGGCTGGGACCAGGGCGTGCAGGGCATGAAGGTCGGCGGCCGCCGCCAGCTGACCATCCCCGCCCACCTCGCCTACGGCAACCAGAGCCCGACCCCGGCGATCAAGCCCGGCGAGACGCTGATCTTCGTGGTCGACCTCCTCGGGGTCTGATCGTCCGACGACCGGTCTCGACCACCTGGGGCCCATGCCTGTCCGGGCATGGGCCCTCGGCTTTTGCCGCGCCACTTCAGGGCGGTACGGTCATCGTTCGTAAGCACCATAGGGAGGCGAAGGGCGTCGATGGCCATTGCCAAGGCCGAGCGACTGATGAACCTGGCGCTGTGTCTGCTCGGGACGCGGCGGCCGCTCAGCAAGCGCGAGCTGCGTGAGTCCATCGAGGCCTACCTGGAAGCCGGGTCGGACGACTCCTTCAACCGGATGTTCGAGCGCGACAAGGACGATCTGCGCGAACTCGGCCTGATCATCGAGACCGTCGAGAACCTGGACGGCGAGATCGGCTACCTGGCCCGCCGCGACAGCAACCGCCTCCCGCCCGTCACCCTGGACGCCGAGGAGGCCGCCGCCCTGGGGCTGGCCGCCAAGGTCTGGCAACAGGCCCGGCTCGCGGGCGCGGCCAGTGGCGCCCTGCAGAAGCTGCGCGCCGCGGGACTCCCCGAGGACTTCGACCCGTACGAGACCCATGGCGCCCTGGAACCACGCATCCCGGTGCACGAGGCCGCGTTCGAGCCGCTGATGCTGGCCTGCCGCGACCGCCGCCCGGTGGTCTTCGACTACCGCAAGGCCACCGCCGCCCACCCCGAGACCCGGCACGTCGAGCCCTGGGCGCTGGAATGCTGGCGTGGCCACTGGTACCTGGCGGGCTGGGACCGCGACCGCAGCGCCGAGCGGGTGTTCCGGCTGTCCCGGATCACCGGCAAGGTACGCACCCGCGGCGCCCGGTACACCGCCCCCGTGCCCGACGTCGTCACCGTCCGCGAGACCGTCGCGAGCTGGGCCGGCGAGACCGCCGACCGCTCCGCGCTGATCCGGCTGCGCTCCGACGCGGGCTACCCCCTGCGGGCCAAGGCCGTCTCGGTACGGGAACTGGGGGACGGCTGGGACGAGTTGGAGATTCCGTACGGCCACGGCCTGGACGCCTGGCTGGTGGAGTTCGGGCCGGACGTGGTGGTCCTGGAGCCCGCCGAACTGCGGGCCGACGTGCTGGACCGGCTGCGTGCCGTGGCCAAAGGCTGAGGGGGCGTAAGAACGTGGTGGGAAAACCGGCCAGGCCGGCGAACGCCATCGACCAGACCCGGCGGATGCTCTCCCTGATGACGTATCTGAGGGAGCGCCCCGGCGCCCGGGTCGAGGACGTCGCCCGGGCCTTCGGGATCACCGAGGACGAGCTGGTCTCCGACCTCGACGTGCTGCCCATGTGCGGCACCAGCTTCCGCGGCGGCGATCTGCTCGACATCGACACCGACGGCGAGCGCATCTGGTGGCACAACCCCGATGACGTGGCCGAGCCCCTGCGGCTCGCCTCCGACGAGGCCACCGCCCTGCTGGTCGCCGCCCGCGCGGTGTCCACGCTGCCCGGCCTGCGCGAGAGCGACCGGCAGGCGCTGCTGCGGGCCACCGCCAAGGTGGAGGCCGCGGCCGGCGAGCAGGCGGGGGCGAGCTCCCGGCTGTCCGTGACCTTCGAGTCGGAGGGCGGCGTGTTCGCGGACGTCGACCGGGCCATCTCGGAGCGGCGCCGCCTGTGGATCCGCTACTACTCGCCCGCCCGCGACGAGGTCACCGAGCGCGAGATCGACCCGATCCGCCTGGTCAGCGTCGGTCACACCTACGTCGAGGCCTGGTGCCGCCGCTCCGAGGCGCGCCGCACCTTCCGGCTCGACCGGGTGGCCGAGATCAAGATCCTCGACGAGCCGTCCGCCCCGCCCGAGATCGAGCTGCGGGACCTGTCCGAGGGACTGGTGCAGCCCGCCGCCGAGGACCCCGAGGTCGTCGTCGAGGTCGGTCCCGGCGGACGCTGGGTCGCCGAGTACTACCCGCACGACAGTGCGGATGAACTGCCGGACGGCGGGCTGCGTATCACCCTGCGCACCCCGGAACCGGCCTCGCTCAAGCGGCTGGCGCTGCGGCTCGGGCGCGACGGCCGGATCGTCTCGCCGCGTGACCTCGCCGACAGCGCCCGCGAGGCGGCCCGCGAGGCACTGGCGGCGTACGACGGGATCGAGGCGCACGGCGGGGTCGAGGCGCACGGCGCTCCCGGAGCGCCCGTGGTGCACGACGGACAGGACGACAGGCAGGAGCAGGCGCTTTGAGCGAGTCGTCGACGCCCGGTGCCGGGGTCACGGTGGCCGCCGCGTTCGCCGGGATGAGGAACGTGACGCCGGTGACGTTCAGGGCGGGCTGCCCGGACTGCCGGGGCCGCTTCGAGCTCGCCGCGAGCGCCCTGCGCCTGGCCATCGGCGCCACGAGCCGCACCACCTTCTACTCGTTCACCTGCCCCGACTGCGCGTCGGTGGTCCGCAAGCCGGCGGGGGAGCGGATCGTCGAGCTGCTGACGGGCGGCGGGGTCAGGACCCTGCGGCTCCACTCGACCCTCTAGGCTCGGCTCCATGTTCTGGCCGATGTTCGCGGTAGCTGTGGGTTTCCTGGGTCTCGCCGTTCTCGGTGTGCTCGCCGTACGGGTCTTCCTGGAGGCGCAGCGTCTGGGCAGGCAGGTCACGGACTCGGCGCGGCGCATCAACCGGGCTGCGGAGGATCTGGAGCGTGCCTCCATGAGCGCGGCCCGCTCTGTGGACTCACTGTGAGTCGTCCGGTGTGTTCCCTGTGAGTCACGGGTGTGATGCGCTTTGGGCCACTTCGCCCTGTCGACTTGGTGGTTCCGGCAGGTACGCTGCATGTCGCGGTCCGGAGAACGAGGCCCGGACCGCGGACAGGGAGTATGCACAGGGATTGCCACGCGTTTACCCCTGAGCGTTACGATCGCTGTCAGCACGATCGTTCGGACACCTGTCCGACCGGTCGGACAGCTCCCCACTCCAGCCGCCTCGGTGAGAAGGTAAAGACTTATGTTCGGAAGGCTCGGCGCCCCCGAGATCATTCTCATCCTCGTCGTCATCATCCTGCTGTTCGGCGCCAAGAAGCTTCCGGACATGGCGCGCTCGCTCGGCAAGTCCGCGCGAATCCTCAAGAGCGAGGCCAAGGCGATGAAGTCCGAGGGTCAGGACAACGCGTCCGCTCCCGCGGCGCCGCCGCACGAGGACCAGCAGCCCCCCGTCCAGCGCACCATCCAGGCCGCCCCCGGTGACGTGACGAGCTCGCGCCCGGTCACCGAGCCGACGGACACGACCAAGCGCTGACGCAGGGCCGGTGACCTCCGGCCCGCCGCACGAGATGGGAACGTGGGTTGCTGAAGTCTGCCCGCAATGAGGAGAAGGATCCCGAGGGGCGGATGCCCCTCGCGGAGCACCTTCGCGAGCTTCGCAACCGGCTCGCGAAGGCGATGCTGGCCATCGTCGCCATCACTGTCGTTGCTGCCTTCTTCTACAACGACATCATCAATCTCATCACCAGGCCGATCCTGGACTCGGTCGGCTGTGAGCAGACCTTCGAGCAACTGGCCAAGTCGAAGTCCAGCGAACCGTGTGCGCAGATCACCATCAACGGTCTGCTCACCCCCTTCACCCTGGCCTTGAAGGTCTCACTGATGGCGGGCGTGGTTCTGGCCTCGCCGGTCTGGCTGTACCAGTTGTGGGGCTTCGTCGCGCCCGGCCTGCACAGGCACGAGAAGAAGTACGCCTACGCGTTCGTCGGCACCGGTGTCCCGCTGTTCCTCGGCGGCGCCTACTTCGCCTACACGGTGCTGCCCACCACGGCGAAGGTGCTGCTCGAGTTCACCCCGGCCGACGCTTCCAACCTGCTGCCGCTGGACGACCTGCTGGACCTCGTCATTCGCATGGTGCTCGTCTTCGGTCTCTCCTTCGAGCTGCCCCTGCTGCTGGTCTTCCTCAACCTCACCGGGGCGATCACCGGCAAGCGGATGCTCGGCTGGTGGCGTGGCATGATCATGGGCATCACGGTGTTCGCGGCCGTCGCCACGCCCAGCACCGACCCGCTGACGATGCTGGCGCTCGCCGGACCGATCTGGGTCCTGTACTTCGGTGCGGTCCTCTTCTCGCTGCTCAACGACCGGCGCAGGCGCCGCCGCGACGAGCTGGGTCCCGCCGACGACGAGGCTTCCGAGCTCGACCTCACCCCCGAGGAGATCGGCGAGGTGGAGACCGTCTCGGCCACCAGGGCGCTGCCCGAGCAGGCGAGCACGGAACGGGTCAACGGTTATGACGACGTGACCTGATCGACTCGGCCGCCCTTGTAACGTCCGGGGCGTGACCAGCGAGATCACCCTCTTCGTCAACCCCACCGCGGGTCGCGGCCGGGGCGCCCACGCGGCGCAGCCGGCCGCTTCGGCTGTCCGGGCGGCCGGCTTCTCCGTGCGTACGGTCCTCGGCGCGAACGCCGAGGACGCCCTTACCCGCGTGCGTGCCGCCGTCGCCGACGGCACTGGTGCCGTGATCGCCGTCGGCGGGGACGGCATGGCGAATCTGGCTCTGCAGGCCGTCGCCGGGACGCGTACCCCGCTCGGCCTGGTCGCGGTGGGCACCGGCAACGACTTCGCCCGGGCTCTTGGTCTGCCGGTGCGCGACCCCGCCGCCGCGGGCCGCGTGATCGCCGACGCCCTCAAGGGCGCCCGGATGCGCGACATCGACCTCGGCCGGGTGGACGGCCGGTGGTTCGGAACGGTCCTCGCCTCCGGCTTCGACTCCCGGGTCAACGACCGCGGCAACCGCATGCGCCGGCCGACGGGGCGTCTCAAGTACGACCTGGCGATGCTCGCCGAACTCGCCGCCTTCCGCCCGTATCCGTACCGGATCACGCTGGACGACGGCGACGTCAGGGAGGTCGAGGCGACCCTGGTGGCCGTCGGCAACGGGTCCTCGTACGGCGGCGGCATGCGGATCTGTCCGGGCGCCGACCTCACCGACGGGCTGTTCGACGTCACGGTGGTCGGGGACTGCAGTCGTACGACGCTGCTCAAGGTCTTTCCGAGCGTGTACCGGGGCCGGCACGTCGACCATCCGAAGGTCACCGTGCTCCGGGCGGCCAAGGTGGAGATCGCCGCGCAGGGGATCACCGGGTACGCGGACGGCGAGCCGCTCGGGCCGCTGCCGCTGACCGCGCGCTGTGTGCCGGCTGCCGTCCGGATCGTAGGGCCGTGAGCTGCGGGAATCCGATGTTTATCGTCATCGGATCCGGATAATGATCGTCCTGTTGTCAGTGGGGCCCGGTAGTCTCGAAAGCACGATGACAGAGGACCTCTCACCGGCCGAGCGGTATGCGGCAGCACGTAGGCGCGCTGTCGAGCAGGCCACCGCGCTCGCCGGTTTCCGCGAGATGTACGACTTCGGCCTCGACCCCTTCCAGATCGAGTCCTGTCAGGCGCTCGAGGCGGGCAAGGGCGTCCTGGTGGCCGCGCCCACCGGCTCCGGCAAGACGATCGTCGGCGAGTTCGCCGTCCACCTCGCCCTGCAGCAGGGCAAGAAGTGCTTCTACACGACGCCCATCAAGGCGCTGTCGAACCAGAAGTACGCCGACCTGTGCCGCCGTTACGGCGCGGACAAGGTCGGCCTGCTGACCGGCGACAACAGCGTCAACTCGGACGCCCCGGTGGTCGTGATGACCACCGAGGTGCTGCGGAACATGCTGTACGCGGGGTCGCAGACCCTCCTCGGTCTCGGGTACGTGGTCATGGACGAGGTGCACTACCTCTCCGACCGCTTCCGGGGGGCCGTGTGGGAGGAAGTGATCATCCACCTCCCGGAGTCGGTCACGCTCGTGTCGCTGTCGGCGACCGTGTCGAACGCCGAGGAGTTCGGCGACTGGCTCGACACCGTGCGCGGCGACACCGAGGTGATCGTCTCCGAGCACCGGCCCGTGCCGCTGTTCCAGCACGTGCTCGCCGGGCGGCGGATGTACGACCTGTTCGAGGAGGGCGAGGGCCACAAGAAGGCCGTCAATCCCGACCTCTCGCGGCTGGCCCGGATGGAGGCCAGCCGGCCCTCGTACCAGGACCGCAGGCGTGGCCGTGCGATGCGCGAAGCCGACCGTGAGCGGGAGCGCCGGCAGCGCTCCCGCATCTGGACACCGAGCCGGCCCGAGGTCATCGAACGCCTGGACGCCGAGGGCCTGCTGCCCGCCATCACCTTCATCTTCAGCCGCGCCGCCTGCGAGGCCGCCGTCCAGCAGTGCCTGCACGCGGGCCTGCGACTCAACGACGACGAGGCACGGGAGAGGGTGCGCGCCCTGGTCGAGGAGCGCACCTCCTCCATCCCGACGGAGGATCTGCACGTCCTCGGCTACTACGAGTGGCTGGAGGGCCTGGAGCGCGGCATCGCGGCCCACCACGCGGGCATGCTGCCGACGTTCAAGGAGGTCGTCGAGGAGCTGTTCGTACGCGGCCTGGTCAAGGCGGTGTTCGCGACCGAGACGCTCGCGCTGGGCATCAACATGCCCGCGCGGTCCGTGGTGCTGGAGAAGCTCGTCAAGTGGAACGGCGAGCAGCATGCCGACATCACCCCCGGTGAGTACACACAGTTGACGGGACGTGCGGGCCGGCGCGGCATCGACGTCGAGGGGCACGCGGTCGTGCTGTGGCAGCGCGGGATAAGCCCCGACCACCTCGCGGGACTGGCCGGCACGCGCACGTATCCGCTGCGCTCCAGCTTCAAGCCGTCGTACAACATGGCGGTCAACCTGGTGGAGCAGTTCGGGCGGCACCGTTCGCGGGAGCTGCTGGAGACGTCCTTCGCGCAGTTCCAGGCCGACAAGTCGGTCGTCGGGATCTCGCGGCAGGTGCAGCGCAACGAGGAGGGGCTGGAGGGCTACAAGGCCTCCATGACCTGCCACCTCGGCGACTTCGACGAGTACGCGCAACTGCGCCGCCAGCTCAAGGACCGGGAGACCGAGCTGGCCCGGCAGGGCGTCAGCGAGCGGCGCGCCGAGGCCGCCGTCGCGCTGGAGAAGCTCAAGCCGGGGGACGTCATCCATGTCCCGACCGGCAAGTACGCGGGCCTCGCGCTGGTGCTGGACCCGGGGCTGCCGGCCGGGCGGTCGAACGGCCATCGCGGCTTCGAGTACCACGACGGCCCGCGTCCGCTGGTGCTGACCGCCGAGCGGCAGGTCAAGCGGCTCGCGTCGATGGACTTCCCGGTGCCCGTCGAGGCGTTGGAGCGGATGCGGATCCCGAAGTCCTTCAACCCGCGCTCGCCGCAGTCCCGTCGGGACCTCGCCTCCGCGCTGCGCACCAAGGCCGGGCACATTCCGACGGAGCGGGCCCGCAAGAAGCGGTCCCAGGCGGCCGACGACCGGGAGATCGCCCGGCTGCGCACCGCCCTGCGCGCGCACCCCTGCCATGGCTGCAACGACCGGGAGGACCATGCGCGTTGGGCCGAGCGCTACCACCGGCTGCTGCGTGACACCTCGCAGCTGGAGCGGCGTATCGAGGGGCGCACGAACACCATCGCTCGGACGTTCGACCGGATCGTGGCGCTGCTGACCGAGCTGGACTACCTGCGCGCCGACGAGGTCACCGAGCACGGCAAGCGGTTGGCCCGGCTGTACGGCGAGCTGGATCTGCTGGCGAGTGAGTGCCTGCGGGCCGGCGTGTGGGAGGGGCTTGCCCCCGCCGAACTGGCCGCCTGCGTCTCGGCGTTGGTGTACGAGTCCCGCGTCTCAGACGACGCCATGGCGCCCAAGGTGCCCTCGGGCAAGGCGAAGGCCGCGCTCGGCGAGATGGTCCGGATCTGGGGGCGCCTGGACGCCCTGGAGGAGGACTTCCGGATCACCCAGACGGAGGGTGTGGGCCAGCGCGAGCCGGACCTCGGCTTCGCCTGGGCGGCGTACATGTGGGCTTCGGGGAAGGGCCTCGACGAGGTGCTGCGCGAGGTGGAGATGCCTGCGGGGGACTTCGTGCGGTGGTGCAAGCAGGTGATCGATGTGCTGGGGCAGATCTCGGCCGCCGCGCATGCCGAGGGGTCTACGGTCGCGAAGAACGCGCGTAAGGCGGTCGACGAGCTGTTGCGGGGGGTTGTCGCCTACTCGTCGGTGGGGTGAGTCCCCCTGGCGTCGCGGCTCGCGGCTCGCGGTTGTGGCTCGCAGGTTGGGGGTCGGGGCCGTGTCGGGGGGTGTCCGTCCTCGGAACGGCGCGGAATCGGTTGCCTGGAGAGGTGCCGGCGTTGACGCGCCAACCGCTGCGGGCGGGACACCCCCCGACACGGCCCCTTGCCGCCGTACGCGGGTGCCGCGCCGCGGGGGCGGCGCACGAGCGGGTGGCGGGGGTGTGACTTCAGCGGCTCAGGTACGCTCGCCAGCCGCCGTACGAGGTGATGTCCTCGGCGTCTGTGAGAGCGTCCGGTTCGCACAGGAAGCCGGGGAGTCGGCTGCCGTCCGCCAGTTCCACGCTGCCCAGCGTCATCGGGCGGGGGAGGGCGGTCAGGAGTCTGCCCAGGCCCTCCGCGGGGAGGCGCCATACCTCTGTCTCGATGGCGGAACCGTCCTCGCCCACGTGGACGAGGCCCGGTTTCGGCGGGTTGGTCCGTAGCGCGTGCAGACGGTAGGCCGGCGCAGTGGTCGTGGTGTGGTCCAGGCGGGCGCCCAGGGCCAGGAGCTGGGGGTTCAGGGGCTGGCCGGACAGGTGGGCGCCCATCACCGCCAGGCGGGTCTCCGGCTGGAGCAGGGCGGCGATCCGGGCCAGGCGTTCGTCCGTGAACGCCGGGCCGATCAGCATCACGCCGAAGGGCAGGCCGTTGACCTCACCGGCCGGGGCGGCGACCGCCGCCAGGTCGAAGAGGTTCGTGGAGTTGGTGAAGCGGCCCAGACGGGCGTTGGCGCCCAGGGGGTCGGCGGCCACCTCGGCGAGGGTGGGGTGGCCGGGGGCGGTGGGGAGGAGAAGGGCGTCCGCGTCGGCGAGTTCGGTGCGGGCGCGGGTGCGCAGGGCCGCCAGGCGGTCGGTGTCGGCGAAGAGCTGGTGGGCCGGGATGTCGCGGGCACGGGTGATGATGCCGGCGACCGTGGGGTCGAGGGACGTGTCACCCTCGGCCATCGCCTTGTCGACAAAGGTTCCGACTGCTGTGTAGCGCTCGGCCACGAACGCGCCCTGGTAGAGCATCGCGGCGGCCTCGGTGAAGGGGCCGAGGTCCAGTTCCTGCACCGACGCGCCCGCCTGGATGAGTTGGGTCACCGCGGCCTCGTACGCCTGTGCCCAGCCGTCGTCCAGGTCGCCGAGCTGGTCGCGTGGCGGGACCGCGATCCGCCATGGGCCCGGCGTTCGCTGGGGGAGCGGTGGGAGGTCTCGGTCGGGTGGGGAGGCCATGTGGGCGAGTGCCTGCTCGGCCTCGGGGAGGGTGCGGGCGAAGACCGTCACGCAGTCGAGGGAGGCGCAGGCCGGGACCACGCCCGTGGTCGGGACCAGGCCGCGGGTCGGCTTCAGGCCGATGATGCCGTTGAAGGCGGCCGGCACGCGGCCCGAGCCCGCGGTGTCGGTGCCGAGGGAGAGGTCGACGATGCCCAGGGCCACCGCCACGGCCGAGCCGGAGCTGGAGCCGCCGCTGATCCTGGTCGGGTCGTGCGCGCCTCGGACGGCGCCGTGCGGGGAGCGGGTGCCGACCAGGCCCGTCGCGAACTGGTCCAGGTTCGTGGTGCCCAGCACGATCGCGCCCGCCGCGCGCAGGCGGGCGACGGCCGGGGCGTCGGCCTCGGGGGCGTAGGCGTACGACGGGCAGCCGGCGGTGGTGGGCAGGCCGGCCACGTCGATGTTGCCCTTGGCGGCGAGCAGGCGTCCGGCGAGGGGGAGTCGCTTGCCGGAGGCGATCTGTTCGTCGATCGTCCGGGCTTCCGCCTCGACCTCCGGCTGCGGTCGCAGGTCGATCCAGATCTCCGGGCGGTCGACCGCTTCGATGCGGGCGTAGGCGGCGCGGACGCGGGCGAGAGTGGTGGACATAGGAGGGTCCTCTTTCAGTTCGCGGCCGGGGCCAGGACGATCAGTGCCGTCCCGGCCTCCACCTGGTCGCCCGGCCTGGCCAGGATCTCCGTGACCACGCCGTCCATCGGCGCTTGCACCCTGGACTCCATCTTCATCGCCTCCAGGGCGAGCAACGGCTGGCCTGCCGTCACCTCGTCGCCCGGCCCGACGTTCACCTGCCAGACCGATGCGGCGAATTCGGCCTCGATCAGGCGGCCGCCGGGCGGGACGGTCACCTCGGCCGGGGGAGCGGCCGGAGCGGTCGCGGCCTCCGCCCGGGTGAACTCGCCCGCCGCCTCCCACGCGTCCCGCTCCGATGAGAACGCCGCCTGCTGGCGGGACCTGAACGCGTCGATGGACTCGGCGTTCTCGGCCAGGAAGGCCTGGTACTCGGCCAGTGAGAAGGTGCCCTCCTCGATGCGCGGTACGAAGCGGCCGGAGGTGATGTCGGCGCGCAGGTCGAGGAGTTCGTCGGCCTCGACCGGGTACCACCTGATCCGGTCGAAGAAGCGCAGGAGCCAGGGGGAGCCGGGCTCGAAGGCACCGCGCTGCTGCCAGCCGGACCAGACCTGGGTCGTCCGGCCCACGAACTGGTAGCCGCCGGGGCCCTCCATGCCGTAGACGCACAGGTACGCGCCGCCGATGCCGACCGAGTTCTCGGCCGTCCAGGTGCGTGCCGGGTTGTACTTGGTGGTCACCAGGCGGTGGCGGGGGTCGAGGGGGGTGGCGACCGGGGCGCCCAGGTAGACGTCGCCGAGGCCGAGGACCAGGTACTCCGCGTCGAAGACCGTGTCGTACACGTCCGCCACCGAATCCAGGCCGTTGACGCGGCGGATGAACTCGATGTTCCACGGGCACCAGGGCGCGTCGTCGCGGACGCCCGCCATGTAGCGGGCGATCGCCTCGCGGGTCGCCGGGTCGTCCCAGGAGAGCGGGAGGTGGACCGTGCGGGAGGGGACCACCAGTTCGTCGCTCGGGGGGAGGTTGGTGGTGATCTCCCGTACGGCGGTGAGGAGTTCGTGCTGTGGCAGGCGGCGCGGGTCCGTCTGGATCTGGAGGGACCGGATGCCGGGCGTCAGGTCGGTGATGCCTTCCGGGCCCTGCTCGGCCACCGCCTCCATCAGGGCGTGGACGCGCATGCGCTGGGCGAGGTCGAGCTCCATCGGGCCGAACTCGACCAGGAGGTTGTCGTCGCCGCTGCGGCGGTAGGTCACCTCGCCGTCCCGGGCGAGGATGCCGCCGTCCACGATGGTGGGGCGGGGGGCGCCCGCCACGTCGACCGGCGTGAACCGCACGGTGTCGCCCGGGCGCAGCTGGCCCAGCTTCCAGCGTTCGGTGCTGATCACCGTCGCCGGGCACACGAACCCGCCGAGGGAGGGGCCGTCCGGGCCGAGCAGCACCGGCATGTCGCCCGTGTAGTCGACGGCTCCCACGGAGTACGGGGTGTCGTGGATGTTGGACGGGTGCAGGCCCGCCTCGCCGCCGTCGGTGCGCGCCCAGCGCGGCTTCGGGCCGACCAGGCGGACGCCCGTGCGCGCCGAGTTGAAGTGCACCTTCCACTCGGCGGCGTAGAAGTCGTGGATGTCCTCCTCGGTGAAGAACTCCGGTGCGGCGTGCGGGCCTTCGACGGCCTTGACGTGCCACACGGCGGAGAAGTCCGGGCGGTCGGTCTGCGGGACCGGCGTGCCCTGGACGGTCGTCCCGCCGTGCAGGACGTCGCCCGTGCGCAGCGCCCGGCCGCCGTGTCCGCCGAACCGGCCCAGGGTGAAGGTGCTCGCGCTGCCCAGGAAGGCGGGCACGTCGAGGCCGCCGGCGACCAGGACGTACGTCCGCAGGCCGTGCTCGGAGGGTGTGCCGATCTCCAGTACGGCCCCCGCGGGCACCGTCACCGGCTCCCACCGCGCGACCGGCGCACCGTCGACGGTGACCGGGGCCGGTGCGCCCGTCACGCACACGGTCGTGGGGTGGGTGAACCGCAGCGACGGGCCCTGGAGGGTGCACTCGAGGCCGGGGGCGCTCTCCTCATTGCCCAGGGCGCGGTTTCCGAGCCGGAAGGACAGGTCGTCCATCGGTCCGCAGGGGGGTACGCCGACCTGCCAGTAGCCGGTGCGGCCCGGCCAGTCCTGCACGGTGGTGAGGGTGCCGCCGGCGACGACCTCGATGCGCGGGGTCGGATCACTCACGGAGGTGAGCGTCGCGGTGGAGTGCGTGGCCGTGGCGAAGTTCCGGTTCGCGAGTGCCGCCCGTACCAGGCCCAGGTTCGTCTCGATGCCGTCGACGCGGGTGCGGGCCAGCGCCTCGTCCAGCCGGCGCAGGGCGTGTGCCCGGTCCGGGCCGTACGCGATGACCTTCGCGAGCATCGGGTCGTACGACGTCGTCACCTCGGTACCGGTCTCGACCCAGCCGTCGACGCGCACGCCCGGCGGGAACTCGACGCGTGTCAACAGGCCCGCGCTGGGCCGGTGCTCGCGTGAGGGGTCCTCGGCGTACACGCGGGCCTCGACGGCGTGGCCGCGCGGGGCGCCCGGGTCGCGGACGACGTCCTGCTCACCGCGCGCCAGCCGCAGCATCCAGGCGACCAGGTCGACGCCGTAGATCTCCTCGGTGACCGGGTGCTCCACCTGGAGGCGGGTGTTGACCTCCAGGAAGTACGCCTCCTCGCGGGCGGCGTCGTAGACGAACTCGACGGTTCCGGCGGAGCGGTAGCCGACGGAGGCGCACAGGTCGTGTGCGGCTGTGGCGAGTTGCTCGCGTATGTGTGCGGGCAGGCCCGGTGCCGGGGCCTCCTCCAGCACCTTCTGGTTGCGGCGCTGGAGGGAGCAGTCGCGGTCGCCGAAGGTGACGACCCTGCCCTCGCCGTCGCCGAACACCTGCACCTCGACATGGCGGGCGTGCTCGACGAGGCGTTCCAGGAAGACGCCGGCGGAGGAGAAGGAGGCGGCGGCGACGCGCTGCACGCGCTCCCAGGCGTCGGCGAGTTCGTCGGCACCGTGACAGGCCGACATGCCGATCCCGCCGCCACCGCCGGTCGCCTTGAGCATGACCGGGTAGCCGATCCCGGCGGCCTGCGCCTGTGCTTCGTCCAGGGACGCCAGCAGGCCCGTCCCCGGGGCCAGCGGCACCCCGGCCGCCTGGGCCGCCGCGCGGGCCGTGTGCTTCGCGCCGAACAGCTCCAGCTGCTCCGGCGCCGGGCCCACGAACACGATCCCGGCGTCCTCGCAGCGGCGCGCGAAGGACGCGTCCTCGGACAGGAAGCCGTAACCGGGGTGGATCGCGCCCGCGCCGGTGTCCTTGGCGGCCTTCAGCACCAGGTCGGCGTCGAGGTACGACTCCTTCGCGGGCGCCGGGCCGAGCCGCACCGCCTCGTCGGCGAGCCGGACGTGCGGGGCGGAGCGGTCCGGGTCGGAGTACACCGCGACCGTGCGCAGGCCGAGTTCGCGTGCGGTGCGGATGATCCGGACCGCTATCTCGCCCCGGTTGGCGACGAGGAGGGTGTCGAAGGTCATGCGGTGCCCGCCTCGGTGATCGTCATCTCCACCGCCGTCGGCTCGAAGCCGTTGCACGGGTTGTTGACCTGGGGGCAGTTGGAGACGAGCACGAGGACGTCCCGTTCGGCTCGCAGGCTCAGCTTCAGCCCCGGGGAGGACAGGCCGTCGACGATGCCCAGGGTGCCGTCCTTCTCGACCGGCACGTTCATGTACCAGTTGATGTTGGAGACCAGGTCACGCTTGCCGAGGCCGTGGCGCGCGCCCTCGGCGAGGAAGTTGTCCACGCACGCGTGCTGGGCCCAGGTGTGGTGGCCGTACCGGAGGGTGTTCGACTCCTTGGAGCAGGCGCCGCCGACCGTGTCGTGCCGGCCCACGTCGTCGGCGACGACGGTCATCAGCGGCGTGTGCTCGTTGGACAGCAGCACGCTGCCCGTGGTGAGGAAGATGTTGCCCTGCGCGTGGATCGTGTCGGGGGCGCTGTAGCGGACCGAGGTGTCGTGGGCGTCGTAGACGAGGAAGTCGACGGCCTGGTTGCCGTGCAGGTCGGTGACGGTGAGAGTCTCGCCGGCGCGGATCACGGCCGACCACGCGGCGCGGGCGGGAACGACGGTCGTGCTCATGCGATCCCCCTGGCGGCAAGGAACTCGGCGGTGTTCAGGAAGGCGCGGCGGCCCTCGGGCGTGGCGTCCCACCGCGGGTCGCCCGGCCGGGTGGCGTCGGCGCGCCAGGCGAGCACCTCCAGCGGGGTGCTGACGTACTCGGCGCGTGGGTCCGCCGGATGCGGGACGTTGGCGAGCAGGACCGTCACGTCCTGCTCGGCGCGCAGCGTCACGCTGCTGCCGGGGCCGGCCGAGCCGGTGAAATCCAGGACGCCGTCCTCGCGGACCTCCACGCCCTGGAAGAAGGAGAGTGACGGCGGCAGGTCGCGGGGCTCCAGGCCGTTCTTGGCGGCGGCCAGCTTGAACAGTTCGCGCCCTGCCGGGGAGGGGCTCTGCGGGGTGCCGTCGCCGTACCGCTCCGCGTTGCGGACGAGGGTGGAGGTGCCGCACAGGGCGTCGTGCCGTCCGGAGGTGTCCGAGACCACCGAGGCGAGGACCCGGCCCTGGTCGGAGAGGAGCAGCCCGCCCTCGCCGAGGTAGGCGTTCCACTGGACCTTCACCGTGTCGGCCACGTTGAGCCGCTCCCAGGGCCGGTCGGCGACGAACAGCAGCAGGTGTGCGCAGGCGTCGCCGTGCGGGTCGGTCAGGCGCAGTTCGGTGCCGCGGGCCAGCACCCGGTGTGTGTAGTTGCCACCCGCCACCGTCTCGGCCCACACCAGGTGGCCCGCTTCGCAGGGCGGGTTCGGCCAGGTGCCGGCCGGTACGACGGGCATGGCCTCGGTGCGCGTGCCCTCCTGGGCGCGGGCATGGGCGCGAGCTCCGTACGTGGTCGCTGTCGCCATCGCGGGTCCTCCGGCTCCGTGTGTCGTCGTCCTGCTGAGGATTAATTTCTGTCGCTCGACAGAAATTAATGGCGGGACGGGTCGCCGGCGTTGCCGCGTCGTTGCCGCTCGGTTACCGGGCCCTCACGAAGATCACCGAGGGCGAGCGTGTGCGAGGATCGAACGCATGGGGACAGCAGGTGCAGACCGGAGCCGACGGGTCGGCAGGCCGCGGGCCGCGCAGCGGCCGGACAGCGGTCTCGAACCGCGCGAGGAACTGCTCGCCGCCGCGGCGGAGTTGTTCACCACGCTCGGCTACGCGGCCACCTCCACCCGTGCCCTCGCTGAGCGCGCGGGCATGCGGCAGGCGTCCATGTACCACTACGTCTCCGGCAAGGAGGGGCTGCTCGCCGAGCTCCTGGAGTCCACGGTCACGCCCTCGCTGGCGTATGCCCGGGAACTCCTCGCCGACGACGCCACCCCGGCCGAGGACCGGCTGTGGGAGCTGTGCCGTGCGGACGTGGACGTGCTGTGCGGCGGGCCGCACAACCTCGGCGTCCTCTACCTGCTGCCCGAGGTGCGCACCGAGGGGTTCGCCGGCTTCCACGCGGTTCGCGCCGAACTCAAGGACGCCTACCGGCAGTTGCTCGCGGCCACGGCGGCGGGCGGTGCGCTCGCCAAGGGTGAGCTCGATCTGCGGACGGATCTGGTGTTCGGGCTGATCGAGGGAGTCATCCTCGTGCATCGCTCCGACCCCGAGCGTCCGGTGTCGGCGTTCGCGGAGGCCACGGCGGACGCCGCGCTGCGCATCGCGGGGGTCTGAGCTCCTCGCGCCGCTCCCGCCGGGGGCACGTCACTCGTCACGGTGGGTGTTTTCGTATGTCCATAGGCCGTGACGCACCGTGTGCGATTGTATCCCCAGCGTGTAAATGGAGCTGAGCGTACTCCTGTCTTCGACCCCGTTTCAGGTGCTTGCTGAATATGACACGGCGATGATCCGGTCGGACTAAGCTCGCCCGCAGCGCACCGAGTTGAGATGTATTCGGGCGCTTGTTCCCAAAAAATACCGAAGATACCGACAGATCCATGACAAACCCCCCTGCAAGCTCCCCCGACACCCAGCCGATTTGTTTCAGAGGGCCCAGATGGTGAGTGTTCAATCTCCTCCCGGTCGCCGTGAACTTCCCTACGCGCGCGTGCTGTTGCTCCCCGCCATATTGATGGCCGCGGTGACCGGGGCCGCCGTCGCCGTGGTGACGGAGCCGGCCCGGGTGGCCGTCGGCTTGTGCGGAGCCGTCGCCACGCTGCTGGTGATCGCGACGGCGGCCGACGCGACGCGGCGCCGCCGCGCACTGCGGGACCTGCGTACGGACCACGCCCGTCACACCGCGTATCTGGAACGGCGGATCGCCGCCCACGACGAGGAGATGACGCGCCTCGCCAAAGAGATCGCACCGGCCGCGCTGGACCGACTGCGCCGTGGAAATACCCCCATGGAGGTGATTCGCGACCTCGGTCTCATCAACCCCGCGTGGAGTGAACTCCCCGAAGCGCAAGTGTCGTTGATCATGACCGTGCTCAAGATCGTCGACCAGGAAGAAGTCCTGCGCGACTCCACGCAGCGCTCCTTCGTCAACATCGCCCGCCGCGTCCAGGCGATCGTCCACCAGCAGGCCAGTGAACTCCGCGAGATGGAGGAGGACCACGGCCGCAACCCCGAGGTCTTCGACGACCTGCTGCGCATCGACCACGGCACCGCGCTGATCGGCCGGCTCGCCGACTCCATCTCCGTCCTCGGCGGCGGCCGGCCCGGCCGGCAGTGGCCCGAACCGGTCGCGCTGTACAGCGTGCTGCGCGGCGCCATGTCCCGGATCCTGGAGTACGGGCGCATCGACCTGTCCTCGATCGCCAAGGTCAACGTCAAGGGCACCGCCGTCGAGCCCGTCATCCACGCCGCGGCCGAACTCCTCGACAACGCCACCCGCTACTCGCCACCGCAGACCAAGGTCCACGTCACCGCCACCGAGGTGCAGACCGGCGTCGCCATCGAGATCGAGGACGCGGGCGTCAGCCTCAGCGAGGAGACCCGAGCCAAGGCCGAGGGCATGCTGGAGCGCGCCAAGGCGGGCCTCGACCTCGAGGACCTCGGGGAGTCCCCGCGCCTGGGCCTGGCCGTCGTCGGCCGGCTCTGCAAGACGTACGACATGCAGGTGTCGCTGCGCGCCTCCGCGTACGGCGGTGTCCGCGCGATCCTCGTCGTGCCGAGCGACATGCTCACCTCCGAGCCCGGCGTCGGACTCGCCCACGGCATCGGCGCCACCGCCGTGCCCCAGGTCGACCTCGGAGCCCTCCCGGGCCCCAAGCGCACGATCAAGAAGCGCCGCCCCACCAGCCCCAAGTTCACGGCCGCGCTCTCCCTGGAGGACGACGTCCCCGACGTCACCGAGTGGACCGCGGGCGGCCTGCCGCAGCGCCGCAGCCGGGTCAAGACCTCGCTCACCCAGCGGTACGCCGAACAGGCCGCCATCGAACAGGCGGAACGGGAGGGCCGGCCGACCATCTGGTCGACCGCCAAGCGCGAGCCCGAGCCCGAGCCGGAGCCGAAGGCGCCCGAGCCCCCGCCGGGCCTGTGGGTCCAGGCGTTCTTCGACGGACTCAAGCGCCCGGGCACCACCGCATCCACCCAGCCGACCAACGAACCGGCCCACGTCGAGGCCGACGACGAGGGGAACCTCAAGTGATCCAGCAGCGAGGCAATTTCGACTGGATGCTCACGGACCTCGCCAAAGGCGTACCGGGCATCCAGATGATCGTGGTGCTGTCCGCCGACGGCCTGCGCATCGCCCGCCACGGCGGTGACCCGGACACCGCCGACCGCGTCGCCGCGGCCTGCGCCGGCCTGCAGAGCCTGGCGACCGCCGTCGCCCAGGAGATCCCGGGCAGCGACGGCGAGATGAAGATGGTGCTCATCGAGATCAACGGCGGCTACTTCTACCTGATGGCCGCCGGCGCCAACGCTTACCTCGCGGTGCTCTCCGACGTGCGCGCCGAACCCGGCTTCATGAGCTCCCGCATGAGCGACCTGGTCATCCGGATCGGCGCGCACCTCACCAGTCCGCCCAGGCGCAACGGCCAGACCGTATGACTCCTCCGCAACGCCAGCGGCGATTCCCCAACCCAGAACCGGTTCCGCAACCCCGGCAGGAGGAACAGGAACCCCCCCAGGGGCAGAAGAAGAATCCCGAGCGGCTGTACGTGATCACCGGGCCGGACGGCGTCGAGCGCGTCGAGCTCGACCTGGTGACGTTAATCGTGGCGCGCGCCGACCCTCCGCCCTCCGCCACGCCCGAGCAGGCGGCGCTGCTCCGGCTGTGCACCGCCCCCCTGTCCGTGGCCGAACTGTCGGCCTATCTCAGTCTGCCGTTCAGCGTGGTGACCGTCCTGCTCACCGAGCTGGTGGCGGCCGAACTGGTGACGGTCCGCGCCCCGGTGATCCGTCAGGCGCTGGCCGACCGTTCCCTCCTCGAAGCGGTGATGCATGGACTTCAAAAGCTCTGACACCATCACGGGTCCCCGAACCGAGGACCACCTCCCGCACACCGCCGAGGCCGCGGTGAAGATCGTCATCGTCGGCGGCTTCGGGGTCGGCAAGACGACCATGGTCGGCTCGGTCAGCGAGATCAAACCGCTGACCACCGAGGAGACCATGACGCAGGCCGGTGTCGGGGTCGACGACAACTACGGCTCCGACACCAAGACGGCCACCACCGTGGCCATGGACTTCGGCCGCATCAGCATCACCGACCAGCTCGTGCTGTACCTCTTCGGCACCCCCGGTCAGGAACGCTTCTGGTTCCTGTGGAACGGCCTGTTCGAGGGCGCGCTCGGCGCGGTCGTGCTGATCGACACCCGTCGGCTCGAGGTCAGCTTCGACGTCATGGGACGCCTGGAGGAGCGCGGCGTACCGTTCGTGGTCGCCGTCAACTCCTTCCCGGACGCGCCCCGTTACCCCGTCGAGGAACTGCGCACGGCACTCGACCTGAGCCCGGACATCCCCATCATCGAGTGCGACGCGCGCCGCCGCGCCTCCAGCCGGGACACGCTGATGACCCTCATGCGCTTCTTGCACTCCCTGGCGATGAAGGGCTCGCTACGACGATGACCGCACCCCCGCCGCGACCGGCCGGCCCCGGCCGAACCAGGCATCCGGGCCGAACCCGGGTCCCGCGCCGGACAAGGCTCCCCCGCCGGACAAGCCTCCCCAGCCAGACCTCGGCCCCGCAGACAGACACGGCCCCCGGATCCACTTCGGAGCAACCACTGTGACGCCTGAATCCCACTCCCTGACCGGTACGGACCCCTCCCTCGGCCCCCCGCCCGGCTGCCCCGCCCACGGACGTGGACCCGGCGGACTGCACCGGCTCTACGGCCCCGAGGCAGAGGACCTCGGGTCCCTGTACGAGCAACTCCGGGAGGAGCACGGCCCGGTGGCGCCCGTGCTGCTGCACGAAGACGTCCCCATCTGGGTGGTGCTCGGCCACACCGAGAACCTGCACATGCTGCGCACGCCCTCGCTGTTCTGCCGGGACAGCCGCATCTGGACCCCGCTCCAGGAGGGCATGGTCAAGCCCGACCACCCCCTCATGCCGCACATCGCCTGGCAGCCCATCGCCTCGCACGCCGAGGGCGACGAGCACCTCAGGCTGCGCGGCGCGGTCACCGGCGCCATGTCGACCATCGACCACCGCGGCATCCGCCGCCACATCAACCGCCACACCCAGCGGCTCGTCAACCGCTTCTGCGAGGAGGGCACGGCCGACCTCGTCAGCGAGTTCGCCGAGCACCTGCCGATGGCCGTGATGTGCGAGATCCTCGGCATGCCCGACGAGTACAGCGACCGGCTCGTGCAGGCGGCCCGCGACGCGCTCAAGGGCACCGAGACCGCCATCGCCAGCCATGGCTACGTCATGGACGCGCTGAGCCGGCTCACCGCCCGGCGGCGCGCCCAGCCCCAGGATGACTTCACCAGCCACCTCATCACCCACCCGGCCCGCCTGACCGACGACGAGGTCAGGGAGCACCTGCGCCTGGTGCTCTTCGCCGCCTACGAGTCCACGACCAACCTCATCGGCAACGTGCTGCGCACGGTGCTCACCGACCCGCGCTTTCGCGCCCAGCTCAGCGGCGGCCAGATGACGGTTCCCGAGGCGGTGGAGCAGTCCCTGTGGGACGAGCCGCCGATCAGCACCGTCCTCGCGTACTTCGCCAAACAGGACACGGAGCTGGGCGGCCGGCGCATCCGCAAGGGCGACGGCATGCTGTTCGGCATCGCGCCGGGCAACATCGATCCACGAGTGCGTCCGGACCTGTCCGCCAACATGATGGGCAACCGCTCCCACCTCGCCTTCGGTGGCGGGCCGCACGAGTGCCCCGGCCAGGACATCGGCCGCGCCATCGCCGACACCGGGGTCGACGCGCTGCTGATGCGACTGCCGGACGTCGAACTCGACTGCGACGAGGACGAGTTGACCTGGGCGGAGTCGATCGCCTCACGCCACCTGGTGGAACTGCCCGTGCGGTTCGACCCCAAGCCGCAGCAGGACGTGCTGGAGAAGCCCGGCCACGCCGCGGTTCCGTCCCAGCGGTCCAACTGGCAGGTCGGCACGCACCCGCCGGAGCCGGCTCCCGTGTCCGTGGCTCAGCCCCAGCCGGTCGCGGCACCCCCGCAGCCGCCCGCGCCGACGCCCGAGCCGGTCCGGCCGATGGGCGCCTGGCGGCGCTTCCTGCGCTGGTGGCGCGGTTACTGACCGGCCCACTCGTCGTACGAGGACCAGGCCTGAAGAGTCCTGGGACTCCGGAAGCGGTGCGCCTTTCCCGTGACCGGATCGGTGAACTCCAGGCTCCGCGCCAGCAGTTGGAGCGGACGTCGGAAGTCACCGGCCGGTACGGGGCCGGTCACCACCGGGTAGAGCGGGTCGCCGAGGACGGGCACGCCCAGGGCGTTCATGTGCACCCGCAGCTGGTGGGTCTGCCCGGTGGTGGGAGTGAGCCGGTACCTGCCGAGGCCGGGCCCGCCGTGCTCGGCCAGTTCGACCCGGCTGACCGCGTTCGGCTCGCCCTCGACCTCGTACGCGGCCAGCACCCCGCGTTCCTTCACGATCCGGCTGCGTACGGTCCGGGGCAGGACGAGCCCGGGGTCGTACGGCGCCACCGCCTCGTACTGCTTGCGCACCAAGCGGTCGCCGAACAGCGACTGGTACGCGCCGCGCTCCTCGGGCCGCACGGTGAACAGCACCAGCCCGGCGGTGAGCCGGTCGAGCCGGTGCGCGGCGCCGAGCGTGGGGATGTCCAGTTCCCGGCGCAGCCGGGCGAGCGCGCTCTCGGTGACATGGCTGCCGCGCGGGGTGGTGGCCAGGAAGTGCGGCTTGTCGGCGACGACGATGTGCTCGTCGCGGTGCACCACCTCGATCGGGAACGGCACCGGCACCTCGGCCGGCAGCTCCCGGTGGAACCACACGAACATCCCCGGTACGTAGGCCGCGTCCGGCGCCACCGCCCGCCCGTCCGCCCCGACGATCCGCCCGGTGTCGAACATGTGGTCGACCACACCGGTGCCCGCTCCGGAGAGCCGTTCCGTCAGGTGGGCGCGCACGGTGGCCCACGGCCCCTCGGCGGGCAGTCGCACCCGCACCGGATCCACCCCCTCGCGCTGCGGCAGGGGAGAGGGCGGGATCCGGCGGCTGCGTGTCATCACGGGCAAGCGTAAGCGTGTACGCCGTGCCCCGAGCGGGGTTACGCGGCGACCGCCTCGGGCACCTCCGCCACCACCGCACGCGCCTTGTAGGCCCGGTAGGCCACGCCGGTCACCACGGTGACGGTGAGGAACAGCACGGTGAACCACTGGAAGTACCAGTGCCCGCCCGCCGGGTCGTACACCGCTGCCCGCGGCCAGGCGAGGTTGACGGTCATGAACAGGCCGTACAGGAGCGCGAGGACGTTGACGGGAACGCCCCAGCGGCCGAGGGAGAAGAGGCGGGCGCCGGCCTCGTCGGTGCCGTCGGCGTCGTCGGCGCCGAACTCGCCGCGCAGTCGGCGGACCAGGAGCGGTCCGGTGACCATCGCGTACGCCAGGTACAGCATCACGATGCAGGTGGTGCCGATGGCCAGGAAGGCGTCCGGGGAGGCGAAGTTGAGCAGCAGCAGGGCCGCCGCCAGGACGCCGACCATCAGGGCCGGGGCGCTCGGCATGCCGGTGCGCGGGTTGACCTTGGCGAGACGGCGGGAGAAGGGGAGCTGGCCGTCCCGGGCCATGGAGAACAGCATGCGGCAGGCGGCCGTCTGGATGGCCAGGGTGGCCACGGCGATCGCCACCACCACGTCGGCCAGCAGGACGCGGCCGACGCCGTCGCCCAGGCTGCTGGTGAGGACGTAGCTCAGGCCGTCGACGGCCAGACGTCCGTCGGTGAGGCTGGGGGCGGCGAGCAGGCCGCCGAGGACGATCAGGGTGGCGAGCAGGCCCGCCGCGCCGAGCGCGACGAGGATGGTGCGGGGCGCGGTGCGCCGGGGGTGGTGCGTCTCCTCGCTCATCTCGCCCGCGCTGTCGAAGCCGATCATCACGTACGCCGCCGCGAACGAGCCCACCAGCAGGGCCCCGAGCAGGCCGGACTGGGCGGCGCCCTCGGTGTGGAAGGTGATGCCGGGGGTGCGTTCGGAGTGGGTCAGCAGCAGGACGACGATCAGGACCGCGCCGATGATCTCGGCGGTGACCCCGACGCGGTTGATCACGGACATCACGCGGTTGTCCAGGATGTTCACCAGCGTGGTCAGGGCCAGCAGGATCACGCCGAGGACGGCCGCGTTGGCCGCGCCGTCCGCCGAGGTGATCGCCGCGTCGGTGCCGATCAGCTGGAAGCCGGACCAGATCGCGGGCAGCACCAGCTGCAGCGCCAGTGCCGCGGCCGCGACCACCACGATCTGTCCGATCACCATGATCCAGCCGGCGAACCAGCCGAACGTGAGGTTCGAAAGACGCGACGACCACTGGTAGATGGCGCCGGAGATCGGATAGCGGGCGGCCAGTTCGGCGAAGCAGGCGGCCACCATCAGCTGCCCGACCAGTACCGCCGGCCAGGTCCAGAAGAAGACGGGGCCGCCGAACGCGTACCCGAAGGCGAAGAACTGGAAGACGGTCGTCAGGACGGAGATGAAGGAGAACCCGGCCGCGAAGGACGCGTACCTGCCCAGGCTGCGGTGCAGTTCCTGGCGGTAGCCGAACTCGGTGAGGGAGCGGTCGTCGGGGGAGTGCGGTGGATCGGGGCGTACCTCGGAGGGGGTGGTGGTGGTCACGGCGGCACCTGCCTTCGGGCGCAGGGAGCGGAATTCCTGTCGGGTGACAGAAATTAGGTAGGCCCTGTTTCGCCCGCGTGACGCCGCCGTATCTGTAGCGGGCCCAAGTCCTCACTCTCCAGTCGTGCCCGCTGAATCGCGATATGTCGCGTCTCGCGCGTGGGTGCCTGGGTGCCTGGGTGCGTGGGTTTCCGGGTGCCGTGCCCGTCCGCGGGATGCGGCCCCGCGGGGCAACGCTATGGCGGCCCGTGCCCCAGCCGGGGCCGCCTGTGAAGTCGACGGGTCACGCGGCGGGCGCCGACCCCTCCTGCTCCGCCTCGATGCGCGCGTTCCAGTCCCGCTTGGAGGCCTGCCAGCCGTCCTCGTTGTGGCCGAGCCGCCAGTAGCCGGAGATCGACAGGTCCTCGCGGGCGACCGCGCGCTCGACCCGCAGAAGATGGCGCAGCTGCTTCACGAAGTGCGCCTCGCCGTGCACGAACGCGTGCACGCGGCCCTCCGGGAACTCCAGCGCCCGTACCGCCTCGGTCAGCGCGTCGCCGATACGGCCCTCGCCGCGGTGCAGCCAGACGACCTCCACATCGGAGTCGATCTTCTGCTCCTCCTCCGGACCGGAGACCTCGATGAAGGCGTGGGCGCGGGCGCCGGCGGGCAGCGCCTCCAGGGAACGGGCGATCGCGGGCAAAGCGCTCTCGTCGCCGACGAGCAGGTGCCAGTCGGCGGTCGGGTCGGGGGCGTAGGCGCCGCCGGGGCCCATGAACCACACGGTTTCACCCGGCTGGGCGCGCAGGGCCCACGGTCCGGCCAGGCCCTCGTCGCCGTGGATCACGAAGTCCAGCGTCAGTTCGCGGTGTTGGGGGTCCCAGGCGCGGACCGTGTAGGTCCGGGTCACGGGCCACTGCTCGCGCGGGAACTCCTCGCGGATCCGCTGCATGTCGAAGGGCTCGGGGTAGGTCGCGCCATCCGCCGGGAACAGCAGCTTCACGTAGTGGTCGGTGCAGGTGTCCGGGGAGAAGTCGGCCAGGCCCTCGCCGCCGAGCACGACGCGCTGCATGTGCGGGGTCAGCCGTTCGGTCCGGACGACCTGTGCGAAGTGGGGCTTCCGCGGCTGTCGTCCCGGTCGTTCTGCCATGGCGGCCTCCCAGATCCCTTTGCTTAGGCTTACCTAAGTTAGCACTTCCCCCCAGTGAACACCCCCCACATGAGAGGTTGGTAAGCAAACACCTCTTCAAGAAGACCTCGACCCCCGGAGCACCGCCTACGCGACAAGCGTCGCGAGCAGCCGCTGCAATGATCCACCCAGCCCCCAGTGGGCCGCCAGCTCCTTCAACGCCACGGCATCGCGCGGCACCCGCGGCAGAGCCGTGTCGACATCCGGCAGCGGAACGTCGTCCGCGACCTTGACGACCTTCGGCGCCACCGCCAGATACGGCCGCGACTCGTCCAGACGCCTGCGCTGCGTCGGCGTGAGCTTCGCCTTCGGGTCGTCGACCGCGGCGATGATCCCGGCCAGGTCGCCGAACTCGGCGAGCAGCTTGGCCGCGGTCTTCTCGCCGATGCCGGGCACCCCCGGCAGGCCGTCGCTCGGGTCGCCGCGCAGCAGCGCAAGATCTGCGTACCCCCTGCCGTCGACCCCATACTTCTCCCGCAGCCACGCCTCGTCCGTCAGCTGCAGCGTGCCGACGCCCTTGAGCGGGTACAGCACGCGCACCCCGCGCCCGTCGTCCACCAGCTGGTACAGGTCGCGGTCGCCGGTGACGATGTCGACCGGGCCCTCGGCCCGCGCGGTGAACGTGCCGATCACGTCGTCCGCCTCGTACTCCGCCACGCCCACGCGGGCGATGCCCAGCGCGTCGAGGACGGCCTCGATGACCGGCACCTGCGGTGAGAGCGTGTCCGGCACCTCCTCCTCGTCGGGGCCCGCCACGTGCTCCTCGGCGACGCGGTGTGCCTTGTAGGAGGGGATCAGCTCGACCCGCCAGTGGGGGCGCCAGTCGGCGTCCATGCAGGCCACCAGGTGATCGGGGCGGTGGTCCTTGACCAGGCGGTCGATGAATTCCAGGAGCCCGCGCACGGCGTTCACCGGCGTGCCGTCCGGGGCCCTCACGGAATCCGGCACGCCGAAGTAGGCGCGGAAGTAGAGCGAGGCGGTGTCGAGGAGCATCAGTCGTCCGGTCACGCCACGCATCATGCCGTACGCCACGGACAGAGACGTGTCGGCGACGCAGCGCTTACCGCGCGTAAACGTCCTGTGAACTGGACCACCTGTGCGTTTGACCGGTACCGACCAGGGCAGGTGCGGCTTCCGGAGCGATGCCGGTTGCGCATTCAACTGTCTGTGGCCCTTCGCCTCCGCGTTCCTGGCCGTCGAGACAAGAGGTACGCGTGTCATCCAGACTTGAGGCCGAAGCGTTGTACAAGGTGTTCGGCAGACGACCGAACGAGGCAGTCGAACGGCTCCGACAGGGCGCCGACCGGGAGGAACTGCGTGCCGACGGCACCACGGCGGCGGTGATCGACGCCTCCTTCACCGTGGAGCCGGGCCAGATCTTCGTGGTCATGGGCCTGTCCGGATCCGGCAAGTCCACGCTGCTGCGCATGCTCAACGGCCTCCTGGAGCCGACCGCGGGAAGTGTCCGCTTCGACGGCGACGACCTGACCGCGCTCTCCGACCGCGACCTGCGCGCGGTCCGCGCGAAGAAGATCAGCATGGTCTTCCAGCACTTCGCGCTCTTCCCGCACCGCAGCGTCCTGGAGAACGCGGCCTACGGCCTGGCCGTCCAGGGCGTGCCCCGCCGCGAGCGTGAGGCGCGTGCCGCCGAGGCGCTGGGCATGTGCGGCCTGGCCGGCTGGGAGAAGTCCTGGCCCGACGAGCTGTCCGGCGGCATGCAGCAGCGTGTGGGCCTGGCCCGCGCCCTCGCCACCAACGCCGACCTGCTGCTCATGGACGAGTCCTTCAGCGCGCTCGACCCGCTGATCCGCCGGGACATGCAGGACCAGCTCCTCCAGCTCCAGCAGACCCTGAAGAAGACGATCGTCTTCATCACCCACGACCTCAACGAGGCCATGCGCCTGGGCGACCGCATCGCCGTCATGCGCGACGGCCGCATCGTGCAGAACGGCACGGCCGAGGACATCCTCATCCGCCCGGAGAACGACTACGTGGCCTCCTTCATCCAGGACGTCGACCGCTCCCGCGTCCTGACCGCGTCCGCCGTGATGGACACGGACGTCCGCGGCGACGAGGGCCGGTGCGGATGTGAGACCGCGACGCCCGACACCCCGTTCACCGAGCTGTGCGCGATCAGCGCCCGCCTGTCCCACCCCGTCACGGTTCTCGACGCGCACGGCACACCCGTCGGCGTCGTACCGAGACAGCGGCTCGTCGGGTTCCTCGGCGACGAGCAGGGCGCCCCCGTGGCCTGCGACTCCCCCCGGGACAAGGGCGGGGACAAGGTGGTGTCCCGTGCCTAGGATTCCGCTCGGCGACTGGGTCAACGACGCCGTCGACTGGCTGCTCGGCCACATGGCCTGGCTCTTCGACTTCCTGAAGACCGTCTTCACCGGCACCTACGACGGCATCAACGCCGTCCTCCAGGCGCCCGAACCCCTGATCCTCGCGGGCATCTTCGCCGTGCTCGCGTTCTGGCTGCGCGGCACGCTGGCCGGTGTCCTCACCTTCGCGGGATTCGCCTTCATCGACTCCCTCGAACTGTGGGACAACGCGATGGTGACCCTGTCGCTCGTCCTCGTCGCCACCCTCATCGCGCTGGTGATATCCGTTCCGGTGGGCATCTGGGCGGCGCGCTCCGACCGGGTCAGCGGACTGGTCCGGCCGGTGCTGGACTTCATGCAGACGCTGCCCGCGATGATCTACCTCATCCCGGCGATCCTGTTCTTCGGCACGGGCGCCTCCGCGGGCATCGTCGCGACCCTGATCTTCGCGCTCGCCCCCGGCGTGCGCATGACGGAGCTGGGCATCCGCCAGGTCGACAAGGAACTGGTCGAGGCCGCCCAGGCGTTCGGCACCACCCCGCGCGACACACTGCTGCGCGTCCAGCTGCCGCTCGCGCTGCCCACCGTCATGGCCGGCGTGAACCAGGTCATCATGCTGGGCCTGTCCATGGCCGCGATCGCCGGCATGGTCGGCACCGGGGGCCTCGGCGGCGACGTCAACCAGGCCATCGGCCAGCTCAACATCGGCCTCGGCTCCGAGGCCGGCGTCGCCATCGTGATCCTCGCGATCTACCTCGACCGCATGACCAGCGCCCTGGGCGTGCACGTCTCCCCGCTGGGCCGCCGCGCCGCCGCCAGGGCGCGCGCCGCGCAGGGCGTGAAGGTCTGGTCGTACCGGCCGCGCCCGCAGATCGCCGTGGTCGGCATCGTCGTCCTCGCCCTCGTGGCGGGCGGCATGGGCGTCTTCGGCGGCGGTACGGGCGGCTCCACGGCCGTCGCCGACGGCAAGGACGTCGGCCAGGGCAAGAAGATCACCATCGGGTACATCCCCTGGGACGAGGGCGTCGCCTCCACCTACCTGTGGAAGGAGATCCTCGAGGAGCGCGGCTACCAGGTCGACACCAAGCAGTTCGACGCCGGCCCGCTCTACACCTCGCTCGCCCAGGGCAGCGTCGACTTCCAGACCGACGCCTGGCTGCCGACCACCCACGAGCAGTACTGGAAGAAGTACGGCGGCAAGCTCGACGACCTCGGTGCCTGGTACGGCCAGACCTCCCTGGAGCTGAGCGTGCCCTCCTACATGAAGGGCATCGACTCGCTGGAGGACCTCAAGGGCAAGGCCGCCACCTTCGGCGGGAAGATCACCGGCATCGAGTCCAGCGCCGGCATGATGTCCCTGCTCAAGAGCAAGGTCCTCAAGGAGTACGGCCTCGACAAGGAGTACAAGGTCGTCGACAGCTCCACGCCGGCGATGCTGGCCGAGCTCAAGCGGGCCTACAGCAAGAAGGATCCGATCGTCGTCACGCTCTGGTCGCCGCACTGGGCGTACAGCGACTACGACCTGAAGAAGCTCAAGGACCCCAAGGGCGCCTGGGGCAAGGGCGACGGCGTGCACACGGTCGCCCGCAAGGGCTTCGCGGACGACAACCCGGTCGTCGGTGAGTGGCTGAAGAACTTCACGATGGACGAGAAGCAGCTCACCGGTCTCGAAGCCGAGATCAACAAGGCGGGCGAGGGCAAGCAGCAGGACGCCGTCCGCGCCTGGCTGAAGAAGAACCCCGGCGTCGTGGACAAGCTGGCCCCGGTCGCGGGCGGCGCCGGCTCGACCCCGGCCGAGGCCAAGAACCCCATCGACGTGGCCTGGTTCCCCTGGGACGAGGACATCGCCGTCACCTACCTGTGGAAGAACGTCCTGGAGCGGCGCGGCTACAAGCTGAACCTGAAGCAGATGGACGTCGGCCCGGTCTACACGGGCCTCGCCTCCGGTGACCTCGACGTCAATTTCGACGCCTGGCTGCCGTACGCGCAGAAGAACTACTGGGACCAGAGCAAGGACAGACTCGCGGACCTGGGCACCTGGTACGAGCCGACCTCGCTGGAGGTCGCGGTGCCCTCGTACGTCAAGGGCATCACGTCCTACGAGGACCTCAAGGGCAAGGCCGGCCTCTTCGACGGGAAGATCATCGGCATCGAGCCGGGCACCGGCGAGATGAACCTGCTCAAGACGAAGGTGCTGCCCGGCTACGGCCTCGACAAGGAGTACCAGGTCGTCGACGGCTCCACGCCCGCGATGCTGGCCGAGCTCAAGCGCGCCTACGCCAAGAAGGAGCCCGTCGCGGTCGTCCTGTGGTCGCCGCACTGGGCGTACAGCCAGTACGACCTCACCAAGCTCAAGGACGACAAGAAGTTCTTCGGCGAGGGCAACACGATCCGCACCATCTCCAACGAGAAGTTCCCCGGGCAGTACCCCCAGCTCACGAAGTGGATCAAGAACTTCACGATGAGCGAGGGCGAACTCGGCAGCCTGGAAGCCGAGATCAACAAGCACGGCCAGGGCCAGGAGGAGGAAGCGGTCGCCGCGTGGCTGAAGGAGCACCCGGACATGGTCGGCCGGATGACCCCGCCGTAGCCGCCGCACCGAAGCCGCCCGAGGGGCGGGCCTCCCCACGCGTCCTGACAGCGTGTGGTGAGGCCCGCCCCTCGGGTCATGTCCGGAACTCCTTGCCCACGGGCGGGATCCGGCCAATCACACAGAGCTACCCACCTCTGGCCCCGACCGCTGTCCGGCCTGCCGGTCGCACTCTTCGTCGCGCGGGAGACGACCGGTCCCGGTGAGCGCGGGGAGCCGATCCACTGGCGCGATCTGTGAGGTCCTGTGACGTACGGTGTGGCGTCGATGTGGCGGCCGCATGAAACGGTTTGCCGAACATGCGTAGGGTGCAGAGAAGTCATCAGAAGCACTGAGTCCGAGCCGTGGCGCAGGGGATGCGGACCGACGAGCCGAGGAGGGAGCCGAAGCGATGGGCGACCACAAAGAACAGCCCCTTCGGGTGGGCGCGGCCGTACGGCGTCGGCGCCGGGCGCTGGAGCTCACCCTCGCCGTCGTGGCCGAGCGCAGCGGGCTGTCGGTCCCGTTCCTGAGCCAGATCGAGAACGAACGCGCGCGGCCCAGCCGCGGCTCCCTCGAAAAGGTCGCCGACGCCCTGCGCACCACCGCCGTCGAACTGCTCGCCGCCGCCGACCCGGCGTGCAGCGTGGATGTCGTGCGCGTCGAGGAAACCGAGGCTCTGCCGCTCGAACCCCGGGTGCGTTCCCTGGTGCGCGGTCATCACCAGATGCACGCCTCGGAGTTCACCGGCGACCACGACGCGGGCCGTGAGTTCCAGTACCGCAACGACCAGTTGATGTACGTCGCCGACGGCGGCGTCGAGATCGAGGCCGAGGGCCGCGCCTACCGCCTCGGCCGCGGCGACACCCTGTACCTGACCGGTGGTGTCCGGCACCGCTGGCGGGCGACGGTGGCCGACACCCGCGTGGTCGTCGTCGCCGTGGCCGAGCACATCGAGGCGGTCCGCGACCGGCCGCGCCGGTGAGGGTCGTCTCGCTCGTCCCGTCCCTCACGGAGGCCGTGGCCGGGACCGGCACCCTGGTCGGCGCCACCGACTGGTGCACGCACCCGGCAGACCTCGACGTGGTCCGCGTCGGCGGCACCAAGAACCCGAAGGTCGACCGGATCCTCGCCCTCGCCCCCGATCTGGTGATCGCCAACGAGGAGGAGAACCGCGCCCCCGACCTGGCCGCCCTGCGCGAGGCGGGTGTCGAGGTGCTGGTGACCGAGGTGCGGGACGTGCCGCAGGCGTTGCGGGAACTGGAGCGCGTGCTGCGCGCCTGCGGGGCGGGGACCTGCCCGCGCTGGCTGGACGAGGCCGAGGAGGCCTGGTCGGCGCCACGGCCGCCCGAGCACCGCAGGACAGCGGTCGTCCCGATCTGGCGCCGGCCGTGGATGGTCCTGGGCCGGGACACCTTCGCGGGCGACGTCCTGGCCCGCCTGGGCGTCGACCACCTGTACACGGGACACGCGGAGCGTTATCCCCGCATCCCTGTCGAGGACCTGAGGGCCGCCGCCCCGGACGTCGTCGTCCTGCCCGACGAGCCCTACCGCTTCACCGCCGACGACGGCCCCGAGGCCTTCCCCGGCCTGCCGTGCGCGCTGGTCAGCGGGCGGCACCTGACCTGGTACGGACCGTCGCTGGCCGAGGCGCCGAGGGTGCTAGGCGAGGCGCTGCGAGCAGCGACCCGCTGAGCAGACCGCGCGCGGTGTGCACGGCGGCGGTGGCCCAGGCGGCGACGAGGACGCCGTAGAGGCCGACGGCGAGCCAGTCGTAGGCGGGCAGCCCCGTGTGCCGGGCCAGGGCCTCCGCACCCGTGACGCAGGTGCCCACCGGGAAGGTGAACGCCCACCAGGTCATCGCGAAGCCCATGCCCCGCCGCCGTGCGCGCAGGACGTGCGCGGCGGCGAGCCCGAACCACAGCAGGGCGAAGCCCATGACGGGAACGCCGTAGAGGACCGCGAAGACGCCGAAGCCCGCGCTGTACGGAGCCGGTACGACGCCCGGCGCCACGTTCGCGAAGTTGCCGGCGGCGGTCGTGGACTGGCCGAGCGGGCCGAGCACCAGGAACAGGGTCGGGGTGAGGGCCAGAGGCAGGGGCCCGCCGGTGATCACGCGGGCGACGATCATCGGCAGCATCGCCAAGGTCGCGAGCAGGCTCAGTCCGAACAGCGCGCAGCAGGCGAACAGCAGCATCTCGCGCGGCCGGCCGGGCGGCAGGTGCGGCACGAGGAGCGGTCCGAGCGCGGCCGACACCATGGGCGCGACGACGGGCAGCAGCCACACGGGCGTCGCCTGTCCCGACTCCACGCGATGGCGTACGGCCATCAGGTACGGCACGGCGACGGCGGCCGCCAGCCCCACGGCCGTTCCGGCGGTGAACAGCACGGCGTCGACGGCGACCGCCGCCTCGGTGCCGATCCAGTCCCGGCCGACGGTGAGCGTGCCGCCGCCGACGGCGAGCAGGGCCATGGCGAGGCAGCCGTAGAAGGGAGCCGTGGCCGGGTCGAGGAGGTGGGCGCGGGCCTGGTCGCGGTGGTGCCTCCAGTGCAGGGCCCGGGCGCCGAGCAGGGCCAGGAGCAGCGTCAGGGAGAGGGCCCAGACGGCGGTGCAGGCGGTGCGCAGGCCGGGGACCTGGAGGGGCAGGCCGGCTCCGGCGGTGGCGACGATGGCGGTGCCCATGACGCAGGCGTACCAGTTCGGCCCGAGGTGGCGGACGGCGAGGGCGCGCGGGGGGTGTGCGGTGGCACGGGGGAGGGGCCGGGCGGCGGTGAGCATGTGTCCACCGTCTCGCCGGTGATGGGCCGCTACCAGGGAGTATGTCTCTATGAGGACATAAGCTGTCTTTATGAGCGGCGATGTGGAACAGGAGAACTCCCGGTACGAGGTGGGCGGCTCGCTCTCGCACCGGGTGCCGGAACTCGGGGCGCTGGAACTGCTGTTGGCGGTGGCGCGGCTCGGAAGTCTCGGCCAGGCGGCGCGCGAGCTGGGCATCACCCAGCCGGCGGCCAGCAGCCGGCTCCGCTCGATGGAACGCCAGCTGGGAGTGGCGCTGGTGGACCGTTCGCCGCGCGGCTCCCGGCTCACCGACACCGGGGCGCTCGTCACGGACTGGGCCCGGCGGATCGTGGAGGCGGCCGAGGCGTTCGACGCGGGGGCGCAGGCGCTGCGGGACCGGCGGGACTCCCGGCTGCGGGTGGCGGCGAGCATGACCATCGCCGAGTACCTGCTGCCGGGCTGGCTGCTCGCCCTGCGCGCCCAGCGGCCGGACACCGCGGTGTCGCTGCTCGCGGGCAACTCGGCGGCGGTCGCGGAGCGGTTGCTGTCGGACGAGGCGGACCTGGGCTTCGTCGAGGGGCTGAGTGTTCCCACCGGCCTGGACTCCGTGGTCATCGCCCACGACCGGCTGATCGTGGTGACGGCGCCGGGTCATCCGTGGGCCCGCCGTCGCCGTGCCCTGGAGGCGTCGGAGCTGGCGGTGACGCCGCTGATCCTGCGCGAGAAGGGATCCGGCACGCGCCAGGTCCTCGACAGGGCCCTGGGCGGCCTGGCGCGTCCGCTGATCGAGCTGTCGTCCACCACGGCGGTGAAGGCGGCCGCGGTGAGCGGGGCGGGCCCGGCGGTGCTCAGCGAGCTGGCCGTGCGGGAGGAGCTGGGGATGCGGCGGTTGGTGAGCGTGCCGGTGGCGGACGTCTCGCTGGCCCGGGATCTGAGGGCGGTGTGGCCCACGGGGCACCGGCCGGTGGGACCGGCGAGGGAGCTGCTGTCGCTGACGCGCGGATGAGCGGGCGCCGGTCGGGGGCTCGCGCTACGAGGAGGCCGCCTCGACCAGCGCTCGCATGACCCGCACGTCCTCGCCCATCTCCGGATGCCACTGCACGCCCACCACCCAGGGGGAGCCCGGCAGTTCGACCGCCTCCACCGTCCCGTCCGCCGCGTACGCCGAGGCGATCAGGCCCGTGCCCAGGCGGTCGACCGACTGGTGGTGGAAGGTGGGCACCGACGTCTCCTCCGGGGCGATGTCGCCGTACGCCGTGCCGGGCACCGGCTTCACGGAGTGCCGGCCGAAGACCCCGGGCCGCACCGCGTGCCCGTCGATGTGCTGGACGAGGGTGCCGCCCAGGGCGACGTTCAGCAGCTGCATGCCCCGGCAGATCCCCAGCAGCGGGATCCGTGCGGCCAGGGCCGCGTCGATCAGGGCGAGTTCCCAGGCGTCCCGGGCGCGGGCGGGCGGTCCGGTGCGGGGGTCGGCCCGCGCGCCGTAACGGACCGGTTCGACGTCCGGGCCGCCCGCGATCACCAGGCCGTCGAGGCGGGCGACGGCCGCTCCGGCGTGCTCCGGGGCGTCCGGCGGGAGCATCGCGGCCAGCCCGCCCGCGCGCTGCACCAGGCGCGGGTAGCCGGCGGGCAGCAGCGCGGCCTCCAGCTCCCACACGCCCCAGCGCGCCCCGGCCTCCAGGTACGTACTGACTCCGATCAGCGGCCTGCCCGGCATGTGTCCCTCCGACCCGTCAATGGACTTCCGTCAAACCTTTTCCGCACGGCCAGTCTCCTCCTCACGCCAGGAATCCCCGCAACAGCGCCGCCGTCCCCGCGCAGTGCTCCCGCATCATCTCCCGCGCCCCGTCCGCGTCCCCGTCGAGGACCGCCTCGACCAGCGCGGTGTGCTGGCGCTGGGAGTGCTCCAGGTTGCGCACCAGCAGCGGGATGCAGTCGAGAAGGTCGTTCACCGAGGCGCGTACCGCCGCGTACCGCGCGGTCAGCGTCGGCGAACCGCACAGCTCGGCGAGTGTGAGGTGGAGCAGCGTGTCCAGGCGCCGGTACTCGGACAGGGGCGCGTCCTGCGTGGCGGCCAGCGCCTGCCGCAGTCGCCCGGCCTGCTCCGCCGACAGCCCGTGCGTCGCGCACAGCCCCGCGGCGCCCACCTCCAGAACCTCCCGGAAGCGGAGCACGTCCTCGATGTCGACCTCGGCGATGCGGCGCCGCAGCTCGTCCTCGCCGCCCGCGTCGGTACGCGGCAGGACGAACGTTCCGCCGTAGCGGCCGCGCCGCGACTCCACCAGCCCCTGGTCCTGGAGCACCTTCAGCACCTCGCGCAGGGTGACCCGGCTGATCCCGAGCCGCTCCGCCAGCTCCCGCTCCGCGGGCAGCCGCTCCCCGCCCTTCACCAGGCCTAGCCGTACGACCTGGAGGATCTGCTCCAACGCCTCCTCGAAGCCGTTGCCCGCCCGCACCGGCCGCAGTACCGGTGTGAGCCGGTCGTCCGGGCCGCCGCCGTCCGCCGCCATGTGGCCGTGCCCCCTTCCCAAGCAATGGTTCTCCGCAATACCTTATGGCTTCCGGCTGATCGAAGAAGCCGAAGGAGGCTTTCCCGTGGCAGACCGCACACCCCCGCTGAGCGTCGAGGAACTGCACACCCTCGTCGCCGGCGGTGAGATCGACACTGTCGTCCTGGCCTTTCCCGACATGCAAGGGCGGCTCCAGGGCAAGCGGTTCGCCGCCCGTTTCTTCCTGGACGAGGTCCTCCACCACGGCACCGAGGGCTGCAACTACCTCCTCGCCGTCGACACCGACATGAACACCGTCGACGGGTTCGCCATGTCCTCCTGGGACCGCGGCTACGGCGACTTCGCCATGCACCCCGACCTGTCCACACTCCGCCGCGTCCCCTGGAACGCCGGTACGGCGATGCTGGTCGCCGACCTCGCCTGGACCGACGGCTCCCCGGTGGTCGCCGCCCCCCGCCAGATCCTGCGCCGCCAGCTGGAGCGGCTCGCCGAGCACGGCTTCACCGCCCAGGTGGGCACCGAGCTGGAGTTCATCGTCTTCAAGGACACCTACGAGCAGGCGTGGGACGCGAACTACCGCGGGCTCACCCCGGCCAACCAGTACAACATCGACTACTCGGTGCTCGGCACCGGCCGCATCGAGCCGCTGCTGCGGCGCATCCGCAACGAGATGGCCGCCGCCGGACTCACCGTCGAGTCCGCCAAGGGCGAGTGCAACCCCGGCCAGCACGAGATCGCCTTCCGCTACGACGACGCCCTGGTCACCTGCGACCAGCACGCCGTCTACAAGACCGGCGCCAAGGAGATCGCCTCCCAGGAAGGCGTCTCGATCACCTTCATGGCCAAGTACAACGAGCGCGAGGGCAACTCCTGCCACATCCACCTCTCGCTCGCGGACGCGGCCGGAAACAACGCCATGGCGGGCTCCCCGCAGGACGAGGGCGGCATGTCGGAGGTCATGCGCCACTTCCTCGCCGGACAGCTGGCCGCCCTGCGCGACTTCTCGCTCCTCTACGCCCCCAACATCAACTCCTACAAGCGGTTCCAGCCGGGCTCCTTCGCCCCGACGGCCGTCGCCTGGGGCTACGACAACCGCACCTGCTCGCTGCGCGTGGTCGGCCACGGCCGCTCCATGCGCTTCGAGAACCGGCTGCCCGGCGGCGACGTCAACCCGTACCTCGCGGTGGCCGGACTCGTCGCGGCCGGCCTCCACGGCATCGAGCAGAAACTGGAGCTCCCCGAGGCGTGCTCGGGCAACGCCTACACCGCCGGGTTCGAGCATGTGCCGACCACCCTGCGGGAAGCCGCCGACCTCTGGGAGAACAGCCCGATCGCCAAGGCCGCCTTCGGTGACGAGGTCGTCGCGCACTACCGCAACATGGCCCGCGTCGAACTGGAGGCTTTCGACGCCGCGGTGACCGACTGGGAGCTGCGCCGCTCCTTCGAACGCTTGTGAGAGGTTTTCCCGTGTCCTACGAGCACGAGCTCCAGGTACTCAACCCGGCGACCGAGGAGGTCGTCGCCACCGTCCCGGCCGCCACCGCCGCCGACGTGGACGCGGCCGTCGTACGCGCCACCGGGGCACAGGCCCGGTGGGCCGCCCTCGCGCCCGGTGACCGGGCCCGGCTGCTGCGCCGGTTCGCCGTCGCCGTCGACGAGCACCTGGAAGAGCTGGCGCGGCTGGAGGTCCGGGAGGCCGGACACACCGTCGGCAACGCCCGCTGGGAGGCGGGCAACGTCCGCGACCTGCTCGACTACGCGGCCGGGGGAGTGGAGCGGCTGACCGGACGCCAGATCCCGGTCCCAGGCGGCCTCGACGTCACGATCCTCGAACCGCTCGGTGTCGTCGGCGTCATCGCCCCCTGGAACTTCCCGATGCCGATCGCCGCCTGGGGCACCGCCCCGGCACTCGCCGCCGGCAACGCGGTGATCCTCAAGCCCGCCGAGACGACCCCGCTCACCGCCCTGCGGCTCGCCGAACTCGCCCTGGAAGCGGGTCTGCCCGAGGGCCTGTTCCAGGTGCTGCCCGGCCACGGCCCCGTCGCGGGCACCGCGCTCGTCGAGCATCCCGGAGTGGCGAAGATCGTCTTCACCGGGTCGACGGCCGTCGGCAAGCAGGTGCTGGCCAAGGGTTCGGCCCTGCTCAAGCGCGTCACCCTCGAACTCGGCGGCAAGAGCCCCAACATCGTCTTCGCCGACGCCGACCTCGAAGCCGCCGCGGCAGCGGCTCCCATGTCCTTCCTCGACAACTCCGGCCAGGACTGCTGCGCCCGCACCCGCATCCTCGTCCAGCGCGGCGCGTACGACCGCTTCCTGGACCTGCTGGCCCCGGGGATCGAGTCGGTGCGCGTCGGCGACCCGGCAGACGAGCAGACCCAGATGGGCCCGCTCATCTCCAACGTCCAACTGCAGCGCGTCCGTTCGTACGTCGACGCCGACGCGCCCGGCATCCGGGGCAAGGCCCCCGAAGGCCCCGGGTTCTGGTTCCCGCCCACCGTCCTCACCGGCGTCGACCCGCACGCGCGCGTGGCCGTCGAGGAGGTCTTCGGCCCGGTCGCGGTCGTCCTGCCCTTCGAGGACGAGGCGGAGGCCGTGGCGCTGGCCAACGCCACCGACTACGGCCTGTCCGGCTCCATCTGGACCCGGGACGTCGGCCGCGCCCTGCGCGTCTCCCAGGCGGTCCGCGCGGGCAACCTGTCCGTCAACTCCCACTCCAGCGTCCGCTACTGGACGCCCTTCGGCGGCTACAAGCAGTCCGGCATCGGCCGCGAACTCGGCCCGGACGCCCTGACCGCCTTCACCGAAACCAAGAACGTCTTCATCAGTACGGAGGGCCCCGCACAGTGACCGCATCGACTGACGACATCATCTGCCGCCGCCTCGTCGGCCGTACCGCCGTCATCACCGGGGCCGGCAGCGGCATCGGCCTCGCCACCGCGCGCCGGCTCGCCTCCGAGGGCGCCCACGTCGTCCTCGGCGACGTCGACGAGACACGCGGCAAGGCGGCCGCCGAGGAGATCGGCGGGACGTTCGTGAAGGTCGACGTCACCGACCCCGAGCAGGTCGAGGCACTGTTCAAGGCGGCGTACGACACCTACGGCAGCGTCGACATCGCCTTCAACAACGCCGGCATCTCCCCGCCCGACGACGACTCCATCCTGGAGACCGGCCTGGAGGCCTGGAAGCGCGTCCAGGAGGTCAACCTGACCTCCGTCTACCTGTGCTGCAAGGCCGCGATCCCCTACATGCGGCGCCAGGGCAAGGGCTCCATCATCAACACGGCGTCCTTCGTGGCCCGGATGGGAGCGGCGACCTCACAGATCTCGTACACCGCGTCCAAGGGTGGCGTCCTGGCCATGTCCCGTGAACTGGGCGTGCAGTTCGCCCGGGAGGGCATCCGGGTCAACGCCCTGTGCCCGGGCCCGGTCAACACCCCCCTGCTCCAGGAGCTGTTCGCCAAGGACCCCGAGCGGGCCGCCCGCCGCCTGGTGCACATCCCGGTCGGCCGGTTCGCCGAGGCCGAGGAGATCGCCGCCGCCGTCGCCTTCCTGGCCAGCGACGACTCCTCCTTCGTCAACGCCTCCGACTTCCTGGTGGACGGCGGAATCTCGGGGGCATACGTCACACCCCTGTAGCCCGCGCCCTACAGTGCCGGAATGAGCATGACGCCCCCGCCCGGCTGGTACCCCGACCCGTCGGCGCCCCATCTGGAGCGCTGGTGGGACGGGACCGTCTGGACCGCACACCTGCGCGCATCCGAGGCCCCCGGGCCCCCGCAGCCGGCCGACCGGGTGTCCGGGCGGGCCAGGGCCGTCGCCGTCACCACCGCTGCCGTCGTCCTCGTCGCCGCGATCGTCACGGGCGTGGCGGTACTGCGCGAAGACGACGACGCCGGCGTCCCGGCCGCCGAGAGCCTGCCGACGGCCGTCACGTCCACGGCCCCCGCCGACCCGCCCACGCCGACCGTCCCGGAGCCGACCGGCGCCGCCCCGGACGTCGTGGTCGACGAACTCAACGGCATCACCCTGCCGTTGCCCGACGGCTGGACCCCGCCGAAGAACGTCGCCGAGGACGACGTCGTCATGACCACCGACGACGGGACGTACGACTGCCCGGCCGGCGTCGGCGTCTGCCGCCACGGCCTCGTCCTGACGCGCACGGTCACCGAGAACGACGAGAAGTCCCCCGAGACCCTCGCCGAGCAGGACATCCCCGAGGCCGCCGACTCGGCGTACGACCGCGACTCCCTCGACCGCCGCCTCCACGGCGGCATCGAGTCGCACGAAACCGTAGGGTCCGGGCCGGTCGCGGTGGCGGGCCGCGCCGGGTACTTCGTGCGCTGGCGGGTCAAGACCGCCCAGGGGCCCGGCGGTTACGTGCAGTCGCTGGCCTTCCGGTCCAGCGTCGGCAGCGAGGCCCCGGTGATCGTGCGGTTCGTCTTCGACGCGGGTCCGGACGGGCCGCCGCTCGCCGACATGGACCGGATCACCAAGGGGATCCGGCCGGTCGGCGACGCGGCCACGGGCGGCGGCGTGGGCAGCAGCATCGGTCCCGAGGACTGAGCTGGCCGCCTGGGCCGAGAGGACTGAGCCGAGGGACGGGCCGAGGGACTGAGCCGGGGAAGGGACCTTCGAGAGGTCCTAGAGGAAGGTGTGTCCTTCCCCGCGGTACGTCGGGACCGTCGCCGTCACCGCGTCCCCCTCGATCAGCTGCAGCACGTCGAACCGCTCGCACAGCTCACCGGCCTTGGCGTGGCGGAACCACACCTTGTCGCCGAGCAGGAGATCGTCGGCCGGGGAGCCGAGCAGCGGCGTCTGCACCTCGCCGGGCCCCTCCTGCGGGTCGTACTTCAGCCCTTCCGGCAGATACGGCACCGGCAGCCGGTCGGGCCCGGCCGCGCCGGAGGCGGGATAGCCGCCGCCCAGGACGGTCACGACCCCGACCCCGGGCCGCCTTACTACGGGCTGGGCGAACAGTGCCGCCGGACGACCGCTGAAGGACGTGTAGTTGTCGAACAGCCGCGGCACGTACAGTCCCGAACCGGCACCGATCTCGGTGACCGCGTCCTCCGCGGCGGTGTGCTGCACACTGCCCGTGCCGCCGCCGTTGACGAACTCCAGGTCCGGCACGACCGCCCGCACCGCGCGCACCACCTCGCCGCGCCGCTCGGCGAGCTCCCGGCGGGCGGTGGCCTGCATCAGCCGTACGGCCCGTGAGCGCAACGGCCGCCCGGCCACGGCGTCGCCGACACCCGCGATGTGGCCTTCGTACGCCATGATCCCGACGACCTTGAACCCCGGCCGCCGGGCCACGGCACGGGCCATGTCGGCGACCTGGGCGGCAGAGTGCAGCGGGGAGCGCAGGGCACCGACCCGCACCCGGCCCCCGAACAGCTTCAGCGAGGTGTCCAACTCCAGGCAGACGCGCACGACTTCGCGCCCGCCGCCGCGCGCCTCGTCGATGAACCTGAGCTGTGCCGGGTCGTCGACCATGACGGTCACGGCCGCGGCGAGCTTGGGATCGGCGGCCAGCTCGGCGAAGCCGGCGCGGTCGGCGGAGGGATAGGCGAGCAGGACGTCGTCGAACCCGGAGCGGGCGAGCCACAGGGACTCGGCAAGGGTGAAGGACATGATCCCCGCGAAGCCGTCCTTGGCCAGGACGCGTTCCAGCAGGGCCCGGCAGCGTACGGACTTGCTGGCGACCCGGACCGGCTTGCCGCCGGCGCGGCGGACGAGATCGTCCGCGTTGGCGTCGAAGGCGTCCAGGTCCACGATCGCCACAGGGGCGTCGAGATGGGCGGTGGCCCGGTCGTAGCGGGTCCGGTCAGCGGCGGGCGCAGTCATGGACGCAGCCTGCCAGACAGGATTACCGCAGGGTAGGGGGACGTTCCGGGCAGATGCCCCGGCCTCGTGGACTGGTTCCCGTTCGCCCAGGAACAACCCGTAGAGTGACGCGCACGCACGGAGGACGTCCCGCCCCCGGTCGCAGGCCCGCGCCGGGATGCCGGTCCCCCCGTGCGGGTATGCGTGCCCGGACGGCCAAGTCCGCCCCGGGCGGGCCACGACGACAACGGCCCGCGTACGAGGAGACGGCCCGGGCACGAGGAAACGGGGGGTGGCCCGCATGAGCACAGAAGCACGCCGCCCCGCGGTCCCCCCGCCCCCGGCCCAACCCCCGGCGACGGGGGACGCGGAGCCCGAGCGCCCGACGACGCCCTCCGCGGGCGGCGCACGCACGAACGCTCCGACCCCGGCAGAGCACGACACATGGGACGGCTTCCTCAGCCCGCGCCGCCCGAGTGCTTCGGCTGGGGGTGACGGGTCTGGTGTGCGTGGGTCGGCTGCTTCGGCCGGGGGTGACGGTTTTGGTGTGCGTCGCCCGGGTGCTTCGGCTGGGGGTGACGGGTCTGGTGTGCGTGGGTCGGCTGCTTCGGCCGGGGGTGACGGTTTTGGTGGGCGTCGCCCGGGTGCTTCGGCTGGGGGTGACGGGTCTGGGGAGCGTGGGTCGGCAGCTTCGGCCGGGGGTGACGGTTTTGGTGGGCGTCGCCCGGGTGCTTCGGCTGGGGGTGACGGGTCTGGTGTGCGTGGGTCGGCTGCTTCGGCCGGGGGTGACGGTTTTGGTGCGCGTCGCCCGGGTGCTTCGGCTGCGGGTGACGGGTCCGGGGCTCGTGGTTGGGCCGCGTCGGCGGGGCGTGACAGTTCTGATGCGCGTGGCCGGGCGGTTTCGGCGGAGGGCGAGGGGACCGGTATGCGTGACTCGGCCGCTTCGGCGCGCGGTGACGGTTCCGGTAGGCGCGGCTCCGCCGTTTCGGCGGGCGGTGACGGTTCCGGGGCGGTGACCTCGCCCCGGCGGGGCACTGAGGCGGACGAAGCCCGTAGGACCTCCGAGGACCCGGACATCCGGCTGCGCTTCCCGAATCTGCGTGCCCCGTCTCCCCGTGGCGCCGCCCTCACGTCCCCGCCCCCGCCACAGGCATCCGCGCGCTTCCCCGACACTCCGCCGACAGCCGCGCCGAGCGCGAAGCCGACTCCCGCGAACGCCGGGACGTCCACGTCCGGCTTCGTGCCGCCCAGGCCGAGCGCTCGGCCCTTCGAACAGGACTTCGTGCCGCCTCGCCCCGGGGCCGGGACCTCCACACCGGGCTCCGTGCCGCCCAGGCCGGGGACCGCGAGCCCCGCGCCAGGTTCGGTGCCGGCTCCCCCCAGCCCCGCAGCCCCGGCGTCGGGCTCCGTGCCGCCCCGACCCAGTCATCGCCCCCCGATACCGCCCCGCCGTCCCGGAGCGCCCGTCGAGACCGCGTCGGAGAGGACCTTCCGGATGCGTCCGATTCCCGCGGAGCTGCCCCCCGAGGTGGACACCCGCCGCGCCGCGACGCCCGCCGAGCCCGTACGTCGTCCCGACTTCCCCCCGCTCCCCGCGCACGAGGCCCCGGTCCCGGGCCGCACCAACTCCCCGCGCACCTCCTCGGCGTCCGACGGCCAGGGAAGCGGCCCGCGGGCGTCTTCGCCGGGCGGCGGCCCCGGAAGCAGCCCGCGCACGTCGCCTTCGCCCGCCGGCAACGGCTCGCGCACGTCCCCCTCGGCCACCGGCCCCGAAAGTGACAGGCGTGCCTCATCACCGGCCGCCGGCCCCGGCCCACGCACGTCGCCCTCGCCCACCGTCAGCGGCCCGCGCACGTCCCCTTCGGCCACCGCCCCCGGAAGCGGCTCCCGTACCCCTGCGGCCACCGGCCCCGGCAGCAGCTCCGGTACCCCTTCGGCCACCGCCCCCGGAAGCGGCTCCCGTACCCCTGCGGCCACTGGTCCCGGAAGCAGCTCCCGTCCCCCTATGGTCCCCGTCCAACCCCCGACCCGCTCGCTGCCCCCCGAGGCCCCCACCGTCCCCGGCAGCCGCTCCCGCATCCCCGCACCGCCCACCAGCCCCCCGAACGTGCCCGGCACTCCCTCGGCGCCCGCCACCCCGCCCTCCGGCACTCCCGCTCTTTCCCCGGACCCCGCCCTCTCCTGGAGCGCTCCCATGGCGCCCGGTGGGACGCCCGGGGCGGGGCGGCCCGTGATCTCGTTCGCGGAGCCGGAGGGGTACGACGACAGGGCGCGACCGCGGTCGCTCGGGATGCTCGCGATGCGGGGACGGCCCCGGATCGCCATGGTGGCCGCCTGTGTCGTGCTCGGTCTGGGGCTCATCGGCGGTGCCGCGACGGGGAGTTGGCTCATCGGGGAGCCGGGGAAGGCCGGGCCGGGCGACACCTTCGCCACGGCCCGCGGGCTGTGGCACAGCATCCCGGTCGACCAGCTGTTCCCGCCGACCGTCGAGGGCCAGGGCGCCGGCCCCGGCGGCGCCGACCGCAGTTGGACGCGCATCGCCGTCGCTCCCGACAGCGGCTGCCAGGACGCCTTCGACCCGCTGCTGCGCAAGGCCCTCACCCCCGTCGGCTGCGGACGCCTCCTGCGCGCCACCTACACCGACGCCACCCGGAGCTACGTCACCACTGTCGGCCTCCTCTTCACCAAGGCCGACGCCGCCGCCATGACCGCCCTCAGCGAACAGTTCAAGAACGAGGGTCTCGGCAGCCGCACCGACCTCATGCCCCGGCCGTACGCCGCCAAGAACACCGTCGCCGCCGACTTCGGCACCGAGCAGCGCGCCTCCTGGACCGTCTCCGTCCTCACCGACGCCCCCGTCGTCGTCTACGCCGTCTCCGGCTGGGCGGACGGCCGTACGGTCGACACCCCGCTGCCCGCCGCCGAGGCCATGGAGTCCGGCGCCACCACCGCCCCCGCCCAGGCCGGCCTCGGCAACGAGGCCCAGGGTCTCGCCGACCGCGTCGAACGCGGGCTGCGCAAGACCGTCAGCTCGCCCTCGGAGAAGCCCTCATGAGCCGCACGAGTCCCGTGAGCCGCACGACCCGCCGAGCCGGCCTCCTGAGCGTCCTGCTCGCCGCCTCGGTCGCGCTCGTCCCGCCCACCGTCGCGCACGCCGACGGCATACGCGCCAAGCAGTGGGCCCTGGACGCGATGCACACCCAGCAGGCGTGGCGCACCACCAAGGGCGCGGGCGTCACCGTCGCCGTCCTGGACACCGGCGTCGAGGCCGACCACCCCGACCTGAACGGCAACGTCCTCACCGGCAAGGACATGATCGGCTTCGGCGCGAAGGAGGGCGACCGCGCCTGGGCCCGCCACGGCACGGCGATGGCGGGCATCATCGCGGGCCACGGACACGGCGCGGGCAACGGCGACGGCGTCCTCGGCATCGCCCCCGAGGCCAAGATCCTCCCCGTCCGCGTGATCCTCGAGGACGGCGACCCGGCCCGCGCCAAGGCCCGCAGCACCCGCGGCAACGCCCTCGCCGAAGGCATCCGCTGGGCCGCCGACCACGGCGCCGACGTCATCAACCTCTCCCTGGGCGACGACTCCGCCTCCGCCCACCCCGAACCCGCCGAGGACGAGGCCGTCCAGTACGCGCTGAGGAAGGGCGCCGTCGTCGTCGCCTCGGCCGGCAACGGCGGTGAGAAGGGTGACCACATCTCCTACCCGGCCGCCTATCCGGGGGTGATCGCCGCGACCGCCGTCGACCGCTTCGGCACCCGCGCCTCCTTCTCCACGCGCCGCTGGTACGCCACGGTCAGCGCCCCCGGCGTCGACGTCGTCATCGCCGACCCCGACCACAAGTACTACGAGGGCTGGGGCACGAGCGCCGCCTCCGCCTTCGTCTCCGGCGCGGTCGCCCTCATCAGGGCCGCCCACCCCGACCTGACCCCGGCACAGGTCAAGAAACTCCTGGAGGACACGGCCCGCAACGCCCCGGCCGACGGCCGCGATGACTCCAGAGGCTTCGGCTTCATCGACCCCGCGGCCGCCCTCACCGAAGCAGGCCGCCTCAAGCCGGAGGGCCTCCAGGCCGCCGCCTACGGCGACAAGTACTTCGGCTCCGGCCCCGACGCGGCCGAGTCCGGCAACGACACCGCCGACTGGGCGGCCCCCCTCGCGGGCGGCCTCGGCGGGCTGCTCCTGGTCGCGGCGGTGGTGCTGTGGCGCGGCCGCCGCGAGCGGCAGGAAGACTCCTGACGGACTGACGGCCCACGACGGCGTACGGCGGCCTCCGGGCGGCTACTTGGAGACAGCCGTCGGGGCGGCAACCGATGCCGACGCGCCGTCACCCGCGAACACCGACACCGCCGCCTTCGCCGCCGCCTCCGCGAGCGAAATACCCTTCGCCTGTGTCGAGTTGCCCTTCGACAGCACCGCCACCAGGTAGTCGTGGCCGTCCACCGTCACCCGCCCGATGCTGTTGATGTCCCACAGCCCGGTCGTGCTGCGCGCCAGCCAGCCGTTCTTCAGGGCCCACGCGGAACCGTCGGCCGCGGCCGACACCCCCCAGTGCTGGTCGACGGCTATCTGCCCCATCAGCCCCTGGACATACGCCCGCGAGGCCTCGCTCAGCTCCGAGTCCCCGCCGAACACCTGCTGGAGCAGGGCCAGTTGGTCGGTGGCTGTGGTCTGGGTGAGCCCCCACAGCATGTCGTCGCCGCCCGAGGTGTCCGTGAGACCGAGCCGCTCGTTCGCGGCGTCGAGACCGTCCGCCTTTCCGATGATCCGCCACAGGGCCGACGCGGCGGTGTTGTCGCTGTTCTCGATCATCGCGGTGGCGTACGACTTCTCCCGCGCGGTGAGATGCCGGTCCGCGTCCTGGGCCTGGAGCAGCAGTGTCGCCAGGATGTCGACCTTGACGATGCTCGCCGTGTCGAACGTACCGTCGCCGTACGAGGCGCTCCCGCCGGAGTCCGGGTCGAGCACGGCCGCGGCCACTTCGGCACTGTCCTCCACGCTCACCGACTTCAGCGCGTGGGCCAGCAGTTCGTCGTGGTCGACGGTCGGCTCCGCCACGGTCTCCACCGATGTCTCCCCGTTCGCCGAAGTGGAAGCGGCAGCCGACGACGAGGCCGACGGCGTCCCCGCCGACGATACGGCGCCCGCACCGGAGTGCGCCTGCGCCTTCACGTACACGGTTCCGGCCGCCGTGGCGCCGAGGACGGCCACGGACGCGAGCGCGGTGTACAGCAGGGGACGGCGCCGGGACGGACCGGAGCGGACGCTGCGGGCGGCTCTGGAAGACTCCATGCCCGCGATGCTCGGGGTACCGGCTGTGCGGGCCGTTAGACGGACGTTAGATGTGTGTCAGGGATATCTGAGAAACCCGTGAAAGTCGTCACGGGCAGGTTTCCGGGCCCGCACAAGCCCAGCAGCATCCCCCCTATAGGGTCGGTGACCGTGGCGAACAAGAACATTCCCGACTCCGGTTTCTCCGACGACGACGGCTCGGCCGACCCCCGGCTGAGCGCGGCGCTCGCCGCCTGGGCCGAGGACCGCACCGCCGCGGGCCCCGTCCTGGAGGCCCTCAAGGGGGCCCGGCTGCTCGTTCCCGTCGTGGCCGTGCTGGGCGAGGTCGAGGAGGACGAGAACGGGCTGCGCCGCGAGAAGACCAGCGACATGGCCGTACCGACCCTGAAGGCCGGTTCCCGCACCGCCCTGCCGGCCTTCACCTCCACCGAGTCGCTGGCCCGCTGGGACCCGGCGGCCCGCCCCGTCGCCGTACCGCTGCACCAGGCCCTCCAGGCCGCCGCGCACGAGAAGGCGGACACGGTCCTGCTGGACATGGCCGGTCCGGTGCCGTTCGAGCTGACGGGGGCCGCGCTGCTGGCGCTGGCGGAGGGGCGTACGACCACGGACCCGCTCGCCGACCCGGCCGTCGTGCGGGCCGTACGGGAAGCGGTGGCCGCCGAGCCCGCCGTGCTGCGCGCCCACCTCGGGCCGGGGCAGGCCGACGGCACTCTCGCCCTGGTACTGGATGCGTCCGCACCGCCCGCCGAGGCCGCCCGGGCCCTCGCGCAGCGGCTCGCCGCCGACGACACACTGAGGGCCCGCCTGGTGCGCGGCCTCGACCTGGCACTGCTGCCGGCCGGAGCGACGCCGCCGGGCGAGCCCCTGTACGTACGCCCGTGAGTCAGCCGTAGATCGGGCCGGTGTACTTCTCACCGGGGCCCTGGCCCCGCTCGTCCGGGACGAGCGACGCCTCGCGGAACGCCAGCTGCAGCGACTTCAGGCCGTCGCGCAGCGGGGCTGCGTGGAACGAGCTGATCTCGGTCGCGCTCGCGTCCAGGAGGCCGGCGAGGGCGTGCACCAGCTTGCGGGCCTCGTCCAGGTCCTTGTACTTGTCGCCCTCCTCCGTCAGACCGAGCTTCACGGCGGCGGCGCTCATCAGGTTGACGGCGACCGTCACGATCACCTCGACGGCGGGGACCTCGGCGATGTCGCGGGTCATCTCGTCGAAGTCGGGGCCCGCGGCGGACTCGGCGGACTCAGCAGGGGTGTCACTCATGCCCCACACGATAGGCCCCGGTGTACGACGGTTCGCACCACCCCCGACAAGCTGCTAACCTTGTGTGACGACCGGCCGGACAGCAATGCCCGGCCCACAAGTGGAGGCTCCGATCTCCCACCTGACCGTCCCCCGGGGCGGCGGGTCACCCCGGTCAGGCGGCCACCATCGTTCCGTACGGACGATGGAGTCGCCCGAATGTGCGCCCCGCGGCATCACCGCGGCGGTGCTCCGGTAGTGCCAGGAGCCCCGCCTGTGATCGTCCGGGGCATTTTTTGTGCTTCGGCGCGGTTAGGTCTGTCTAACAGAGACAAACGCGGCCGTCCGCCAGATGGCCGTGTGGTGCTAACCGAGGAGGATCCATCAGCGCCGAGCCCCGCATCAACGACCGGATTCGCGTTCCAGAGGTGCGACTTGTCGGTCCCAGTGGCGAGCAGGTGGGCATTGTCCCGCTGGCCAAGGCACTGGAGCTTGCGCAGGAGTACGACCTGGACCTGGTCGAGGTGGCGGCGACCGCCCGTCCGCCTGTGTGCAAGCTCATGGACTACGGGAAGTTCAAGTACGAGTCGGCCATGAAGGCCCGTGAGGCGCGCAAGAACCAGGCGCACACGGTCATCAAGGAGATGAAACTCCGGCCGAAGATCGACCCGCACGACTATGACACCAAGAAGGGTCACGTCGTTCGGTTCCTCAAGCAGGGCGACAAGGTCAAGATCACGATCATGTTCCGTGGTCGCGAGCAGTCCCGGCCGGAACTCGGCTACCGACTGCTGCAGCGTCTCGCGGAGGACGTGGCCGACCTCGGGTTCGTCGAGTCGAACCCGAAGCAGGACGGCCGAAACATGATCATGGTTCTCGGTCCGCACAAGAAGAAGACCGAGGCGATGGCCGAGGCCCGCCAGGCTCAGGAGGCCCGCAAGGCCGACGCGAAGGCCAACCCCGGCCGCTCGCAGAACCTCGCGGAATCCGACAGCGTCGAGAACGAAGCCGAGGCCCCGGCCGAGGCTCCCGCCGAGGCGTGATCCCGGGGGACGAGAGTCCCCAGGACCCAACCGATACAAGAGCGACGCTCCACCGTGCCCGGTTTTCGTGACCGGGCACCGGAGCGCCACCGACGAGGAGTGAACGGCGCTATGCCGAAGAACAAGTCGCACAGCGGTGCCAGCAAGCGCTTCAAGATCACCGGCTCCGGCAAGGTGCTCCGCGAGCGTGCCGGCAAGCGCCACCTGCTCGAGCACAAGCCGTCCCGCGTGACGCGGCGCCTCACCGGCAACGCCGAGATGGCCCCGGGCGACGCCAAGAAGATCAAGAAGCTTCTCGGCAAGTGACCTGTCGGCGCGGTCGATCCTCCGGATCACCGAGCGCCACACGTCTGGACCGGGACCCAATCGATTTCGGGCCGTGTGAAGACCACCACGGCCCCGCTACAAGGAGTTAACAAGTGGCACGCGTCAAGCGGGCAGTCAACGCCCACAAGAAGCGCCGGGCGATCCTCGAGGCGGCCTCCGGCTACCGCGGTCAGCGTTCGCGCCTGTACCGCAAGGCCAAGGAGCAGGTCACCCACTCGCTGGTCTACAACTACAACGACCGCAAGAAGCGCAAGGGTGACTTCCGCCAGCTGTGGATCCAGCGCATCAACGCCGCTGCCCGCGCCAACGGCATCACGTACAACCGCTTCATCCAGGGTCTCAAGGCCGCGAACGTCGAGGTCGACCGCAAGATCCTGGCCGAGCTGGCCGTCAACGACGCCGGTGCCTTCGCGGCGCTCGTCGAGGTGGCCCAGAAGGCTCTGCCGAGCGACGTCAACGCGCCGAAGGCCGCGTGACGCTGGCGCTGGCTTGAAGCCGACGTGACTGGACGGACCCGTGGGTACTTGCCTGCGGGTCCGTTGTGTTGCGTGGTGCGGGCGGGTCGGCACCACCCCCACTGCCTTGAGGGCGTGGGGGGACCCCAGATCCGCCGTCGTGGTTGATCGCCGTTGCGGCGGAAAATCGGTTACCGAAGGTGAGTTGCATGCCCCCCGTCACCCCCGAGCTCATCTCCCCGCGTTCCTCCCGTGTCCTGGCCGCCCGGCGGCTCGCCAAGCGGAACTTCCGGGGCAAGGAGCGGCTGTTCCTCGCGGAGGGGCCGCAGGCGGTGCGGGAGGCGGCGGCACACGCGTCCACGCTGGTCGAGCTCTTCGCCACACCGGACGCGGCGGAGCGGTACGCCGACATCATCGGTGAGGCCCGTGCCGCGGGGGCCCGGGTGCATCTCGCCGACGAGCAGGTCATCGCCGACATCTCCACCACGGTCACCCCGCAGGGCCTGGTCGGGATCTGCCGGTTCCTCGACACGCCCTTCGAGGACATCCTCGCCGCCCGGCCCAAGCTGGTCGCCGTGCTCGCGCACGTACGCGACCCGGGCAACGCCGGCACCGTCCTGCGGTGCGCAGACGCCGCCGGCGCCGAGGCCGTCGTCCTGACCGACGCCTCCGTCGACCTGTACAACCCCAAGGCCGTGCGGGCCTCCGTGGGCTCCCTCTTCCACCTTCCCGTCGCCGTCGGCGTGCCCGTCGAGCGAGCCGTGGCCGGGCTGAAGGACGCCGGGGTCCGCATCCTCGCCGCCGACGGAGCCGGGACGGACGACCTGGACGGCGAGCTCGACAAGGGGACCATGGGCGGGCCGACCGCCTGGGTGTTCGGGAACGAGGCATGGGGGCTCCCCGAGGAGACCCGCGCGCTCGCGGACGCCGTGGTCCGCGTCCCGATCCACGGGAAGGCCGAGAGCCTGAACCTCGCCACCGCGGCTGCCGTATGTCTGTATGCGTCAGCCCGTGCACAGCGCGCCTCCGGAGGGTGCCGCTCCGTCACCGAGAGCTAGTAGGGTGACCTGCTCGGGGGCCCTGCGCCGTCTGAGAGGTGGGGTACGGGGATGAGCGTCGGCACGAGCAGCGCACCGGGAGCACGGGACGTACGGCGCCCGCCCGCGTCCCGGCCCGGTGATCTCGCCGAGCTCGGCATCGATCCCGACCAGCTGCCCGACGGGCTGGTCGTCGCGGACGAGGACGGGCGCGTGATCTGCTTCAACGCCGCCGCGGCGCGGATCACCGACCTGCCCGCCGAGGACGCCCTCGGACAGCGGCTGGAGAAGGCCCTGCCGTTAGAAGACCTGGAGGGCCGGCGCTGGTGGCAGCTGACCGATCCCTACGGCGGTCTCGCCATCCGGGTGGGACAGCCCGAGCGCAATCTGCTGCTGCACGGGGGGCGCGAGGTGCTGGTCTCCGCGAAGTACGTGCGCACGCGGCCCACCGGACCGGTCCGCCGGGTCGTCGTCTCCCTGCGTGACACCGAGGCCCGCCGCCGCACCGAGCGCAGCCACGCCGAACTGATCGCCACCGTCGCCCACGAGCTGCGCTCCCCGCTCACCTCGGTCAAGGGGTTCACGGCCACCCTCCTCGCCAAGTGGGAACGCTTCACCGACGACCAGAAACGGCTGATGCTGGAGACCGTCGACGCCGACGCCGACCGGGTCACCCGGCTCATCGCCGAACTGCTCGACATCTCGCGGATCGACTCCGGGCGGCTGGAGCTCAGGCGCCAGCCCGTCGACATCGGCGCCGCCGTCGGGCGGCACATCCAGGCGTACGTCGCCGCCGGCCTGGCCGCCGACCGGTTCCTGCTGCGTCTCGAACAGCCGCTGCCCGACCTGTGGGCCGACCCCGACAAGGTCGACCAGGTGCTCAGCAACCTGCTGGAAAATGCGGTGCGGCACGGCGAGGGAACCGTCACGATTGACATCGCGCCCACGGCGTCCCCGCGCGAAGGGGAGGACGTCGGTACGTCGGTCACGGTGAGCGACGAGGGGTCCGGCATCCCGGAGGAGTCCATGAACCGCGTCTTCACCCGCTTCTGGCGGGGCAGCAAGCGCGGCGGCACCGGCCTCGGGCTCTACATCGTCAAGGGCATCGTCGAGGCCCACGGCGGCACCATCACGGTCGGCCGCGCCCCCGGCGGCGGCGCCGAGTTCCGATTTACGTTGCCCGTGAGCGCTCCGGCCTACCTGACCTGAGCAGCCCGCGGGCGCATTCGAACATCCCCACCCCGTTAGACTCGGCCTTTGGCACCTTTGTGTCCCGAAGCCGACGACGATTCGTCCATGGATCGGTGACGGGGACTCCAGCCAGCCAATCGGAAGCACGGGAAGAGATGTCGGCACCGAATAAGTCGTACGACCCTGTCGAGGTCGAGGCGTTGAAACCGGAAGCGATCGAGCGCATGCGGGACGAGGCGCTCGCCGCCTTCACCGCCGCCGATTCCCTCGACGCGCTCCAGGAGGCCAAGGTCGCGCACACCGGCGGCACCTCGCCGCTGGCCCTCGCCAACCGCGAGATCGGCGCGCTGCCCCCGCATGCCAAGGCCGAGGCCGGCAAGCGCGTGGGCCAGGCCCGCGGCGCCGTGAACAAGGCCCTGGCCGCCCGCCAGGTCGAGCTGGAGGCGGAGCGCGACCAGCGGGTGCTGGTCGAGGAGGCGGTGGACGTCACGCTGCCGTACGACCGCGTACCGGCCGGCGCCCGCCATCCGCTCACCACGCTCTCCGAGCGCATCGAGGACGTCTTCGTGGCCATGGGCTACGAGGTCGCCGAGGGCCCGCAGGTCGAGGCCGAGTGGTTCAACTTCGACGCCCTGAACATCGGCCCGGACCACCCGGCCCGCGGCGAGGCCGACACGTTCTTCGTGCAGGGCCAGGGCGGCGGCACCGAGTCCGGCGTCGTGCTGCGCACCCACACCTCGCCCGTGCAGATCCGCTCCCTCCTGGAGCGCGAGCTGCCGGTCTACGTGATCTGCCCGGGCCGCGTGTACCGCACCGACGAGCTGGACGCCACGCACACGCCCGTCTTCCACCAGGTCGAGCTCCTCGCCATCGACGAGGGCCTGACCATGGCCGACCTCAAGGGCACCCTGGACCACATGGTCCAGTCGCTGTTCGGCGAGGGCATGAAGACCCGGCTGCGGCCCAACTTCTTCCCCTTCACCGAGCCGTCCGCCGAGATGGACATGGTGTGTTACGTCTGCCGCGGCGAGTCCGTCGGCAACCCCGACCGGCCCTGCCGCACCTGCTCCAGCGAGGGCTGGATCGAGCTCGGCGGCTGCGGCATGGTCAACCCCAAGGTGCTGACCGCGTGCGGCGTCGACCCGGAGAAGTACAGCGGCTTCGCCTTCGGGTTCGGCATCGAGCGGATGCTGATGTTCCGCCACAACGTCGAGGACATGCGAGACATGGTCGAGGGTGACGTCCGGTTCACCCGGCCGTTCGGGATGGAGATCTGATGCGGGTCCCGCTTTCCTGGCTGCGGGAGTACGTCGACCTGCCGGCCACTCAGACCGGGCGTGACGTCCAGGCCAAGCTCATTTCGGCCGGCCTCGAGGTCGAGACGGTCGAGCAGCTCGGCCACGACCTCAAGGGCCCGCTCGTCGTCGGCCAGGTGCTGACCATCGAGGAGCTGGAGGGCTTCAAGAAGCCGATCCGCTTCTGCACGGTCGACGTCGGCCAGGCCAACGGCACCGGCGAGCCCCAGGAGATCGTCTGCGGCGCCCGCAACTTCGTCGTCGGCGACAAGGTCGTCGTGGTGCTCCCCGGCGCCACGCTGCCCGGCGGCTTCTCGATCGCCGCCCGCAAGACGTACGGCAAGACGTCCCACGGCATGATCTGCTCCGGCGACGAGCTGGGCATGGGCGACGACGGCAGCCACGGCATCATCGTGCTGCCCCCGGAGACCGAGGTCGGCAAGGACGCCATCGAGCTGCTCGAACTGGTCGACGAGGTCCTGGACATCGCCGTCACCGCCAACCGCGGCGACTGCCTGTCCATCCGCGGCGTCGCCCGCGAGACGGCCATCGCCTACGGCCTGCCGCTGAGCGACCCGGCACTGCTCGACGTCCCGGGACCGAACGCCTTCGGCTATCCGGTACAGGTCCTTGACCCCGTCGGCTGCGACCGCTTCACCGCACGCACCGTCACCGGCCTGAGCCCCGAGGCGCGCTCCCCGATCTGGCTCCAGCGGCGTCTGCAGAAGGTCGGCATGCGTCCGATCTCGCTCGCCGTCGACGTCACGAACTACGTGATGATGGAGCTCGGCCAGCCGCTGCACGCCTACGACCGCTCGCTGGTCCAGGGCACCATCGGCGTCCGCCGGGCCGAGGAGGGCGAGAAGATCGTCACCCTCGACGGCGTCACCCGCACCCTGCACGCCGAGGACCTGGTGATCACCGACGAGCGCGGCCCGATCGGCCTCGCCGGTGTCATGGGCGGCGCCAACACGGAGATCGCCGACCACACCGAGGCCGAGGGCACGACCGATATCGTGATCGAGGCCGCGCACTTCAACGCGGTCTCCATCGCCCGCACGGCCCGCCGCCACAAGCTGTCCTCGGAGGCGTCCAAGCGCTTCGAGCGCGGCGTCGACCCGCAGGCGGCCTCCGCCGCCGCCCAGCGGACGGTCGACCTTCTGGTGCTGCTCGCGGGCGGCACCGCCGAGGCCGGCGTCACCGAGGTCATCGCGCCGTCCGGGCCGCACACCATCGCGGTCGCGGCCGACCACCCGGACAAGGTCGCGGGTGTCGAGTACGGCCGCGAGACGGTCGTACGCCGTCTCCAGGAGGTCGGCTGCGACGTGTACGGGCAGGACGAGCTGATCGTCACCGTGCCGTCCTGGCGGCCCGACCTCGCCGAGGTCAACGACCTGGCCGAAGAGGTCATCCGCCTGGAGGGCTACGAGAACCTGCCCTCCACGCTGCCCAAGCCGCCCTCCGGCCGTGGCCTGACCCACCGGCAGCGGCTGCACCGCCGCGTCGGCCGCGCCCTGGCCGGTGCCGGGTACGTCGAGGCGCCGAACTACCCGTTCGTCAGTGAGCAGGTCTTCGACCAGCTCGGCCTCGCGGCCGACGACCCGGCCCGCCGCGTCGTCAAGCTGGTCAACCCGCTCAACGACGAGGAGCCGGCCCTTCGTACCTCGCTGCTGCCGGGTCTGCTCGCCGCCCTGCGGCGCAACGACGGCCGGGGCTCGCACGACCTGGCGCTGTTCGAGACCGGCCTGGTCTTCCTGCCGCGTGAGGAGCAGCGGGCCGCTGTCTCGCCGCCCGTCGACCGGCGACCGACCGACGAGGAGATCGCCGAGCTTGACGCCGCGCTGCCCGAGCAGCCGCGCCACGCCGCCGTCGTCCTCGCGGGCGCCCGCGAGCAGGCCGGCTGGTGGGGCAAGGGCCGCCCGGCCGACTGGGCCGACGCCGTCGAGGCGGCGCGGACCGTGGCGCGTGAGGCCGGTGCCGAACTGGTCGTCCGCGGCGGCCAGTACGGGCCGTGGCATCCGGGGCGGTGCGCCGAGCTGGCGGTCGTCGCGGACGGTGCCGAGCGGGTCGTCGGTCACGCGGGTGAGCTGCACCCGCGCGTGCTGAAGGCGCTGGGCCTGCCCGCGCGTACCTCCGCGATGGAGCTGGATCTGGACGCCCTGGAGCGGGTCGGTGACGGCACCCCGCAGGCGCCGAGCATCTCCACGTTCCCGGTCGCCACGCAGGATGTCGCGCTGGTCGTCGACAGGTTCGTACCGCACGCCGATGTGGAGGCCGCACTGCGCGACGGTGCGGGTGAACTCCTGGAGGCGATCCGGCTGTTCGACGTGTACGAGAACGCCGAGCAGCTCGGTGAGGGGCGCAAGTCGCTGGCGTACGCGCTGCGGTTCCGCGCGGCCGACCGGACGCTGACGGTGGATGAGGCGTCGGCGGCTCGGGACGCAGCGGTCGCCCTCGCGGGCGAGCGTACGGGGGCTGTTCTCAGGGGTTAGTCGTTGCGGGGCAGGCGGTTGTCGACCGGCTACGGGTTCGTTGTGGCTGGTCGCGCCGTTCCCCGCGCCGCTCGTGGGGGCACGCCCCCACACGCCCAATTCGGTCACCTCACTCGATTGAGTGACTTCTCCTGGTGATCCGGCCCTTTCGGGGATGCGGTCGACAGAATCGGACTGGCCTTTCGGGGTCGGTCCGATTGCGCTGTCAGGCCTAATTGGGGGGCCATCGGCATGATCCGCATCAAGGCTGGGGTGCCCCGCGGGACGGGGCGGACCCGTACGGACTCACGGGGGCCTGGTCGCCGGGGCCTTCCCGCATGGGTCCGGGCCGGCACCCGTCGACCCCTGCGGCAGGTCCTCTCGCTCGGGCTGCCCACGGCCTGGGGCGCCGCCGCGGTCTGGTACAAGCTGGCCTGTCCGCTGGCCCAGCAGGACGGCTTCGGCGCGCGCGCCGTCAGCAGCGCCGTCTTCTTCGCCGTGGGCGCCGGGCTCATTTTCCACGTCCGGCACTCTCTGCTGCGCGAACTCCGGCAGGCGCGTGAGGTCGCGAGCGCCGCCCAGAGCGCGCTGCTGCGGCCGCTGCCCCCGCGCATCGACGGACTGGACGTCGCCGCCGCCCAGCTGTCCGCCGACCGCGGCGCCACCATCGGTGGCGATCTGTACGAGGTCGCCGCCACCGAACACGGCGTACGGGTCGTCATGGGCGACGTCCGCGGACACGGGCTCGCGGGGATCGGCACGGCCGCCGCCGTCCTCGGCAGCTTCCGTGAGGCCGTCCACGACGAGGCCCGACTCGACGGTGTGCTGCGGCGACTGGAACGGGCGCTGGCCCGGCACCTTCGCGAGCGCGCCCGCGCCGAACACCCCTCGGTCGGTCCGGAGCCCGACCATCCGGTCGCCGAGGAGTTCGTGACCGTACTGCTGCTGGAGATCGGCCGGGACGGGGAGGTGCAGGCCCTCAACTGCGGTCATCCGTGGCCCTATCTGCTCAGCGGCACGGGGGTCGAGCCGCTCGCTCGTGCCGACCCGCTGCCGCCCCTCGGCCCGTTCCCGCTGCCGTCCGAACTGTCGCCCGTGCCCTGCGGGCAGCTGTTGCCGGGCGAGGCGTTGGTCCTGCACACGGACGGAGCGGAGGACGCCAGGGACGCACGAGGCCAGTTCTTCTCCCTGGCGGACGCGCTGTCCGAGGCCGTCCGTGATCGTCCCGTGGCTGTCCCCGAGGTGGTCCTGGGAGCGGTTTTCACCGCTCTCCTGCACCACACCCGAGGCGCGCCGACGGACGACGTGGCCCTATTGGTGCTTCGCAACGACCGCTCGGGCCGACGTCCCTCAGGGACGCGAGACGGTGACGCGTGCGGCTCCGCCGCGCGGGTGCGAGCCACCGATCCGCAGCCGACCACGCACCTCTAGCCGATGGCTGACTCGGCCCGGCCGGCGGGGCCGTCCGCCCCGCCACGGAGTGTCGGGCAGGCAGCTGGGCGGACGGCGCGGAATCGGGCCGCCGCACTGTACGAGGGGGAGCCGGCGGCCCGGCCGGCCTCTTGCGAGGCATTTCAGTCAACCGGCTGGAAACTCTCCGCGACAGTGTGCACACAGTGCGGATTCGAGTACTCCGTTCGCACCCCGTGTGAAGGAGGACCCACTACTCTGTCGGCACCGATGCACCCGGGGGGCATCTCATGCAGCCCAACACTCTGCTCGACGCGATCCTGGACGAGGCGGGCATCTCGCACGCGGGACTCGCCGCCCATGTGAACCAGGCGGGCCGGGCGCGCGGCCTCGCGCTGAGATACGAACACACCGCCGTGGCACGGTGGTTGAAGGGGCAGCGGCCCCGCGGTCAGGTGCCCGACCTGATCTGCGAGGTGCTCGCCGTCCGGCTGCAACGACCCGTCACCCTCGACGACATAGGCCTCGGCGTACCCGGTGAGCCGTCCGCCCCGCACGGCACCTCGCTGTCCGGGTTCGTGGAGCGGGCCACCGCCCTGTGGCGCTCCGACGAGCAGCAGCGCCCGCACATCCTGGGCGCTCCCGCGGTCACGGGCACGCCCGCCGTCATGCCCGTGTGGGAGTGGGAGAACCCGCCCGAGGACGTCGACGTATCGCGCGGTGGCCGGCACCGGGTCACGGCGGCCGACCTCGAGATGCTGCGCGCGGCCCGTACGCACTACGAGCAGATGTACCGCAAGGCCGGCGGGGTCGCGACCCGTGCCCGGATCGTGGGCTTCCTGAACGCCGAGGCCGCCCCACTGCTGCGCGGCAGCTACACCGACGAGACGGGCCGGCAACTGCACCGGGCCACCGGCGGTTTGGTGGCGGTCGCCGGGATCTGCGCCTACGACTCCGACGCGCACGGTCTCGCCCAGCGCTACTTCCACCAGGCGCTCAGGCTCGCGAAGGCCAGTGGCGACCGGGGACTTGGCGCGTACGTGATCGCCCTGCTGGTCAACCAGGCGCTGTTCATGCGGGAGTACCGGCAGGCCGTCGCCTTCGCGGAAGCCGCGCTGCGTGCCGCCGGCCGGCACATCACCCCGGCGCTCGCCTCCGACCTGTACGCGATGCAGGCGAAGGCGTACGCGCACCTCGGCGACGGCACGAGTGCGCTGTCCTGCATCCGGCGGGCCGAGCAGGCCGCCGAACGCATCCGGCGCGGTTACGAGCCGGACGAGACGGGCTATGTCCAGCCGGGACTGGTCAACGTCCAGGTGGCGGAGGCGCTTCTGAGCCTGGGTGAGGTGGCGGCGGCTCGGGAGCACGCCATGGCCGCCGTCGACAACCCCGCCCACGACCGGGGCCGGGTGCACCGGCTCGCGATGCTCAGCACGATCGAACTGCGGCAGGGCAACGCCGACAAGGCGGTGGCCATCGCCGTGCAGATGGCCGAGCAGGCCCGGGGAATGGAGTCCCAGCGCCTGCGCGACAGACTCCGGGCGGTGCGCGAACACCTGGTGCGCAGCGGCTGCGCGGGCACCGCCGAGGCCGCCGCACTCATCGACGGGGCACTGCGCGTACCGCTCTAGGACCGGCTCACCACCGCCGACACTCATCGTCCCTGCTGCGATATTGCCACTTACTCGACGGAAGGTGGCAGAACCGTGCAGTGGACGAAGCAGAACGAACGAACTGTGTATGGAAATCGCTGGTTCACCGTCAACCTGGCAGATGTGGAGCTGCCGGACGGCCGGCACCTGGACCACTTCCTCATACGACTGCGTCCCGTCGCCGTGGCCACAGTGGTGAACGAGGCCAATGAGGTCCTCCTCCTGTGGCGACACCGCTTCATCACCGACAGCTGGGGCTGGGAACTCGCGGCGGGCGTCGTCGAGGACGGCGAGGACATCGCGACGGCGGCCGCCAGGGAACTCGAGGAGGAGACCGGCTGGCGGCCGGGACCCCTGCGCCACCTGATGAGCGTGGAGCCGTCCAACGGGCTCACCGACGCCCGGCACCACATCTACTGGGCCGACGAGGGCGAGTACCTCGGACACCCCGTGGACGACTTCGAGTCGGACCGCCGGGAATGGGTCCCCCTCAAGCTCGTCCCCGACATGGTCGCCCGCGGTGAGGTCCCGGCCGCGAACATGGCGGCCGCGTTACTGCTGCTGCATCATCTCCGACTCGGACAGGACGCCACGCCCTGATACGCCCCCCATCGCGTCCTGGAGCCTGCTAGTGCCCCAGGGCCTGCCAGATCGTCACGACGAGCGCGCCCATGGCGGTGAGTACCGCGACCGCGGGCAGCGGCCAGCGGGCGTGCTCCAGGGCGGTGAGCCGGGCGGCCAGGTCGTCGAGTTCCTTGTCGGTCTCCTCGGTGCGATGACTGAGCAGGGCCAGCCCTCCCTCGACGCGCGTGTACGCCACGTCGAGTCGGCGCCGTAACTCTGCGAGTTCCCCATGGACCACGGGATGCTCTGGGTCGGCGGTCACGAGTCCGCTCCTCTCTGTAGTCTTCACATCCCTTGCATGCGCATGAAGAGTCAACTCGCCTGGTGGGCGCGTGGGGAGAGTGTGCGAGGGGCATATGCGAGCCCGGGGCGCACACGGTGTGTGAATGCGACGGGCCCGGCACTCGAAGAGCGCCGGGCCCGTGTTCGTCGCACTGTGTCATCGGCACCCTGGAACGGGCACTGTGCAATCAGCCGTAGGTGTAGAAGCCCGATCCCGACTTCCGGCCCAGCCGGCCCGCGTCGACCATGCGCTGGAGCAGCGGGGGAGCGGCGTACAGCGGCTCCTTGTACTCCTCGTACATCGAGTACGCGACCGAGGCGACCGTGTCCAGGCCGATCAGGTCGGACAGCTTCAGCGGGCCCATCGGGTGGGCGCAGCCCATCTCCATGCCGTTGTCGATGTCCTCGCGGCTGGCGATGCCCGACTCGAACATCCGGATCGCGGAGAGGAGATACGGGATCAGCAGCGCGTTGACCACGAAGCCGGAGCGGTCCTGGGCGCGGATGGCGTGCTTGCCGAGCACCTTCTCGGCGAAGACCTGGGCCCGGCTGAGCGTGCCCTCCGAGGTGGTGAGCGCGGGGATCAGTTCGACGAGCTGCTGCACCGGGGCCGGGTTGAAGAAGTGGATGCCGATGACGTGGTCGGGCCGCGCTGTGGCGACCGCCAGCTTCACCAGGGGGATCGAGGAGGTGTTGGAGGCCAGGATCGCGTCGGGCCGGGTGACGACCTGGTCGAGCACCTGGAAGATCTCGGTCTTCACCTGCTCGTTCTCGACGACGGCCTCGATGACCAGGTCGCGGTCCGCGAACTCGCCGAGGTCGGTGGTGAAGCTGAGACGCGCCAGTGTGGCGTCCCGCTCCTCCTCGGAGATCTTGCCGCGTTCGGCGGCCTTCGCCAGGGAGTTGAACAGCCGGGTCCGGCCGATCTCCAGGGCCTCGCCGGTGGTCTCGGCGACCTTCACGTCCAGGCCGGCGCGGGCGCACACCTCGGCGATGCCCGCTCCCATCTGGCCGCAGCCGACCACTCCGACGCGCTCGATGTCGGTCACATCGTCCCTTTCGCTGGTCTACGGGCATCGCAGGCGCGTGGGTCCGGTGCGCCTGCTCCGTTCGTGCACGTTACCGCCAAGTATCGATGATCGATCGCCGGGGTGGGGCATCCGTCGGGCATCCTGGGCCGCGGAGACGGTCCGTGACCACGCGGACCTGCCTGTTCGGGGGTGTGTATGGGACGAGTGTCACGACGGATGTTCGCGCTGGCCGCGCTGGCGACGCTCACGTCGGCCTCGGGAGGCGCGTGGGCCGCTCCGGGCCACCGGGCGGCCCGGGCGGGGAGGGCCGCCGGGATGCGGGGCGTGTGGCTGGCGACCGTGATGAACCGGGACTGGCCCTCACGGCCGGGCCTGAGCGCGGCGGACCAGCGGGCCGAACTGGTCGCCCACCTCGACAAGGCCGTGGAGACCGGCCTCAACGCGGTGATCTTCCAGGTCCGTCCCACCGCCGACGCCCTGTGGCCCTCGCCGTACGAACCCTGGTCGCAGTACCTCACCGGCGTCCAGGGCAGACACCCAGGCTGGGATCCGCTGGGCACGGCCGTCCAGGAGGCGCACGCGCGCGGCCTGGAACTGCACGCCTGGTTCAACCCGTACCGGATCGCCGCCCACGACGATCCCGGACAGCTCGTCGCGGCCCACCCCGCCCGCCGGCATCCGGACTGGGTGGTGCCGTACGGCGGGAAGCTCTACTACAACCCGGGTCTGCCCGAGGTCCGCGCCTTCGTCCAGAACGCGATGCTCGACGCGGTGAGGAAGTACTCCGTCGACGCCGTGCACTTCGACGACTACTTCTACCCGTATCCGGTGGCGGGCCAGAGTTTCGACGACGACGTGGCCTACGACAGGCACGGCGGCGGCTTCCCGGACCGGGCCGCCTGGCGGCGGAACAACATCGACCTGCTGGTGCGCGAGACCTCGGCCCGGATCAAGGCGATCCGGCCCGCAGCGCGCTTCGGCGTCAGCCCCTTCGGGGTGTGGCGCAACGTCGCCACCGACCCGCTGGGCTCCGACACCCAGGCGCTGCAGACGTACGACGATCTGTACGCGGACACTCGCAAGTGGGTGCGGCAGAACTGGATCGACTACATCGTCCCGCAGCTGTACTGGCACATCGGCTTCGCCGCCGCCGACTACGCGAAGTTGCTGCCCTGGTGGGCGGAGGTGGCCCGGGGCACCGGGACGCGGTTGTACGCCGGTGAGGCGCTGTACAAGGCGGGCGCCCCGGCGCAGCCCGACGCTTGGCGGGACGCCGCCGAACTCTCCCGGCACCTCGCGCTCGCCCAGGACCATCCCGAGGTGCGCGGCCATGTCTTCTTCGCCGCCAAGGACGTGGCGGCGGATCCGATCGGGGCCATGGCACGGGTGGTCGCCGACCACTACGGACGGCCGGCGCGGACTGCGCGGGACGGGTCCTAGGGGTGCCCTGCCCGAGTGCGCTGGTGGTCCCCTAGTGGTTGGTTTCCCGGTGCCGGATCTCGGTGTCCGGGCCGGGTGAGCAGACGCCCTCATGCCCATCCTGGAAGCGGACGCGGTACGGGGGGTTGCCCTCCTGTCCCATCACCTCGACGATCTCGCCGACCTTGTCGTTCTGTCCGACCACCCTGCCGTGCTGGACAAGCTGGTCGCCCACGGTTGCACGCATCTGTCAGGCCTCCTCACCCTGTGCGGGAGCAGCGGTCCGTGGCCTTGAGTTTACGGCGCAGGGCCCCGTCGGGACCGGTGCGTGCAAGCCGCTCAACCTCGCGCCCGCTGCGTGACGGCGATGCACACGAGCACCGCCGCGGCCGTCAGCGGTGCGGCCACCGTCAGCTGCTCGCCCAGCAGCAGCACCGACCACACCAGTGTGAGCAGCGGCTGGGCCAACTGCAACTGGCTGGCCTTGGGGATGCCGATGGCGGCCATGCCCCGGTACCAGACGACAAGGCCGAAGAACTGCGACCCGGCCGCCACCCACAGCAGCCCGGCCACGCTGTGCGCGGTGAGCCGGAGGGGTTCGTACGACAGCGCCAGCGCGGCGGCGGGCACGGCGAGCGGCAGGCACAGCACCAGCGCCCAGCCGATGACCTGCCAGCCCGGCATGACCCGGGCCAGCCGGCCGCCCTCGGTGTAGCCGGCCGCGCACACCAGCAGCGCCCCGAAGAGGTACAGGTCGGCGGTGCTGAGGGCGCCACCGCTCTGCTGCACGGTGAAGACGGCCACCGCGGCGGCGCCAGTGAGCGCCGCGGCCCAGAACGTGCGGGAGGGGCGTGTGCCCATGCGCAGGGCGGAGAACAGGGCGGTGGTCAGGGGGAGCAGACCGACCACGACGGCGGCGTGCGCGGTCGTCGACGTCTTCAGCGCGAGCGTGCTCAGCAGCGGGAAGCCGACGACGACGCCGGCGGCGACCACCGCGAGCCCTGTCCAGTGGCGCCGGGCGGGTACCGGTACGCGCAGCGCGAGCAGGCAGGCGCCCGCGATCAGCGCCGCGAGGACGCTGCGCACGGCGACCAGGGACCAGGGGCCGAAGCCCTCCAGGCCCCAGGCGGTGGCGGGGAAGGTGAGGGAGAAGGCGACGACGCCGAGGGCGGCCTGGAGGGTGCCGGCGCCGGTCGTCCCGCCGGCCGCGCTCGTCCCGCTCCCGCTGGTTCCGGTCGTCCCGGTCGTCCTGTCCGAAGCGGTGACCGCTATCGGGTTCGGTGCGGTAGCGCTACTCTGTGCTCTCATGCAGGAGCGTAGCAGTGTGGCGGATCTGGCGGAGCGACTGCGGCGGGAGCTCGACCGCTACTCGCCGGGTGGAAAGCTCCCGTCGAGCCGTGCCCTCGTCGAGCGATTCCGGGTCAGCCCGGTGACCGTCTCGCGAGCCCTCGCCCAGCTGGCTGCCGAGGGGCTGGTGGTCACCCGGCCCGGCGCCGGCGCCTTCCGGGCGCGACCGCGCACGCGGGCCGCCGCCGCGGGTGACACCTCCTGGCAGGAGGTCGCCCTCAGTGCGGACGGCGCCGCCGACCTCGTACCGCGCTCGGTGGACGCGTCCGGTGTCCTGGTCTCGCTGGCCGCCCCGGCGCCCGGCGTGATCGAGTTCAACGGCGGCTATCTGCACCCCTCCCTGCAGCCGGAGCGGGCGATGGCCGCCGCGCTGTCCCGCGCGGGCCGTCGCCCCGGCGCCTGGGGGAGACCGCCCATCGAGGGACTGCCGGAACTGCGGGAGTGGTTCGCGCGGAGCATCGGCGGCCCCGGCGGGAGTCTCACGGCCGCGGAGGTGCTGGTCACCTCGGGCGGCCAGTCCGCGCTCACCACCGCGCTGCGCGCGCTCGCCCCGCCCGGCGCGCCCGTGCTCGTCGAGTCGCCCACCTACCCGGGCATGCTGGCGATCGCCCGCGCGGCCGGTCTGCGTCCGGTCCCGGTGCCGGTCGACGCGGACGGCGTACGGCCGTCCCTGCTCGCCGACGCGTTCCGGGCCACCGGTGCCCGGGTCTTCGTCTGCCAGCCGCTGTTCCAGAACCCGACCGGCGCCGTGCTCGCCCCCGAGCGGCGCGGCGAGGTGCTGCGCATCGCGCGCGAGGCGGGCGCGTTCGTCGTCGAGGACGACTTCGTGCGGCGGCTCGTGCACGAGGACGCGGGGCCGCTGCCGCGTCCGCTGGCCGCCGACGACCCCGACGGCGTCGTCGTCCACGTCGGCTCGCTGACCAAGGCGACCTCGCCCAGCTTCCGGGTGAGCGCGCTCGCCGCGCACGGGCCGGTGCTGGAGCGGCTGCGCGCCATCCAGGTCGTCGACACCTTCTTCGTGCCCCGCCCCTTGCAGGAGGCGGCCCTCGAACTGGTCGGCTCGCCCGCCTGGCCGCGCCATCTGCGCGCGATCTCCGCGGAGTTGAGGACCCGCCGCGACACGATGACGGCCGCGCTGCGGCTCGACCTGCCCGACCTCGCCCTCCCGCACATCCCGTCCGGCGGCTACCACCTGTGGCTCCGCCTCCCCGACGGGACCGACGAAGTGGCCTTGGTGGCGGCCGCCCAGCGCGCGGGCGTCGCGATCACTCCCGGCCGCCCCTACTTCAGTGCCGAACCGCCCGCCGGACACGTGCGGTTGAGCTTCGCGGCGGTGGCGGGGACCGGGGAGATCGCGGAAGGGGTACGGCGGCTTCGTACGGCCTGTGAGGAGGTGCTCTAGACGTGCTGCGGAGCAGCTTCAACGGTGCTGCGGAGGTGCGTCAGGGGCGCAACGGTGCTGCGGAGGTGCGTCAGGGGTGCCCCACGGGGTGCGTCGGGGGTGTACGGAAAACTGCTCGACGAGATCGCCCGCGAACTGCGAACCTCCCCGCATGACCGACACCCCGAGCCTCGCCGAGGGCTACGAGATCTCCACCGACCCCGACCGCCTCGACGGCGAGCGCGTGCACCGCTGGCTGTCCACCGACGCGTACTGGGCGATCGGGCGGCCCCGGGAGAAACACGACCAGGCGATCCGGGAGTCGCTCAACTTCGGGGTGTACGAGTCGGTTTCGGGGGATCAGGTGGCGTATGCCAGGATCGTCACGGACCGGGCGACCTTCGCATGGCTGTGTGACGTGTACGTCGATCCTTCGGTGCGCGGCAAGGGGATCGGCACGGCGCTCGTCGGGGCCGTGCGGGAGGAGCTGCAGCCGTACGGGCTGCGGCGGATCCTGCTCGCCACGCACGACGCCCACGGAGTCTACGAGAAGCTGGGGTTCGCGCCGTTGGAGAAGCCGGACCAGTGGATGGCGCTGGTCCTCGGGCGGCCGACTCCATAACTCCCAGGTAACACCTCTTGACCTGCGGACTTTCGCGACTCACCATCGCCGCATGCAACTACGGGTCACGTTCGTCGCCGCCGCGCGCAGCTCCCCGCTGCTCGCCGAGCGCTTCGAGGACGACCGTCCGCTGGACCAGGCCGGCTGGGACGAGGTGCAGCGCGTCGCCCACGACCTGATCCCGCTCGCGGTGGCCGAGCTGCGCTACTGCTCGCCGACCCCGCGCAGCCGCGCCACCGGGGACGCCCTCGGCTACTCGCCGCTGGTGCAGCTCGCCCTGCGCGACTGTGACATGGGGCGCTGGCGCGGGCTGACGCTCGGCGAGGCGATGGCCCGCGAGCCGGAGGCGGTGGACGCCTGGCTCGCCGACCCGAACAGCACGCCGCACGGTGGTGAGTCGCTGCGGGAGTTCATCTCCCGGGTCGGCAACTGGCTGGACACCCGCCCCGTCGAGGACGGCGGCCGGATCGTCGCCGTGGCCGAGCCCTCGGTGGTCCGCGCCGCCCTGGTGTACGCCCTGAAGGCGCCGCCCTCGACATACTGGAACATCGACGTCCGCCCGCTGTCGACGACCGTCGTCACGGGCCGTGCGGGGCGCTGGAACCTCCGCCTCGACGGCGTGCCGACTCAGCCCTCGCGGGCGTAGTCGGTGGTCAGGACCAGGTCCTTCGCCGGACCGCCCACGCGCCACACGGTCCGCCAGTGGTCCTGGTCGCGGACGGTGAACTCCCCGCGATAGAGGTCGGCCGAACAGGGATGGTCGGCGACATGACGCCCCGAGGTCAGGTCCAGGGCGTGGAAGGGGCGTCCGTCGGCGAAGCGCACGTCCGCCGGTCCGGGTGAGCCGCCCGGCCCGGGCAGGAAGCGCAGGGTGCGTTCGGCGGGGCGTGGGACGCCCTGCCAGGTGAAGGTGCCGGACTCGTGGTGCAGCAGTCCACCCTCGTACAGCGGGCTGAAAGTCGTCGTGCCGGTGAAGTGGCCCTCCGCACCGCTCACCATGTCCCGCACGGTTCGTTCCACCTGCCAGCTCCCGGCCAGGTAGGCCAGCACGTCCGGCACTGGCCAGAACTCGCCCATCCCGTCCGCTCCTTCGTCACATCCGTTGTTGTGCGACCCATTGACGCGTCCCTGCCCCCTCCCTATCTTGCCGTTCGAAGTGTTGATCATTGTCCGACATTTCGAACAATGGTCTGTGTGCCCCCACAACTCCACACCTCTGAGCCGCGGAGTATCCATGTCACGCACCCGCACCCGCTGGAGACTCGGTCTCACGGCCACCGCCTTCCTGGTGGCGGCCGGTCCGGTCCCGGCGCCCGCGCACGCCGAGGACGTCACCGACTACGCGATCACCGTCGATCCGACCGCCAAGGGCGCGAAGATCGACGACACGATGTACGGCGTCTTCTTCGAGGACATCAACCGGGCCGCCGACGGCGGTCTGTACGCCGAGCTCGTGCAGAACCGGTCCTTCGAGTACTCCACCGCCGACAACACCTCGTACACCCCCCTCACCTCCTGGACGGTGGACGGCACCGGGCAGGTCCTGAACGACGACGGCCGCCTCAACGACCGCAACCGCAACTACCTCTCCCTGGCCGCCGGTTCGTCCGTCACGAACGCCGGCTACAACACGGGCGTCCACGTGGACGAGGGCAAGAAGTACGACTTCTCGGTGTGGGCCCGCGCCACCGGCGGCACCACCCTCACCGTCACCCTCCAGGACGCCGACGGCACCCTGGCGACCGCCCGCAAGGTCGCGGTCACGAAGAGCGGCTGGGCCAAGTACACCGCCGCCTTCACCGCGACCCGCACCAGCAGCGACGGCCGGCTCGCCGTCGCCTCCTCCGCCGCGGCCGCGCTCGACATGGTGTCCCTCTTCCCGCGCGACACCTACAAGCACCAGTCCAACGGCCTGCGCAAGGACCTCGCCGAGAAGGTCGCCGCCCTGCACCCGGGCTTCGTGCGCTTCCCCGGCGGCTGCCTGGTCAACACCGGCTCCATGGAGGACTACAGCGAGGCCTCCGACTGGCAGCGCAAGCGCTCCTACCAGTGGAAGGACACCATCGGCCCGGTCGAGGAGCGTGCCACCAACTCCAACTTCTGGGGATACAACCAGAGCTACGGCCTCGGCTACTACGAGTACTTCCGCTTCGCCGAGGACGTCGGCGCGATGCCCCTGCCCGTCGTCCCGGCCCTGGTGACCGGCTGCGGCCAGAACAAGGCCGTCGCCGACGAGGCGCTGCTCGAGCGGCACATCCAGGACACCCTCGATCTCATCGAGTTCGCAGGCGGACCGGTGACGTCGACCTGGGGCAAGAAGCGCGCGCAGATGGGCCACCCCAGGCCGTTTCACCTCACGCACCTGGAGGTCGGCAACGAGGAGAACCTCCCGGTCGAGTTCTTCGCCCGGTTCAAGGAGTTCCGCGCCGCCATCGAGGCCCAGTACCCGGACATCACCGTCGTCTCCAACTCCGGCCCGGACGACGCCGGTTCGACCTTCGACACGGCCTGGCAGCTCAACAAGGACGCCAAGGTCGACATGGTCGACGAGCACTACTACAACAGCCCGCAGTGGTTCCTGCAGAACAACGACCGCTACGACTCCTACGACCGCAGCGGCCCGAAGGTCTTCCTCGGCGAGTACGCCTCCTGGGGCAACGCCTTCAAGAACGGCCTCGCCGAGGCCGCGTTCATGACCGGCCTGGAGCGCAACGCCGACGTCGTCAAACTCGCCTCCTACGCGCCGCTGTACGCCAACGAGGACTACGTCCAGTGGAGCCCGGACCTGGTGTGGTTCAACAACCACGCCTCCTGGAACTCCGCCAACTACGAGGTCCAGAAGCTGTTCATGAACAACGTCGGCGACCGCGTGGTCCCCTCGACGGCCACCGGCACACCCTCGCTGCTCGCCCCCATCACCGGAGCCGTCGGCCTGTCTACGTGGGCGACCACGGCGGCGTACGACGATGTGTCGGTCACCGGCGCGGACGGGACGGCCCTGCTCGGCGACGACTTCAGCACTGACGCCTCGAAGTGGACCCACACCGGCGGCGGCAGCTGGAGCGTCCAGGACGGACAGTACGTGCAGAGCGACGTGGCCGCCGAGAACACCATGGTCTCGGCCGGCGACCCGTCCTGGCACGACTACGACCTGCACGTCAAGGCCACCAAGAAGGCCGGCAAGGAGGGCTTCCTCGTCGCCTTCGGCGTCAAGGACACCGGCAACTACTACTGGTGGAACCTGGGCGGCTGGAACAACACCCAGTCCGCCGTCGAGCAGGCCGTGGACGGCGGCAAGTCGACGCTCGTCTCCAAGGCCGGGTCGATCGAGACGGGCCGCGCCTACGACATCGACATCAAGGTGCGGGGCCGACAGGTCACCCTCTACCTCGACGGCCAGGAGTGGGGCAGCTTCACCGACGACAAGCCGGCCGAGCCGTTCCGGCAGGTGGTCACCAAGGACAGGAAGACGGGCGACCTGATCGTCAAGGTCGTCAACGCCCAGTCCTCGGCGGCGCGCACGGCGGTCGACCTGGGCGGCGCGAAGGTCGCCTCCCGGGCGAAGGTCACCACACTGGCCGCCGCGCCGGACGCGGTGAACACGGAGACCGCCACAGCGGTGGCCCCGGTGTCGACCACCTTCGAAGGGGTCGCCGACACGTTCACGTACACCTTCCCGGCGAACTCGGTCACCTTCCTGCGGATCAAGCAGAGGTGACCGGATCGGGCGTGGGCCGCCGCCCCCAGGGGGCAGCGGCCCACGCCCGGCACTCCCGGCGGCCGGAGCGCCGGTTCCGGCACCCGTGGCAGAAAAAGCACCCTTCCCGGTGCGGCGGCGCACTCAGCACCCGGTGCGGTAGGCAGCAGGCCATGGGTGAATCGAATTGCATAAACGTGCATCGCAACGTATAGTCATGCCATTCCAGAGGAGGATGAATTCCCATGGCGGTACGTGCGGCAGTGGCCGGAGCGAGTGGATACGCGGGCGGGGAGCTCCTGCGTCTGCTCCTGGCGCATCCCGAGGTCGAGATCGGCGCCCTGACCGGCAACTCCAACGCGGGACAGAGGCTCGGCGCGCTGCAGCCGCACCTGCTGCCGCTGGCCGGCCGTGTGCTCCAGGAGACCACGGCGGACGTCCTGGCCGGACACGACGTCGTCTTCCTCGCCCTTCCGCACGGGCAGTCCGCCGCCGTCGCCGAACAGCTCGGCCCGGACGTGCTCGTCGTCGACATGGGAGCCGACTTCCGGCTGAAGAACGCCGGCGACTGGGAGCGGTTCTACGGCTCCGCGCACGCCGGCACCTGGCCCTACGGCCTTCCCGAACTGCCGGGTGGCCGCGCCGCGCTGGAGGGGTCCAAGCGCATCGCGGTGCCCGGCTGCTACCCGACCGCCGTCTCACTCGCGCTCTTCCCGGCCTACGCCGCCGGACTCGCCGAGGCGGAGGCCGTCATCGTCGCCGCGTCCGGGACCTCCGGCGCCGGCAAGGCGCCCAAGCCGAACCTGCTGGGCAGTGAGGTCATGGGCTCCATGTCGCCGTACGGCGTCGGCGGCGTCCACCGGCACACCCCCGAGATGATCCAGAACCTCAGCGCGGCCGCCGGCGAGAGCGTCTCCGTCTCCTTCACGCCGACCCTCGCCCCGATGCCCCGCGGCATCCTCGCCACCTGCACCGCGAAGGCGCGCCCCGGCGTCACCGCCGAGTCCGTCCGCGCCGCCTACGAGAAGGCCTTCGCCGACGAGCCCTTCGTGCACCTCCTGCCCGAGGGGCAGTGGCCCGCCACGGCGTCCGTCTACGGTTCCAACGCCGTTCAGGTGCAGGTCGCGTACGACGAAGCCGCCGGCCGCATCATCGCGATCAGCGCCATCGACAACCTGACCAAGGGCACCGCGGGCGGTGCCGTCCAGAGCATGAACATCGCCCTCGGCCTTCCCGAGGAGCTCGGTCTTTCCACGATCGGAGTCGCACCGTGAGCGTCACGGCAGCACAGGGATTCCAGGCGGCGGGCATCGCCGCCGGAATCAAGGAGAACGGCAACCCGGACCTGGCCCTCGTGGTCAACACCGGGCCGCGCCGCGCCGCCGCCGGCGTCTTCACCTCCAACCGCGTCAAGGCCGCGCCCGTCCTGTGGTCCGAGCAGGTCCTCAAGACCGGCCAGGTCTCCGCCGTGATCCTCAACTCCGGTGGCGCCAACGCCTGTACGGGCCCGAAGGGTTTCCAGGACACGCACGCCACCGCCGAGAAAGTCGCCGAGGTGCTCGGTCTCGGCGCCGTCGAGATCGCCGTCGCCTCCACCGGCCTGATCGGCGTCCTGCTCCCCATGGACAAGCTGCTCCCGGGCGTCGAGCAGGCGGCCGAGGCCCTGAGCGAGCACGGCGGTGAGAAGGCCGCCATCGCCATCAAGACCACCGACTCCGTCCACAAGACGTCCGTCGTGACGAAGAACGGCTGGACCGTCGGCGGCATGGCCAAGGGCGCCGGCATGCTCGCCCCGGGCCTCGCCACCATGCTCGTCGTCCTCACCACCGACGCCGACCTGGACAGCGCGACCCTGGACAAGGCCCTGCGCGCCGCCACCAAGGTCACCTTCGACCGCGTCGACTCCGACGGCTGCATGTCCACCAACGACACCGTGCTGCTGCTCGCCTCCGGAGCGTCCGGCGTCACCCCGCAGTACGAGGAGTTCGCCGAGGCCGTACGCGCCGTCTGCGACGACCTCGGACAGCAGCTCATCCGGGACGCGGAGGGCGCCAGCAAGGACATCAAGGTCGAGGTGGTCAACGCCGCGAGCGAGGACGACGCCGTGGAGGTGGGCCGCTCCATCGCCCGCAACAACCTCCTCAAGTGCGCCATCCACGGCGAGGACCCCAACTGGGGCCGTGTGCTCTCCGCGATCGGGACGACGAAGGCCGCCTTCGACCCCGACCAGCTCAACGTCGCCATCAACGGCGTCTGGGTGTGCAAGAAGGGCGGCGTGGGCGAGGACCGGGAGAAGGTCGACATGCGCTACCGCGAGGTGCACATCGTCGCCGACCTCGCGGCCGGCACCGAGACGGCCACCATCTGGACCAACGATCTCACCGCCGACTACGTCCACGAGAACAGCGCGTACTCCTCATGAGCATGACCCGCAAGCACACCGCCCTCCCCAAGGCGCAGATCCTCATCGAGGCGCTGCCCTGGCTGGTCCGGCACAACGGCAAGACGGTCGTCATCAAGTTCGGCGGCAACGCCATGATCGACGAGGACCTGAAGGCCGCCTTCGCCCAGGACGTCGTGTTCCTGCACCACGCCGGCCTCAAGCCCGTCGTCGTGCACGGCGGCGGCCCGCAGATCAGCGCCGCCCTCGACAGACACGGCATCGTCAGCGAGTTCAAGGCGGGCCTCAGGGTCACCACCGAGGAGGCCATGGACGTCGTCCGCATGGTGCTGGCCGGACAGGTCCAGCGCGAGCTGGTCGGGCTGCTCAACCAGCACGGGCCGCTCGCCGTCGGCCTCACCGGCGAGGACGCGCACACCATCACCGCCGTCAAGCACCAGCCCGAGATCGACGGGGAACTCGTCGACATCGGGCGGGTGGGCGAGATCACCGACATCGACACGGGCGCGATCGACGCACTGCTCGCCGACGGCCGGATCCCGGTCGTCTCCTCGATCGCCCGAAGCCAGGACGACGGACATGTCTACAACGTCAATGCTGATACGGCGGCTGCGGCACTCGCTGCTGCTCTGGGCGCCGAAACCCTCATGGTCCTCACGGACGTCGAGGGCCTCTACGAGGACTGGCCGAACAGCGACGAGGTGATCAGCCGCCTCACCGCTTCCCAACTGGAGAAACTGCTGCCGGAGTTGAGCTCCGGCATGGTGCCGAAGATGGAGGGCTGCCTGCACGCCGTGCGCAACGGCGTGACCAACGCCCGCGTCATCGACGGCCGGGTCCAGCACTCGATCCTGCTGGAGATCTTCACCGACGAGGGCATCGGCACCATGGTCGTGCCCGACGAGAAGACGGACGTACCGGACGCACAGGGGGAGTCATGAGCAACGAGGAACTGACCACGCGGTGGCAGGGCGCCCTCATGAACAACTACGGCACTCCGCGGCTGCCCCTCATGCGCGGCGAGGGCACCAGGCTGTGGGACGCCGACGGCAAGCAGTACCTCGACTTCGTCGGCGGCATCGCGGTCAACGCGCTCGGCCACGCCCACCCGGCGATCGTCGAGGCGGTCAGCAAGCAGATCGCCGCCCTCGGCCACGTCTCCAACCTCTTCATCGCCGAGCCGCCCGTCGCGCTCGCCGAGCGGCTGCTCCAGCACTTCGGCCGCGACGGCAAGGTGTACTTCTGCAACTCCGGTGCCGAGGCCAACGAGGGCGCCTTCAAGATCGGGCGGCTGACCGGGCGGACCCACATGGTCGCCACCGACGGCGGCTTCCACGGCCGGACCATGGGGGCCCTCGCGCTCACCGGACAGCCCGGCAAGCGGGAGCCCTTCCTGCCACTGCCCGGTGACGTGACGCACGTGCCGTACGGCGACGCGCAGGCGCTGGCCGCCGCGGTCACCGAGGAGACGGCCCTCGTCGTCATCGAGCCGATCCAGGGCGAGAACGGCGTCGTGGTGCCCCCGGCCGGCTATCTGAAGGCGGCCCGGGCGATCACCGCCGCGACCGGCAGCCTGCTGGTACTCGACGAGGTGCAGACCGGGATCGGGCGCACCGGGCACTGGTTCGAGTACCAGGCCCACGAGGGTGTCCTGCCGGACGTCGTCACGCTCGCGAAGGGTCTCGGCGGCGGGCTGCCGCTCGGTGCGACGGTCGCCTTCGGGCGGGCCGCGGAACTGCTGCAGCCCGGCCATCACGGTACGACCTTCGGCGGCAACCCGATCGCCTGCGCGGCCGGGCTCGCCGTTCTCGAGACCATCGCCTCCGAGGGCCTCCTCGAGAACGTCAAGCAGCAGAGCGAGAAACTGCGGGACGGAATCGAGTCGCTCGGGCACCCGTTGATCGCCCACGTCCGGGGAGCTGGCCTGCTCCTGGGTATCGTGCTCACCGAGCCGCTCGCGCCGAAGGCGCAGCAGGCGGCTCAGGACGCCGGCTTCCTGGTGAACGCGCCCGCCCCTGACGTCGTACGGCTGATGCCGGCGCTGAACCTCGGCGACGACGAAGTGGACGCGCTTCTTCAGGCACTGCCCGGCATCCTGGACGTGGCCAAGGGGGACGGATGATCCGGAGAATGAGTCGACGATGAGCCAGGCGCAGGAGCACGAGCAGACCGCAGGGCCTGCCGTACCGCAGACCCGCACCGCACGCCACCGCCGGATCGTGGACATCCTCAACCGGCAACCGGTGCGCAGCCAGAGCCAGTTGGCGAAACTTCTCGCCGACGACGGGCTGAGCGTCACCCAGGCGACGCTCTCCCGGGACCTCGACGAGCTGAACGCGGTGAAGATCCGCAACACCGACGGCGACCTGATCTACGCGGTGCCGAGCGAGGGGGGCTTCCGTACCCCTCGGGCGCCGTTGGGCGGGTCGGCGAAGGAGGAGCGGATGCGGCGGCTCTCTTCGGAGCTGCTGATCTCCGCGGAGGCCTCGGCGAACCTGGTGGTCCTGCGGACACCGCCGGGTGCCGCGCAGTTCCTGGCCTCGGCCATCGATCAGGCCGAGCTGCACGACATCTTGGGGACCATCGCGGGTGACGACACGTTGCTGTTGATCAGCCGGGATCCGGTCGGGGGACAGGCGTTGGCGGATCATCTGCTGCGGCTGGCACAGAACGGGAACGGACACGGTCAAGGGCACTGAGGGGCCGGGTTCCGGTGGCGTGCCGGGTGCGGCTGCGTGAGGGCCGGTCGCGCAGTTCCCCGCGCCCCAGAGGTCCGCTCGGCCGCGGACAGTCGTGCCGCTTGGGGTCTCGCAGTTCCCCGCGCCCCAGAGGTCCGCTCGGCCGCGGACAGTCGTGCCGCTTGGGGTCGCGCAGTTCCCCGCGCCTGCGAGGTCCGCTGAGCCGCGGGCAGTTGTGCCGCTGGGAGGTCGGGGGAGTTCCCCGCGCCCGTGGGGTCCGCTCGGCCGCGGGCAGTCGTGTCGCCTGGGGTCGCGTAGTCCCCGCGCCCGTGAGGTCCGCTGAGCCGCGGGCAGTCGTGCCGCTGGGGCGGCACGGGTGGGCGCGGCGGCACCTCGTCAGCGCCGGGCTGCGCGACCCACCCCCCAGCAGCCCCCAGCAGCCGAGCCGGTCAGCCCAGCCGGGCCGCCAGGCCGCCCGTGCACCGCACCTCGTCGCCCGCCGTGATCAGGAGCGCCTCCACGTCCGGGAGGGACTCCAGCCAGCCCAGTGCCTCCCGCGAGCCCATCGCGAAGGCCGCGGTCGCCCAGCAGTCCGCCCAGACGAGCCGAGGGGCCACCACGGTGACCGCCACCAGGTCGGTCACCGCGGAGCGGCCGGTCCGGGGGTCGACGATGTGCGTGCCGCGCTCGGCCGTGCCGGACGTGGCGACGGCCAGTTCGGGGACCCCCGCCGCGGAGACCACCGCCGCCAGTCCTCCCGGCCGCAGCGGATCCGACACCCCGACCCGCCACGGACGTTCCGGGCCGGGCACGCCGATCAACTGCACGTCCCCGCCGCCGTTGACGCTCACCCCGGTGGCCCCGGCCTCCGCCATCCGCCGGGCGGCCCGTTCCGCGGACCAGCCCTTGACGATGCCGGTCGGGTCGAGGCGGCCCTCGTAGCGCATGCTGAACCAGCCGTCGCTGACCCGCTCCGCCTCGGCGCCCAGTTCGAGCACCTCGGCGACCATCGGGTCGCAGTCGTCGACGGTCAGCTCGCCCCGGGCCAGCCGGGAGACCTGGCTGTCGCCGCGGTAGGTGCTGAACACCTCGTCGACCCGGTGCAGCCCGGCCACCGCCTCGCGCAGTGCCGCCTGTACCCCACCGGGATCCCCGCCGCGGACGTCAAAGGAGAAGACCGTCCCCATGACCTCCTCCGCATGACGAACCGCGGCGGGAGTATGTGCCGGCTCGGCCACCGTGTCAGCCACCGGCCTGGTCCAGGGCCGACTGCAGGGACTGCTTGTAGCCGGCGCTGGTGTAGGTCGCTCCGGAGACGGCGTCGATGTCCGCGGTGCCGGCCGCGACCGCCGCCTGGTTGAGCTTGGGGACGGCGTTGGCGGTGATCTGGTCGCTCTGGCCGCCCTTGGGTGCCTGGACGGTCTCGGCCTTGGTGATCTTGCCGCCGCTGACCGTGATGCGGACCTGGACCGCGCCGTACTGCGTCTGGGCGGCGTCCCCGGTGACGGTCTTGGCGGCCGGGGCGCTGCCCGAGCCCTGGGAAGCCCCGGACTGGGCCCCCGCCGAGGCCTTCGCCTTGTCCAGGGCCGACTGCAGGGACTTCTTGTAACCGGCGCTGGTGTAGGTCGCTCCGGACACCGCGTCGATGTCCGCGGTGCCGGCCGCGACGGCCGCCTGGTTGAGCTTGGGGACGGCGTTGGCGGTGATCTGGTCGCTCTGGCCGCCCTTGGGTGCCTGGACGGTCTCGGCCTTGGTGATCTTGCCGCCGCTGACCGTGATGCGGACCTGGACCGCGCCGTACTGCGTCTGGGCGGCGTCCCCGGTGACGGTCTTGGCGGCCGGGGCGCTGCCCGAGCCCTGGGAAGCCCCGGACTGGGCCCCCGCCGAGGCCTTCGCCTTGTCCAGGGCCGACTGCAGGGACTTCTTGTAACCGGCGCTGGTGTAGGTCGCTCCGGACACCGCGTCGATGTCCGCGGTGCCGGCCGCGACGGCCGCCTGGTTGAGCTTGGGGACGGCGTTGGCGGTGATCTGGTCGCTCTGGCCGCCCTTGGGTGCCTGGACGGTCTCGGCCTTGGTGATCTTGCCGCCCGCGACGGTGATGCGGACCTGGACGGCGCCGTACTGGGTCGTCACCGCGTCCCCGGTGACGGTCTTGGCGGCCTGTGCGTCGCCCGCGTCCTCGGCGGCGCCCGACCCCGCCGAGGCGTTGGCCTTGTCGATGGCCGACTGCAGGGACTGCTTGTAGCCGGCGCTGGTGTACGTCGCTCCGGACACCGCGTCGATCTTCGCGCTCTGTGCGGCCACCGTCGCCTGGTTGAGCTTGGGGACGGCGTTGGCGGTGATCTGGTCGCTCTGGCCGCCCTTGGGTGCCTGGACGGTCTCGGCCTTGGTGATCTTGCCGCCCGCGACGGTCAGCCGGACCTGGACGGCGCCGTACTGGGTCTTCACCGCGTCCCCGGTGACCATGCCGGTCCCGGCGGCCTGGGCGCCGCCCTGGGCCGACTCCTGCGCCGCGGCCGGGGGCACCGCTCCGCCCGCCGCCGCGGCGGACGGGTCGGACGACGGTTTCAGCGACAGCAACAGCACGACACCGGACACGGTGGCGGCGGTCGCGAGCACGACCCGTCGCAGGGGATGACTCTTCCTCATCGCTTCTACAGCTCCTGAAGTCCCGTCGCTCACATCTCGAACGACTCGTGATGGATGCGGCGGGCGGGCACACCCGCACCGCGCAGTGCTTCGTACACGGACTGCGCGAACCCGGGCGGGCCGCACATGAAGACGTCGTGGTTGTCGAGGTCCGGCAGCTTCTGCCGCAGCCGCTCCGCCGAGATGTCGGGGCGTTCGCCGTCCGGGCTGTTGACCGCGTACATCAGCCGGGCCCCGCGCTCGTCGGCGATGGCCGCCAGCTCGTCCCACAGGGCCAGGTCGTGCGTGCTGTTGGCCCGGTAGAGCAGGGTGATGTCGCCGGCCCCGCCGGGCAGCGTCTCGAACAGCGCCCGCATCGGGGTGATCCCGACGCCGCCCGCGACCAGCAGCACCTTGCCGCGGCTGCGGCGGGCCGCGGTCAGCGCGCCGTACGGGCCCTCGGCCCACACCTTGGTGCCGGCCGTCAGCTCACGCAGCCGCTCGCTGTGGTCGCCGATCGCCTTCACCGTGATCCGCAGCATGTCGGGTCGTGGCGCCGCCGACAGCGAGTACGGGTGCGAGCTGAACCGCATGCCCGGCGCCAGGAACCGCCAGCGGAAGAACTGGCCCGCCTCCGCGCCCATCCGGTGCAGCTTCCGCCCGCCGATCAGCACCGACACGATGCCGGGTGTCTCCTCGATGACCGCCGCCACGTACATCCGGTGCCGCAGGTTGAGCCGGATCGGGGTGAGGATCCGGTACCAGATCACCAGCGCGGTCACCGAGCCGTACAGCCCGTACCAGACGGTCTTCGCGGCCGGTTCGACGGCGAACTCGTTGCCGGTGGTGAGCTGGTGCCAGAACGTCAGGAACACCGCCGCGTACGTCAGCAGGTGCACGTGGTACCAGGTGTCGTACGGAATGCGGCGGCGGACCGGGCCGATCGAGAGCAGCCCGATGAGGAACAGCAGACCGGTGCCGATGGCGGCCTTGCCCATGTCCGGCAGCTGGTTGATGGAGTCCATCGTCTGCTGGACGATGTCGCCGAGGCCCTTGCCGGCCTGGAGGGCGTAGCCCCACATGATCAGGAAGACGTGGGCGACCGTCAGGCAGAGCGTGTACCGGCCGCTCATCGCGTGCCAGCGCGCCACCCGGTCGGAGCCCACCCGGCGTTCCAGCGCGGGCACCCGGGCCATCTGGAGCACCACGAGTGCCATGAGGTAGCCGGCGAGCAGGCCGGTGATCCGGCCCGCGTTGAGGATCTTGCCGTTGTTGTCGCTGATGGACGGGGTGTTGGCCCACCACAGCCACAGCACGCCCGCCGCCCCGGCCCATACGGCGAGCAGCAGCAGGGTCGCCGGGGAGCGGCGCGGGCGGATGCGGCGCATCGTCTGGCGGCGGGCGGCGCGGCCGCCTGCGAGCGTGGTGGTCACGGTTCCTCCGGGGCGGGGCAAGGGGGGTGGCGTGGTCCCTTGGCCCACAGATACGTGCCGCGACGCCCGTGTGTTCAGCCGCCTGCCGAGTCCGGTGCACACTGGAGTGACTGGCGGTAACCCTCACTCGTGCACGTCGCTCCCGAGACCGTGTCGATGTCGGCGCTCTGCGCGGTAAACGCCTCGCTCCGGCACCCGGGCCAGGGCGTAGCCGTCGACGGCGTTCACCGTGCGACTCAGTACCGGATGACCGCCGTACGACCGCTCACCGTTCCGATCGCGATGTGCGGCCCCTTCCCGGCCTGGGCCCACGCGAGGATCCGCCGCATGGCGTCCGCCGGCACCGACACACAACCGGCCGTCGCCCCACGCCCGTTGACGTGCAGGAAGATACCGGCGCCACGCCCGCGCACCGGCTTGGCGTAGTTGAACCCGACGACGAGGCCGTACGCGTACTGCGTCCGGTAGGAGATCAGCCGCTCCGCCTCGGCCGCCCCGCAGTCCGCGGGGCGCGGCTCGACCCAGCGGTTGTAGGACCGGGAGTCGTTGTCCTGGCACCACCAGGAGTTCCGCCGCACCGCCCGGTACGGGTACGTCGTCCCGTCCGGCGCCGCCTTGATCCCGAACGCGTACGGCAGGTCGTACAGCCCGGTCGGTGTGGTGTTCGTCCCCTGCTTGCGTGAGGCGCCCTCCACCAGCCCGTTCGCGCCGAAGCGGGCCTTGGCGGAGCCTGCCTTGGTCCACCGCCCCTCCCGCAGGTCCCACCAGGTCACCGTGCCGGACGTCGAGCCGGTCTTCGCGGCCACCGCCGTGATCAGCTGGCTGCCGCCGCCGGTGTCGGCCATGCGTGCGGGCAGCGGCGGCCCGCCGCCGGGCGCGGCACCGAGGACGAGGAGGGACGCGGACACCAGGGTGGCGACGGCAGCGGAGCGCATGGCAACGACCGTACGGTCGCGCGGCGGCGACGGCAGCGGGGATGGGCCGTTCGGGACCGCCCCCGGGGGGTGCCGTCGCCGCCGGTGTCACCGCTTCCGGCGACCTGAGGGCTCAGGGGCCCAGCGGATTGAGCAGGTCCGCCCTCTCCTTGAAGGCGTACAGCAGCAGGTCGGTCATCCCGAACGTGTCCTTGGCCCTGCGCTCGGCGACCGGGCTGAGGAACGGCTGCCAGAACGGGTCGCGCACGACGGAGTACCGGCTGCCCTCCATGGCGCGGTGGAAGACCTCGGCGACGATGCGCCCGCCGACGCCCGTCAGCCGCCCGCTGCCGTTCACCTCGGCCTCGCGCAGGATGTAGAACCACAACGGGCAGTTCTCGGCGAGCTTCTTGCGGAGCCCCTCGCTGAGCTGGACTCCGCCGACGCTGTCGAAGTCGGACGGCCCGAGTGGCTTCACGCCGAGGAACTCGGCCATCTGCTGACCCGTCGCCAGGCTCATCATGTTCGCCCGGGTGAGGTTGCGGAAGGCCAGGTTCAGCTCGACCGGGTCGGGAGCCGGCGCTCCCCGGCCGCCGAACGAGCCGAGCGGAAGGTCGGCCAGCGGGTTGACCAGCTGGGTGTCGATCCGCTTGGCGAGGTTGAACTGCTCGGCCGGCACGGCCAGGTCGTCCCGGCCCGCCTCACGGAAGTCGAACAGGCGCCGGAAGTCGGCGATCCAGTTGGTGGGAAGCCGCTCGAAGGAGCCCGCCTCGGGGTCGGAGGCGTCGGCGGGCGGCGGAGAGAGGATGCCGCTGGTGCCGGTGAACCGGAAGAGCAGCGGTAGCGTCCCCGCCCCCCTGTCGAAGATCCGGTTCCAGTTGTACGCCCCGCGCACCATGCTGTGGCCCAGCCGGTAGGCGGCCACGGAGAACTCGATCGGCATGGTCGGGCGGTCCTTCTGGCCCGGGTACGGCTCGAAGAACTTCCGGCCCCGGGTGAACACCTCGTCGACGACGCCGGGGTCGACGATCCGGGGCAGGAAGTCGTGGCGCAGCATCCACTGGTAGTGCTTGACCACCGTCTCGCGTGCCGTCTCGAACAGGACCGCGCTCGACACACCCTTGTCGACCAGGTCGGCCACGACCCGGTTGTGGAAGCGGATGAAGGCGCAGTGGACCTGGGCGACGACGAGGTTCTCGTCATTGCGCGCGTCCGGGATCAGCGGCCGGCGCCGCTCGGAGATCAGCGAGCCGGCGCCCACCCGGGGCAGGTCGAACCCGCCGAGGGGCAGGCCGACGATGTGGTCGCCGTCAGGGTCGGGCAGCCCCTGGGTGGTGCCGGTGCGCAGCCGCAGGCCGTCGTCCTCGTAGAAGCGGCGGTCGAAGCGGTGGTCCGGGCCGAGGCCGTAGAGGCTGTCGAGGTCCAGGGCGGGCGAGCGGCCCTGCAGGAGCTGGCCGAGCGTGACGTCGTCCTCCAGCTGCGCGGCCGTGGCGTCCAGGGTCAGGTCGTGGTCCACGAACTGGCCCAGGTACGTGAAGCCCGCCGGAACCGCCGGGTTGCCGGAGTCGGGCTGCGGCCCCGCCTTGGTCATCGCCTCGGCGAGTTCCTTGCGGGCGGCACGGTCGAGGAGCCGGTCCGGCCCGGCCTGCGGGCCCAGCCGGGAGAACTGGAACTTGCGCAGGGCCGCGACGGTCGACGCCGTCCGCGGCTGGGCCGGGCCGTCGTCCGCGGAGCCGGCGAGGATGCCCTCGCCGACCACGAAGTACGCGTCACGGACATGGCGTTTGCTCTGTGGCTCGCGTGTAGGTCGGAACATGATTCCCCCATCTGTTCGTGCGCCCAGGCTAGGTGGGGGAGCACGGCGGACGGGAGAATTCCGTCAATATTCACAAGAGGGCCGTGTATGTATAGATCAAATAAAATCGGCTAAATCGGGCCTAGGGGCAACGGCAGCCCGGGCAGCCCGTCCAGGCTCGTCGCGATGTGTTCCTTCTTCGCGAAGTACTCGCTCAGTGACTCGTCGTCCTCGCGCGCGAAGCGCCTGCCGTGCAGGTCGCGGTCCTCGTCGTACGACATGAAGGGCACGGCGTAACCACAGGAGTCCCGGACGAGTTCGGCCCGCACGACGATGATCGCGCGCAGGCCGTGCGAGGTCGGGTCGATGTCCGGGAAGTGGGCGAGCAGTTCCCGGAAGCGCGGATCGTCGCGGAAGACCGGCTCGCCCCGGCCGTGCACCCGCACGATGTTCGGCGGCCCCTGGAAGGCGCACCACATGAGGGTGATCCGGCCGTTCTCCCGCAGGTGCGCGACCGTCTCCGCGGTGGACCCGGCGAAGTCGAGGTAGGCGACGGTGAGTTCGTCCAGGACCGCGAACGAGCCCTTCAGGCCCTTGGGGGAGAGGTTGACCGTGCCGTCGCCGGACAGCGGGGCGGTCGCGGTGAAGAAGAGGGGCTGCGCCTCGATGAAGGTGCGGAGCCTGCCGTCGATGCGCTCGTAAGTCTTTCCCATGTCTAACGATTATGGGGGAAAGTGTTTTGCCTGTCTAAGGAATTCCGGCATCCGCTTCCTCCGGCCGTACGCCCTTGCCCCCAGACGTCCGTGGCCGCCCCGGCCGGCGCTCACTCGGGGCGGCCACAGCGCCTGTCACGTCACTCGGTGACCGTGCAGGCGGCCAGGGATTCCAGGCCCTGCGGCTTCTCGGCGGTGCGGCCGATGGAGATGGCGATGCGGTCGATGGTCGACGCGCGCTTGCCCTCCAGCGGGCCGACGATCGCGTTCTGCACGAAGTTGGGTCCGCCCTGGCCGACCGTGTCGACCAGTCGCTTGTTGGCCTCGTCGATCTGGGTCTGGAGCAGGGCCAGGTTGCGGTCCACCTCGGCCTGCGCGGAGGCCGGGATCGCGGGCAGCTGGGAGGCGACGTCGGGGCAGCTGATGGCCCCCGCCGCGCCGGCCTCGCCCGCCTCGCCGGCGTCCGCGCCGGCCTCCTCGGTGGCGGTCTCGCTCGGCGTGGCCTCGGCCTCGCCGCC
>NZ_JBXEJE010000036.1:74177-105035 GCF_056820935.1 Streptomyces sp. Q2 | reverse complement strand
GCCGCGCGAGGCGGTGCGCGCGGCTCAGGCCGCGCAGCGCGTCGGGCGCCCGCTGGGCTCGGCCCGCCTGATGTCCCTGCTCGCGCTGCGCGAGGCGGGCGGCTGGGCCGGGCTCGCCGACCGCACCGGCTGCGAGCAGGCGCTCGCCCGCGCGCAGGTCCTCTTCGAGCGAGGCCACTCGGACGCCGACCCCGAGTGGATGAGCTTCTACGGAGAGGCCGAACTGGAGGGACTGGAGGCGCAGTGCTGGTCGACACTCGGCGACTGGCCGCGCGCGGCCCGGCACGCACGCCGTGCGGCACAGCTCCAGGACCCGCACTTCACCCGCAACATCGCCCTGTACACGGCGGAACTGGCCGACGACCTCGCGCGCGGGGGATGTCCCGACGAGGCCGCGGCGGCCGGGATGCGGGTGCTGGACCTGCTGGGCGAGGTCCAGTCGTCCAGAATCCAGACGATGCTCGCGGGCACGGCGAGGGTGCTGCTGCCGCACCGGCGGGCGTCGGGGGTGTCGACGTTCCTGGAACGCCACGCGAACCTGCCGCGCGTCGTGTGAGGGGTGGGCCTAGGAGAGGTGCCCCACGTCGTTCCAGGTCTCGATCGCCGGTTCCCCGTAGGCCCAGCCGAGGACCGACAAGGACGTCGGGTTGAGCCTGATCCGCGCCGCGAAGTCGATCGGCAGCCCCAGCCACCTCGCGCCGATGGACCGGAGTATGTGCCCGTGCGCGAAGACCAGCACGTCCCGGTCCTCCGCACGTGCCCAGGCCACCACCTCGTCCGCCCGGGCCGTCACCTCGGCGAGCGACTCGCCCCCCGGCACGCCGTCGCGCCAGATGAGCCAGCCGGGCCGGACGTCCTGGATCTCCTGCGGGGTCATCCCCTCGTAGGAGCCGTAGTGCCACTCCATGAGCGTGTCCCAGGTGCCCGCGCGCTCGCCGAAGCCGGCGAGTTCGCACGTCTCACGCGCGCGTGCCAGCGGGCTGGTGCGCACCTCCACCCCGGCCAGGCCGTCGAACGGCGCCCGGTGCAGGCGCTCGCCGAGCAGTTTCGCGCCGCGCCGGCCCTCTTCGAGGAGCGGTACGTCGGTCCTGCCGGTGTGCTTGCCGGACAGCGACCACTCCGTCTGCCCGTGCCGGGCCAGCAGGATGCGCGGTGCCATGAAGAGACCCTTCCGGGAGAAACGAGAGGCGGAGCCCCTCCATCATGGCGCACGCTGTCCGGGGGCAACCCGCCGGGCGATCTCTGCGTCTAGAGGGCCGGGGGCGTGCCACGAGGGTGCGCACACGCGCCGTAAAGTGGCACGTCCGGAGACAGACCACCGGACGCGCGCGAGACGAAGGGGGAGGCGATCGGATGCCGCAGACCGAGACACCGGGCATCGAGGCGGCCCCGCCCATACGGTTGCGCTGGTGGACCGAGCTGCCGCTGATCGTGCTGGTGTACGCCTGCTACTCCGCCGGCCGGCTCCTCGCCCGGGGCGACGTCACGAGTGCCGTCGACCACGGTCTGGCGATCCTGCGCGTCGAGAAGTTCCTGCACATCAACGCGGAGCACCCGCTCAACCGGCTCTTCACCAGCGAGGCGTGGATCGGCGTCCCGGCCGACTTCTGGTACGCGTCGCTGCACTATCTGGTCACGCCCGCGATCCTGGTCTGGCTGTTCCGGTCCCGCGCCGTGCAGTACCGGATGGCCCGCACCTGGCTGATGGCGTCCACCTTCATCGGCCTGATCGGCTTCACCCTGCTGCCGACCTGCCCGCCCCGGCTGCTCTCCTCGGGCCACGGCTTCGTCGACACGATGGCCCAGTACAGCTCGTACGGCTGGTGGGGCGGCGAGGCGAGCGCCCCGCGGGGCATGGGCGGAATGACCAACCAGTACGCGGCCATGCCGAGCCTGCACGTGGGCTGGGCGCTGTGGTGCGGTGTGATGCTGTGGAAGTACGGCAGGACGCGTACCGCGAAGACCGCCGCCGTGGTCTATCCGCTGGTGACGACGATCGTGGTGATGGGCACCGCGAACCACTACTTCCTCGACGCGGTCGCGGGGGCCGCGGTGATGGGGGCCGGGCTGCTGCTCGCGCCGGTCGTGACGCGGTACGGGCAGCGGGTCATGGCGCCGATGCGGGTCCGGTTCGCGACCGTCGCGGCGGGCTCTCCCGGCGCACCTGCCTCAATTGTCAGTGACGGATGCCAGACTTCCGCGGGTGAGCACATTCCACGGCAGCGCGAGTCACAGTTCGCAGGCGGAGCCGAGCCGAGTGCCTCTCCCACGGACGCGGGAGACGGGGCTCCGGCAGCGGCTCGCTGAGCTGCGCGGTCCCGAGGTACCGGCCAAGGCGCTGGACGCGCGCGCCCTGGCCGCCCTCGCCGCCAACCCGGGCTGCAAGCGGCGGGCGATCCTCGACGGCGCCGGGGTGGACAAGGCGGCGCTGGCGGACGCGCTGGGCTCGCCCTCCGCCTTCGGCCAGTCGCAGTTCGCCCTGACGCGGGGCAACGCGTTCGAGGCGCGGGTCAAGGCGGACGGCGGCGCGGAGCTGCTGCGGCTGGTACACGAGAAGCTGGACCGCGGGGCCGAACCGCCGTCGGACGCCGAGGTGCCCGACCTCACCGCGATCGGCCCCGAGGGCCGCACCGCGCGTACGGCCCTCGCCCTGCGCGACGCCACCGCGACCGGCGGCTGGACGCTGCTCGACCACCCGATGCTGGCGCTCGACGTGGCCGGTTCGCCCGCCTTCCTGGAGCCGGACGCGGTGGTCGTGCACCCGGACGGCAGCTGGACGGTCGTGGAGATCAAGTCCTTCCCGATGCTGGACGGTTCGGCGGACCCGGCGAAGGTGGGCGCCGCCGCCCGCCAGGCCGCGGTGTACGTCCTGGCGCTGGAGGAGGTCGCCGCCCGCCTGAACCCGCCACCGTGCGTGCGTCACCACGTCCTGCTGGTCTGCCCGAAGGACTTCTCCAACCTCGCCACCGCCTGTGCCGTGGACATCCGCAAACAGCGCGCGGTGACCTCCCGCCAGCTGGCGCGCCTCACCCGCGTCCAGGACATCGCCGACGCGCTGCCCGAGGGCACCTGCTTCTCCCCCGAACTGCCCGCCGACGCGCTGACGACCGCGGTCGAGGCGGTCCCGGCGACCTACGCACCGGAGTGCCTGTCCGCGTGCGAGCTGGCCTTCCACTGCCGGGACCGCTCCCGCGCGGACGGCGCGGTGACGTCGCTCGGCCGCTCGGTGCGTGCCGAACTCGGCGGTCTGACGACGGTCGAGGACGTCCTGGCGGCGGCCCGCGGGGAGGCCGGGGATCCGGACGATCCGGCGGTGGCGGCGCTCAGGAGGGCGGCCGAACTGAGGGCACAGGCCCTCGGCCGGGGAGTGACCGCATGTCGCTGATCTCCACCCTCGCCCGCCTCGAAGCCGTCAGCACGGGCCGCGCCCAGCCCGTCGCCACCGTCCGGCACCGGCGTCTTTCCGAGCACCCCCTCGTCTTCGTGCCGCTCACCACCGCCGGTGAGGCCGGTGCCCCGCTCGGCGCGCTGGTCGGCACCGACCGGGACGCCCCGCACCTGCTGGTCGTACCGCAGCCGCGCGACCGTGACCTCAGGTTCGCGTTCCTGGCCGAGCTCGCGGACGTCGTCCTGCCCCACCTCGACACGTATGCCGGTTCCGTCGAGGCCGCCGAGCGCACCGAGACCGACCCGGAAACCGGCAGGCGGGTCAAGGTCGAGGTCGAGCTGTGCACGGACGCCCCGCAGCTGATCGTGCCGAGCCGCGCCGGCATCGAGTTCGTACGGCTCCTCGGCCGCTCCATGCGTTTCAGGCGTACGGCGGAACAGGACCCGGAGACGCCGTACCCCGCGCCGCCCCGGCTGCCGTTGCTGGGCCGTTGGCTGACCCACTTCGCGGAGCGCGCCCGCGTGCCCGGCTCCTCGCTGCTGCTGGCCATGACCGACGTCCTGGGCCGGCACTGGGCGACCGGCCAGTCCACCCTGGAGGACCAGCACCTGGGCGCGCTGCTCGCCTGGATCGACCCGCCGGAGGGGATGTCCGGCGCCGAGGCCGCCCTGAGGGCCGAGCTGCGGCGGGACGCGGAGGGTCAACTGCTGTGGCCGCCCGCCGGTCCGGCCACCGACCCGGCGTTCGACAACAAGCTCCTGGCCCCCGCCATCGAGCGCTACGACCGCGCCCGTACCGCCCTCGCGGCCGCCGAGGACGGACTGGAGGCGGACGACCGGCTCGGTGCGCTCACCGCCGCCGAGCGGGAGCTCCGCGACCTGGTGGCGAGCCGTACGCGGCCGACCTGGGACGCGGTGTGGCGCGGCCTGGACCTGCTGCGGACACTGCCCGAGGGCGGGCGCGTGGAGGAGCGGTGGACCCGCGACCGCTGGTCGTTCACCGGCCACCGCGACCGCGTACTGGCCGGCGAACCCCCGCAACCGCGCCGCGACGACGCGGTCACCGCCGCGAACAAGCTCGCCGCGCGCGAACGCGAACAGGCCCGTCTGGAGGCGCAGGAAGCCCTGGACGACCCGCTGGTCATGGCGGGACGGCGGCTGGCCGGGGAGGCGTTCGCGGGTGAGGTGACGGACGTCGTCATGGCGTACAGCGAGGGCAAGCGGCCGAGCCCGCGCCCCCTGGTCACCGTGCGGACGGAGGACCGGCCGCATCTCGGGGAGCGGGTGAAGGTGTACCGCTCGCTGGGCGGGAAGCCGCAGGCTGCCGAGTTCGTGGGCCAGGAGGCGGAGGATCTGCTCGTCCTGCGGATCGTCGACAAGATGGGCCGCGGCAAGGAGCCGGAAGCAGGTTCCGTGCCGGAGAAGGGCGACCTGGTCTGCTTCACCCTCTTCGAGCACGAGCAGCGGGGCGGGGCGAAGCTCCCCGACCCGGAGGACACCCCGTGGACACACGGCGGACCGCCGGGTGAGGCGGCCGCCGTGCCGGAGATCGCCGACCCCGTGACCGAGGAGGACGTGTTGTGACCGCCTTCGATCCCGGCACCGAGGCATCCCGCGCCACCGAGGCGATCCTCCACGACACCCTGCACGGCTCGGCGCGCGGTGTCGTCGTGGACTCCCCGCCCGGCGCCGGCAAGTCCACGCTCGTGGTCCGCGCGGCGCTGGAGCTGGCCGACGCGGGTCGCCCCCTGATGGTGGTGGCGCAGACCAACGCCCAGGTCGACGACCTGGTGCTGCGGCTCGCCGAGAAGAACCCCGACCTGCCGGTGGGGCGGTTGCACAGCAGCGACGCCGACCCCTACGACAAGGCGCTCGACGACCTGCCGAACGTCCGGAAGTCGGCGAAGGCCGGCGACCTCACCGGGCTGGCGGTGGTGATCTCCACGGCCGCCAAGTGGGGGCACGTCAAGGTCGACGAACCGTGGCGGCACGCCATCGTCGACGAGGCCTACCAGATGCGCTCGGACGCGCTCCTCGCCGTGGCCGGGCTCTTCGAGCGGGCCCTGTTCGTGGGCGACCCGGGCCAGCTGGACCCGTTCGCGATCGTCGGCAGTGAGCAGTGGGCGGGCCTGTCGTACGACCCCTCGGGCTCCGCCGTGACGACCCTCCTCGCACACAACCCCGAGCTGCCGCAGCACCGCCTGCCGGTGTCCTGGCGACTCCCGGCGTCGGCCGCGCCCCTGGTCTCCGACGCCTTCTACCCGTACACGCCCTTCCGCAGCGGCACCGGCCACGGCGACCGGAGTCTCGCCTTCGCCGTCCCGGCGGACGGTTCCGGCCCCGACCGGGTGATCGACGAGGCGGCCGACTCCGGCTGGGGCCTGCTGGAGCTGCCCGCCCGGCACACCCCGCGCACGGATCCCGAAGCGGTGCGGGCCGTGGCGACGGTCGTACGACGTCTGCTCGACCGCGGCGGCGCGGCCACCTCGGAGCGCTCCCCCGACCCCACGCCCCTGACCGCCGACCGGATCGCCGTCGGCACGGCCCACCGGGACCAGGCGGCGGCGGTCCGCGCAGCACTGGCCGAACTGGGCGTCACGGATGTGACCGTCGACACCGCGAACCGCCTCCAGGGCCGCGAGTACGACGTCACGGTCGTCCTGCACCCGCTCTCCGGCCGCCCCGACGCCACCGCGTTCCACCTGGAGACGGGCCGCCTGTGCGTCCTCGCCTCCCGCCACAGACACGCGTGCGTCGTGGTGTGCCGAGCGGGCGTGACGGACCTCCTCGACGACTACCCGTCGACGGAACCGGTCCAGCTGGGAACGCTCGTGAAGTTCCCGGACGGCTGGGAGGCGAACCACGCGGTGCTGGCGCATCTGGCGGAGCACAGGGTGGCCTGGCGACCATGACCGCCCGCGGGGAACATCGCGCGGCCCGCAGAGCTTGACACCGCTGGAGTGACCAGGGCCGCCGCCGGAGGCACCGGCCCTCTTGCGTGGACGCGGGACAATGGACGGTGGCCCACTCACCCACGGGTCATCCGTGACGTACGAGGAGGAGAAGACATGGCGGAGCCCACGCCGCGTCGGAACGAACCGCGGCTACGCCCCGCGCCCCTGCTCTTCGAGCCCGCGCAGGTCGCCGACGACCCCGAGCGCTTCTTCGAACTGGAGTCGATGGACGACCCCCACGCACTGCTGGCCCGTGCCACGGAGCTGACACAGGCGTTCCGCGCGGCGACCGACCGTGCCGTGGAGTTCCAGGCGATCGCGGCGGCCCAGCTGGCCGACCCGCGCCGCTTCGACCGGCTGACGCCGGCGGACATCGCCGCCCGGGCCGAGTGGACCGAGGACTACGCGAAGAAGATGGTCGAGTTCGGCCGGGATCTGCTGCGGGGCGCCGAGGGACCGGGACACGCCGACCCGGTGTGAGCCATGTGAGCCGTGTGAGCCACGGGAACCATGTGAAGAGCATGTACGGCACGCATATGCCAGGCGGGCAAGATACCCCCTCCCGGTCCACACCGTCCCGGTTTCCGGCAACCCTCGGAGACCGGACGCTCACGCCCGGTAGATGTAGACGGCATGAGCAGCCCACGCGAAGAGACCGGCACCGACCGCTTCGACGTCTCGGGGGTCACCCCGGACGGAGCCGCCTGGCTCGCCTCGGCGGGAGCGTATCCGCGCAGCACCCTCGCGCTGTGGGAGGAGCGGCCGGACGCCCCGGTCGTCCTGCCCTGCGGCACGGCCTTCGACGTCGTCGGCGCGCCCGCGATCTTCGGCCGCCGGATGCTCGACCGGCTGTGGGACGAGGGCCCGGGCTCCGGGCCGGTCGCGGTGTTCCGGGGCCGGATGCTGCTGTTCGCCGCGCCCGGCACGGCACAGCGGCTGCCGTCGCTGCTGCACTGGGAGGAGTTCGGGCGTACGGGTGCCATCCCGCCGCTGCTGTGCCACGGCACCGGCGACGCGGTGACCGTCCCCGCCCCCGTGGGCGCCGCGAGCTCCGTCACCTCGTCCGGCTGCCGCTGGCTGGTCGCTCCGGACACCCGTCGGCCCTGGCTGCCAGGCCCCGAGATCCTGCTCTGGGCGGCCGTCCGGGCGGCCCGCGCGGCCGTGCGGATATCGATTTTTCCTCCCGCCGATCAGGGTGCTAAGGTCTACGACGTCAGCAGGCGCCGCTAGCTCAGTTGGTTAGAGCAGCTGACTCTTAATCAGCGGGTCCGGGGTTCGAGTCCCTGGCGGCGCACGACACGAAAAGGCCCCTCGCCCAGGCGAGGGGCCTTTCGCGTACCCACTCGGCTAGGCGGTCGTGATCTTCACCGTCCACGCACCCGAGACCGTCCGCCCCTCCACGTCCAGCCGTACGTCCTCGCCCGGCACCGTGAAGCTCTCGCCGACGCCGACCGGGGCGTCCGCGAGGGGCGGGTAGACGGATGCCTCCCAGCAGGCCTCCGTGTGCGGGTGGGCGTCGATCACCTCCACCGGTCCGCCGCCGGACGCGGCGCCGCTGCTCACCCGGTAGACGAGGATGCCCGGCCGGCAGACCTGCGAGTCGTTGCCGACCGGCCCGCGCGCCTCGAAGGCGAGCACGCTTTCGGGCCCGGTGCGCACGACCGCGAGCTTGGTTCCGCCGCCCAGCCCGAAGGCCGGCGCCCCGGCGGCGCCCACGGCCGGGACGCCCGGCCCCGCGCCGAGCGGCTCCAGCGTCAGCCGGGTCGGTCCGGCGGCACGTACGCAGGCCACCTGCCGGGGTTCCAGCCAGCCGAGCTTCCACTTGTGCCAGCCGAACAGGTCCGGCGCCAGCGCGAACTGGCTGCCCATCAGGTCCCAGTCGCCGACGTGCGTGTCCCAGTCCCCTTTGCCGTCCACCGGACGGTGGTAGAGGTCCGGCAGGTCGAAGACGTGCCCGGTCTCGTGGGCCAGCACCAGCCGGTCCGGCGGATGCTGCTCGAAGACCGTGACGACCCGCCGGATGTCGGTGCCGTCCGCCCGCAGCGGGGTGTCGAGGTTGACGACCTTCGTCGCGTCCGAGTCCACGCCGGGCGCGTCCGGATCGGCGACGAAGTAGACGATGTCGTAGCGCGAGAAGTCGACCTGCCCGTCTGCCAGGGCGAGCGCGTCGCGCAGATAGGCGGCGCGGTGGGCGGGCTTCCAGTCCCGCGCTATGGCGTACGACGTGGAGGGCCGCGGCATCCGGATCCAGTCCCGCAGCGGATGCGGGCGCAGGGTGAACCGGCCGTAGGAGGCGCGCTCGAAGAAGCGGCTGGTGGCCGGGAAGTGGTCGGCCATCAGTTCGGCGGGGCTGGTCAGCGGGACCGAGTCCGGGAAGGACAGGAAGACCGTCACCGCGTCCAGCACCCGGGCCGGGCGCGGATAGGCGGCGTTCCAGTCGTCCAGGCCTTCCGAGTGGTGGGCCTCGGTGCGCTGGAGGGCGCAGGGCGATGCCGCGAACGGTTCGGCGACCGAGGGCCCGGTCACGAGGGAGGTGGCGGCGAGCGCCGACAGTGTGGTGAACACGGCCGCGGTACTGCGCAGTCGGGCGCGCGGGAACGGACGCGGCACAGGGACCTCCGGGTGCGGTTCACGGGACACCGCACCCAGACTGCTGGCGTTTGTCGTATTACGCCCTGTTTGTCTGCACCAGACGGGTGAGAGGGGCGAAGAACCGTCAGGATCGACACCCCCGAATCGCTCACGGAACGTCACAACTGGTCAGACGCCTGAAAGACCCGTCCAGACGCGCGCAGAAACGATCTGCCAGAAAGGCCTGTCGATCCGGGACACTGGACTGTGGCTGGAAGGGCCCGGGGCCAGCCTCTATGATCGGCACACTTCCTGGCGGACAGCGATCGAGTGCACTGCGGGAGCAAGCGGTGAGCGGAACGTCCGAAGGGCCGACGGCCGCGGCAGACCTCGACAGGTCAGCCGTAACAGAGAGTGATGTCCGCACGTCTTCCGGTATCGAGACCCGGTCTTCCGGCATCGGGTCCCTGTCGCTCGACACCGGGTCCCTGTCACTCGACACCGCGAGCTCGCCACCTGGCACCGCGCCCCTGTCTCTCGATGTCGTGACCTCGTCTCCCGAGACCGCGCCCCCGTCTGCCGGGACCGCGATCTCGTCTCCCGCCACCGGGCCCCCGTCGCCCGCAACCGGGTTGCCGTCGGTCGAGGCCGAAGCCCCGTCCTACCGTTCGGTGTTCACCGCCGCGCCGCTCGCGATGGCCGTCGTCGACCGGGAGGGACTGGTCGTCGGAGCCAACGACATGCTCGTCACCCTGCTCGGCACCGGCTCCGAGCCGCTGACCGGCCGCGTCGCCGCCGACCTCGTGGACCTGGGCTCGGACGCCCGCACCTGGCACGCGTACCGCGAGGTGCTGCGCGGCCGCCAGGCGAAGCTGCGCTGCACGCGCCGCCTCAAACACCCCGACGGGCACTCCCTGTGGGTGCAGGTCACCGTCGCCCCCCTATCGGGGAACGAACCCGGGGTCCTGCTGTCGGTCGCCGACATCAGCGCCCGCCGTGAACTCCAGGCGCGGCTGCGGCACTTGCAGATGCACGACCCGGTGACCCGGCTGCCCAACCGCACCCTGTTCTTCGAGCGCCTCTCGGCCGCGCTGGAGGCGGAGTCCTACGAGCAGAGCGGCACCGGCCGGATCGGACTGTGCTACCTGGACCTGGACGGGTTCAAGGCGGTCAACGACACCCTCGGCCACCGCGTGGGTGACCGGCTGCTGGCCGCCGTCGCCGAACGCCTCACCCGCTGCGCCGACGAGGCGGGCAACGGCCGGGCGACCGCCCCGCTGGTCGCCCGGCTCGGCGGTGACGAGTTCGCCCTGCTCGTCGAGGACTCCACCGGCACCGAACAGCTCGCCGATCTCGCCGAGGCCGTACTGGAGGCGGTCCAGGCCCCCTTCGACCTGTCCGGTCAGCGGATGTCGGTGTCGGCCTCGATCGGCGTGGTGGAGCGGCAGGCGGCGGGCACCAGCGCGACCGGTCTGATGCAGGCCGCCGACACGACGCTGTACTGGGCGAAGGCCGACGGCAAGGCCCGCTGGACCCTGTTCGACCCGGAGCGCAACGCCCACCGCATGACCCGTCAGGCCCTCGCCTCCACACTCCGCCCGGCCATCGAGCGCGGCGAGTTCGTGCTGGAGTACCAGCCGCTGGTGAGCATGGAGAACGGCCGGCTGCGGGGCGTGGAGGCCCTGGTCCGCTGGAATCACCCGCAGTTCGGGATGCTGACGCCGAATCGGTTCATCGGACTGGCCGAGGAGGACGGCTCGATCGTGCAGCTCGGCCGCTGGGTCCTGGCCACGGCCTGCCGCCAGGCGCGGAAGTGGCAGCTGGACCACCCCGACGAGCCGCCGATCTTCGTCAGCGTGAACGTGGCGGTGCGTCAGGTCTGGGACTCGGATCTGGTCGCGGACGTGGCGGAGATCCTGGCGGAGACGGGGCTGGAGCCGCGTCTGCTGCAACTGGAGCTGACGGAGTCGGCGGTGATGGGCTCGGCGGGACGCCCGCTGCAGGCCCTCCAGGCGCTCAGCGACATGGGTGTGGGCATCGCGATCGACGACTTCGGGACGGGCTACTCGAACCTGGCATACCTGAGCCGGCTGCCGGTGTCGGTGCTGAAGCTGGACGGGTCGTTCGTCCGGGGCTTCCAGTACGAGGGTGAGGGCGTCCCGCCCAACCCGGCCGACGAGGTCGTCGTGGAGGCGATGATCCAGCTCGCCCACCGGCTCGGCCTGACCGTCACCGCGGAGTGCGTGGAGACCTCGGCGCAGGCGTCCCGGCTGCGGCGGATCGGCTGCGACACCGGCCAGGGGTGGCTGTACTCGCGGCCGGTGCCGCCGGATCGTATCTCCGGACTGCTGGACGTACGGGTGTGACGGGCGGCGCCGCGGGGCTCAACCGGTGGGCAGTCCGTAGGCGTCCGCGATGAGCTCGTACGAACGCAGCCGTACGTCCCCGCTGTGGGCGTTGCCCGTGAGCATCAGCTCGTCGGCGCCGGTGCGCTTGTGGAGGTCGTCGAGGCCGGAACGGACCTCGTCGGGGGTGCCGTGGATGACGTTGGCGTTCCAGGAGTCGGCGAAGTCGCGCTCCATCGGGCTGAACTCGTAGGCCTCGGCCTCCTCCGGGGAGGGGACCAGCCCGGGGCGGCCGGTGCGCAGCCGGATCATGCTGAGCGCGGCGGCCTTCACCTGGCGGCGGGCCTCCTTCTCGTCCTCGGTGGCGAGAGCGGAGACGCCGATGAGGGCGTACGGCTCGGCGAGGGCCGCGGACGGGCGGAACGACTCCCGGTACAGGTCGAGGGCCGGGATGGTGTTCTGCGCCGAGAAGTGGTGCGCGAACGCGAAGGGCAGGCCGAGGGAGCCTGCCAGGCGGGCGCTGAAACCGGAGGAGCCCAGCAGCCAGATCGGCGGGCGGTGCGGGGACTGGACGCCGCCGGGGGAGGTCGCCTGGATCGGGCCGGGTACCGCGTGGATACGGCGGTAGGGGTGGCCCTCCGGGAAGTCGTCGTCCAGGAAGCGGACGAGCTCGGCGAGCTGCTCGGGGAAGTCGTCGGCGCCTTCGTTGAGCCGGTCGGTGCGGCGCAGGGCGGCGGCGGTGGCGCCGTCCGTGCCGGGGGCGCGGCCGAGGCCGAGGTCCACGCGGCCGGGAGCCATGGCCTCCAGCGTGCCGAACTGCTCCGCGATCACCAGCGGGGCGTGGTTCGGGAGCATCACGCCGCCCGAGCCGAGGCGGATGCGGGTGGTGTGGGCGGCGAGGTGGGCGAGGATCACGGCGGGAGAGCTCGACGCCACGCCGGGCATGGAGTGGTGCTCGGCGACCCAGTAGCGGTGGTAGCCGCGGGACTCCGCGAGGCGGGCGATGGCGACGCTCGTGCGCAGGGCGTCGGTGGCGGTGCGGCCGGCTCCGACGGTGACCAGGTCCAGTACGGACAGGGGGGTGGGGGCGGTGCCGTGCGGGGTTCCCCGGGTCTCGTCTGCCGTTGCGGTCACGGTGGGTGCCTCCTGTGGTGGGCCGTGCGCTGTCCTCCGGCGGATAACAGGAGGCAGTCCCCGCTTATTCCCTGGCACCCGGCGCCGGTGCGGGCGTCTGCTGGGGGCTCCGCCCCCAGACCCCGGTCCTTTGCCCACCCACCACCCGACTCGGTCGGACAAAAAGTGACCGTCGCCCCGGTGGCACACCCCCTCGACCCAGCGAGTCGGGTGGGTGGGTGGGTGGGTGGGTGGGCAAAGGCCGGGGTCCAGGGGGCGGAGCCCCCTGGTACCTGGTGGGCAGGGTCAGGCCTGGATGATCGGCTCACGCGTGAACAGCGCGCCCAGCGCCGGCGCGTTCACCCGGCGGTCCGTCAGCCGCAGCGCCTCCCACACCGTGACCTGGTTGGCCGTCAGCACCGGCTTGCCGAGTTCCTTCTCCAGGGCCGGGATGTGGGCCGCCGTGTGCAGCGCCGTGTCGGGGAGCAGCACCGCGTCCGCCGACCCGTCGTCCACCGCGCGGGCCAGCGCGAAGACCTCCGCCTCCCCCCACGTCCCGACCTCCGCCGCCGTGATGATCCCGGACCCGCGGACCCCGACCACCTCGATGCCCGCAGCCCGCAGGAACTCCGCGAACAGCGTGGCCACGTCGTCCGGGTACGTCGCGCCCACCGCGACCCGCTTCGCCCCGATCTCCTTCGCCGCGTGGACGAAGGCGAAGGACGTCGAGGAGGCCGGCAGGCCCGCCGTGAGGGCAAGGGCGCGGACCTGGTNTCGCGCCCACCGCGACCCGCTTCGCCCCGATCTCCTTCGCCGCGTGGACGAAGGCGAAGGACGTCGAGGAGGCCGGCAGGCCCGCCGTGAGGGCAAGGGCGCGGACCTGGTCGTGGGCGCCCTCCCAGCCGTACACGAAGCTGCCGCTGGTGCACGCCCAGACCACCGACTCGGCGCCCGACATGCGCAGTTCCTCGACGCCGGCCGCGAGCCGCCCCGCCGAGCCCATCTCGAGGAGGGCGTCGACCCGGTGGGCGTCCTCGCCGATGTCGGTGTGCACGAGGTCCAGCCGGATGTCGCTCCCGAGCAGTTGCTCGATGCGTGGGTAGTCATCCTCGGCGGAGTGGCCCGGATAGAGGAACCCCAGTGCTGTCATGTCCACCCTTCCTGCTGCTGTTCTTCGTCCGGCAGTCCCGGTAGGTCCGGCAGTGCCTGCGCTTCCGGCAGTGTCGACACGGCTTCCGGCAGTGCCGCCACGTCGGGCAGTACGGGGCCGGTCCGTCGCGCCGCCGAATCGATCAGCGCCTGGTACGGCCCCACGGCTCGGGTACCCAGTCGGCGCAGGGCCGCCCACATCGTGACCTGGTTGGCCGAGATCACCGGGATGCGCAGTTCCGCCTCCAGTTGGGGGATCACGTCGTACGTCGGCAGGTTGGTGCAGCTGATGAACAGCGCCTCGGCGCCGCCGTCCACGGCCCGGCGTGCCATCTCCGCCACGTCCCGGTACGGCACCTTCCAGATGTGCCTGGTCAGCCCCATGTACGCGCATCCGGTGACGGCGACGCCCGCCTCCGCCACGTACTCCTCCAGGGCCCGGGTGACGGACACCGTGTAGGGCGTCACCAGCGCCACCCGCCGTACGTCCAGCTCGGCCAGCGCCTCCAGCAGCGCCCCGGACGTGGTCACGGAGGGCAGCGCGCCCGCGTGGGTCATCGCGCCGCACATCGCGCGCTCCCCGGCGATCCCGCCGACGAAGCTGCCGGAGGTGCAGGCGTAGGCGACGACCTCGGGGGCGATGGCGGTGAGGGTGCGGACCGCGTTGTGCAGGGTCTCGTGCTCGCTGACCAGCCGGGCCAGGTCAAGGCTGACCTCGACGGGGACGTACGGCGTGCGGGTCAGATGGAGGGACACCTCGTCGGGCACCCAGCGCCACAGTTCGCGGTCGAGGGCGAAGTCGAAGGGGGCGACGACACCGACGCCGCGCTGCGGGCGGGGACCACCGAGAAAGGTAACGTCCATGGCAGACACCGGCCTCACTGTGGGAAGCGGGATGGGAACGGACCGTGCACATGCCCGTGTTGACGAAGGTAGGTTCGGGTGCGAGCGTGGTCAATCCGCCCTCGTGACGCCCAGGTCACGCCTTGGTCACCTGCTCGTGTCCGCCCATGTCGGACGGCCGTCGCCCGCCGAGAACCGGCTCCGGAAACCGGTCAGGAAACCGGTCAGGAAACCGGCTCGGGCACAGGCCCTGAAAAAGCCCCGGAAACAGCCCCTGAAACGGCTCCAGAAACGGCTCCAGAATGACCGCCTCCACGTCCGGTCCCCCGCCCACCCTCCTCGTCCTCGACGCCGACCCGCTCCCCCGCCTCGGCAGTCTGACCGGCCGGGCCCGGATCGAGCACGCGGACGCGTCGACGCTGGCCGAGCGGCTGCCGTCCGCCGACGTGCTGCTGGTCTGGGACTTCGCCTCGCACGCGGTGCGTTCGGCCTGGCCGGGCGAGGGGCCGCGGCCGCGGTGGGTGCACACGGCGAGCGCGGGCGTGGACCATTTGATGTGTCCCGAACTGGCGGAGTCGGACACCGTGGTGACCAACGCCCGGGGCGTCTTCGACCAGCCGATCGCCGAGTACGTCGCCGCGCTGGTCCTGGCGATGGCCAAGGACCTGCCCCGGACGTGGGAGCTCCAGCAGCAGCGGACCTGGCGGCACCGCGAGTCGCAGCGGGTGGCCGGCACGCGCGCGTGTGTCGTCGGCTCCGGGCCCATCGGGCGGGCGATCGTCGCCACCCTCAAGGCGCTCGGTATCACCGCGGCGCTGGTCGGACGCACTCCGCGTACCGGCATCCACGGCCCCGAGGACCTGGACCGGCTGATGGCCCGCGCGGACTGGGTGATCGCCGCGGCGCCGCTCACGGAGCAGACGCGGGGCATGTTCGACGCCCGCCGCTTCGGCGTGATGCAGCCCTCCGCGCGGTTCGTCAACATCGGCCGGGGACAGTTGGTCGTCGAGGACGCGCTCGCCGAGGCGCTGTCCAAGCGGTGGATCGCGGGCGCGGCCCTGGACGTCTTCGAGCACGAACCCCTCACCCCTGACAGCCCGTTGTGGCAGGTCCCGAACCTGATCGTGTCCCCGCACATGAGCGGCGACACGATCGGCTGGCGGGACGAACTCGGCAGCCAGTTCATCGAGTTGTACGAGCGCTGGGAGGCGGGCAGACCACTGACGAACGTGGTCGACAAGAAACGCGGCTACGTCCCCGGACGCTGAACCCCCACGGCTGGAGAGCGCATGACGGAGCAGGACCTCGATCTCACCGGGCTGAGCGCTGTACAACTCCTCGACGGTTACCGCAAGGGCGAGTTCAGCCCCGTCGAGGTGACCGGCGCGACCCTGGCACGGGCCGAGCGGATCCAGCCGGAGGTGAACGCGTTCGTACAGCTCACCGCGGACGAGGCCCTCGCGCAGGCGCGGGCGTCGGCCGAGCGGTGGCGGCGCGGTGAGCCGGCCGGACTGCTGGACGGTGTCCCGGTCACGGTGAAGGACATTCTGCTGCTGCGCGGGGCGCCGACCCTGAAGGGCTCAAAAACCATCTCGGAGCAGGGTCCTTGGGACGAGGACGCGCCGTCCGTCGCCCGCCTGCGCGAGCACGGCGCGGTCTTCCTCGGCAAGACCACGACCCCGGAGTTCGGCTGGAAGGGCGTGACGGACTCGCCGCTGAACGGCGTCACCCGCAACCCGCACGACCCCACCCGTACCGCGGGCGGCTCCAGTGGCGGCGCGGCGGCGGCCGTGGCACTGGGCGCCGGGCCGCTGGCCCTGGGCACGGACGGCGGCGGCAGCGTCCGTATCCCGGCGGCCTTCTGCGGGATCTTCGCCCTGAAGCCCACCTACGGACGCGTCCCCCTCTACCCCGCGAGTGCCTTCGGCACCCTCGCCCACGTGGGCCCGATGACCCGTGACGCGGCCGACGCGGCTCTGCTCCTCGACGTCATCGGCACCCCGGACTCCCGCGACTGGTCTGCCCTCGCCCCGCCGCCCACCTCCTTCGCGGCAGGGCTGTCGGGTGGGGTCCGGGGTCTGCGCGTCGCCTACTCCCCCTCCCTCGGCGGCCAGGTCGCCGTCCAGCCGGCGGTCGCGGCAGCGGTCCGGCAGGCGGTGGAACGCCTCGCGGAACTGGGCGCGTACGTCACGGAAGCCGACCCCGACTTCACCGACCCGGTGGACGCCTTCCACACCCTGTGGTTCAGCGGTGCGGCCCGCGTGACCCAGCATCTCGGCCCCCACCAGCGCGCTTTGCTCGACCCCGGCCTCCAGGAGATCTGCGCCCAGGGCGCCCGCCGCACCGCCCTGGACTACCTGGCCGCGGTCGACGTCCGCATGGAACTCGGCCGCCGTATGGGCCACTTCCACGAGTCGTACGACCTTCTGGTCACTCCCACGCTGCCGATCACGGCCTTCGAGGCGGGCACCGAGGTCCCGAAGGGGTCGGGCCACCGCCGCTGGACGGGCTGGACGCCGTTCACGTACCCCTTCAACATGACCCAGCAGCCGGCGGCGTCCGTACCGGTGGGCACGGACGCGGACGGTCTGCCGATCGGCCTCCAACTGGTGGCGGCCCGGCACCGCGACGACCTGGTGCTGCGGGCGGCGCACTCGCTGTACGAGGCGGGTGTCACGCCCTCCGGAAGCTGAGGGTCTCGCCCGCCGCGCCCGTCCGCCACAGGTCGTTGCAGGCGTCTGCCAGTTCCGGCAGGCCTTCGACGATCTGGCCCCAGACGATGCCCGGCACCCAGCCCACGTCACCGTTGAGCAGCAGGTTGTTGCGTTCGTAGAAGAGGGCCAGGTCGACGACCGTCGTACCCGGGCGCACCTCGCGGTCGTAGCCGTAGGACTTGGTGCCCAGTTCCGCTCCGGCGAAGGAGAAATAGCACAGATCGCCGGGGATGGGGGTGACTGTCGGGTTTTCCAAGGGTGGCTCGGATGTCGCGAAGGGGGGGAACAGGGCGTAGATCTCGTTGCGTGCGTATTTGGCGTGGTAGACGTCGCCAACCAGGGGTAGGGCGTCCCAGACGGCCGCGCAGGTGATCGGCGCGCGGTCGTCGAGGAGCTTGGCGGTGCAGGTGATACCCCGCTTGACCAGGGAGACTTCGATGTAGCGATCAGCCATGCGTTCCATGGTCCCTCGCCGGTCAAGAGGGCCTCGTCGAAGATCGGGGCTGAAATCGATCGGCATACCTCGCATGGCATCGGGTAGCCGCGCCGCCATGGCTCCACCACTGGAACATGGCACACACACGTCCGGGACCACACGCCGGTCGCTGCTCGCGGGGGTAGCGGCGCTCGGCGCGCTGGGTGCCGCCGGGTGCTCGCGCGTGGCCACCGCCTCGAGCACCGAGGGCGGTGAACTCCTCGACCGGCTGAAGGCGGCCGGTGTCGTACGGCTGGGAATAGCCGGTGAGATTCCCTTCGGGTACATCGACACGAACGGCGAGATGACCGGCGAGGCGCCCGAGCTCGCGAGGGTGATCTTCAAACGGCTCGGGGTCGACAAGGTGCAGCCCGTGCCGACCGAGTTCGGCTCGCTCATCCCGGGGCTGAACTCGCAGCAGTTCGATGTCGTCGCCGCCGGGATGTACGTCAACCCCGAGCGCTGCGAGCAGGTCATCTTCTCCGACCCCGACTACCAGATGCTCGACTCGTTCATCGTGCGCAAGGGCAATCCGAAGGGGCTGCACGACTACAAGGACGTCGTCGAGAAGAAGGCCAAGTTCGCCACCGGCACCGGGTACGCCGAGATCCAGTACGCCGTCGAGGCGGGGTACAAGGAGAGCGACATCCTGATCGTTCCGGACCAGGTGGCCGGGTTGAACGCCGTGGAGGCGGGGCGGGTCGACGTCTTCGCCGGGACCGCGCTCACCACGCGCGAAGTGGTGAAGAAGTCGGCCAAGACCGAGGCCACCAAGGCCTTCGCGCCGCTCGTCGAGGGCAAACCGCACGTGGACGGGGGCGCCTTCGCCTTCCGGCCCACCGAGACGAACCTGCGGGACGCCTTCAACGTCGAGTTGCGGAAGCTGAAGAAAAGTGGGGAGTTGTTCCGGATCCTCAAGCCCTTCGGGTTCACCGAGGCCGAGATGACCGACCTCACCGCGAAGGAGTTGTGCGGCGGATGACCTCAGGACTCTGGGAACTCGTACTCAAGGGGATATGGACGACCGTCCAGCTCCTCGTCTTCAGCGCGTTGCTCGGCGCGGCCGTGGCCTTCGTCGCCGGCGTCGCGCGCACCCACCGCCTGTGGATCGTCCGCTTCCTCGCGGGCCTCTACACCGAGGTGTTCCGCGGGACCTCCGCGCTGGTCATGATCTTCTGGGTGTTCTTCGTGCTGCCGATCGCCTTCGGCTGGCAGCTGGTCCCGATGTGGGCGGGCACGCTCGCGCTGGGCCTGACCTACGGGGCGTACGGCTCGGAGATCGTGCGCGGCGCGCTGAAGGCCGTCGACCCGGCGCAGCAGGAGGGCGGGATCGCCCTCAGCTTCACGCCGTGGCAGCGGATGCGGCTGATCATGCTGCCGCAGGCGGTGCCGGAGATGATCCCGCCGTTCTCCAACCTGCTGATCGAACTGCTCAAGGGCACCGCGCTGGTGTCGGTGATGGGCATGGGGGACCTGGCGTTCAGCGGCAATCTGGTGCGGCTGGCCCTGCAGGAGAGCGCGGAGATCTACTCGTACCTGCTGGTGATCTACTTCGTGATCGCCTTCCTGCTCACCCGCGTGATGCGAGGGCTGGAGAACAAGCTGAAGGCGGGCGTCGGCAAGGCGCCGCAGCGCGAGGTGTCCGCGCATGAGCTGAAGCGCGCCGAGACGACCGGGGTCGGCGCAGCCGGAGGTGCCTCATGAAGTGGGACTGGGACGCCGTGAGCGGCTTCATGCCGCACTTCTGGGACGGTCTGCTGGTCACCCTGCAGGCGCTGGTCCTGGGATCGTTGATCTCGTTCGCCCTCGGCCTGGTGTGGGCGCTGCTGATGCGCACGCCGTCGCGCTGGGTGCGCTGGCCGGTGGGCGTGGTCACCGAGTTCGTACGCAACACCCCGCTGCTGGTGCAACTGTTCTTCCTCTTCTACGTGCTGCCGGAGTGGGGCGTGACCCTGTCGGCGCTGACCACCGGTGTGATCGGCATCGGGCTGCACTACTCGACGTACACGATGCAGGTCTACCGCGCCGGCATCGAGGCCGTGCCGGCCGGCCAGTGGGAAGCGGCGACGGCGCTGAACCTGCCGGTCACCCGGACCTGGCGGGTGGTGATCCTGCCGCAGGCGATCCGCCGGGTCGTTCCGGCGCTCGGCAACTACGTCATCGCGATGCTCAAGGACACGCCGATGCTGATGGTGATCACCGTCCTGGAGATGCTCGGGCAGGCGCGGCTGTACTCCCAGGAGCACTTCCAGTTCACCGAGCCGCTGACCGTGATCGGCGTGGCCTTCATCCTCGTTTCCTATCTGGCCTCCCTTCTTCTGCGAGCACTGGAGCGACGTCTTGTCCACTGACGCCCCCCTGATGAAAGAGCCCGACGCCAACGCCAACCGGCCGGTGGACGGCAGTGAACTGATCCGCTTCGAGCAGGTCACCAAGCGCTTCGGGACGAACACCGTCCTCGACCGGCTCGACTTCTCCGTAGACTCCGGCAAGCACGTCACCCTGATCGGGCCCTCCGGCTCCGGCAAGACGACGATCCTGCGGCTGCTGATGACGCTGAACAAGCCCGACGAGGGCACGATCACCGTCGACGGGCAGCGGCTGTTCCCCGCTCCGGAGAAGCAGGTCCGCGAGGTCCGCAAGAACATCGGGATGGTGTTCCAGCAGTTCAACCTGTTCCCGAACATGACGGTCCTGCGGAACATCACCGAGGCCCCCGTCACCGTCCTCGGCATGTCCAAGGACGAGGCGGAGGAGCGCGCCCGTGACCTGCTCGACCTGGTGGGCCTGGCCGACAAGCGGGACTTCCGCCCGACCCAGTTGTCGGGCGGCCAGCAGCAGCGGGTGGCGATCGCCCGGGCGCTGGCGATGCGGCCGCAGGTCCTGCTCCTGGACGAGGTGACCTCCGCGCTGGACCCGGAGCTGGTCGCGGGCGTCCTGGACGTGCTGCGGGACATCGCCCGCACCACCGACATCACGATGCTCTGTGTGACGCACGAGATGAACTTCGCCCGGGACATATCCGACCAGGTCCTGATGTTCGACTCCGGCCGGGTCATCGAGTCGGGACCGCCGGAGAAGATCTTCAGCGAGCCGGAGCAGGACCGGACGCGGGAATTTCTCAGCGCGGTTCTGTGACGACCGGAAGGTGAGCGGCGCTCAACACCCGAGGTCCACGGGCCGGAGCTTGTCTCTGGCATATGCCAGAGTGCCAGTGCCCCTGCTGAGAGGGCTGCGCGACCGACGCAATCTCGTCAACAGCCGCTCATCACAAGCCTCTTGCCCGTTATCGTGGAGGGGATTCGCTGTCCGGATTACGGCCCAGTAGTCAGAGCGAGCGCAGGGGGAACACCGTGGCGCTGATGCACGAGCCGACCGCGCCGTACCACTCGGCCCAGGACGCCCTGCGCGTCCTGGAGACCGTGGCGCGACACACCACCGGAGTCACCGACACCCGTCTCGCCCGCCTGACCGGCCTCAACCCGGAGCGACTGACCACGCTCCTGAGGATGCTGCGCCGCGAGGGCTACGTCGAGCAGGTCACCGACGGGGCGTACGTCACCGGCGCGGCCCTCACCCGCCTCGGCTCCGCCGAGGGCCGCGACCAGGCGCTGCGCGAGCGGCTCCAGCGCACCCTGGACCGGCTGCGCGACTCGATCGGCGCCGCCGTCTACATCAGCCGGTACGTGGACGGCGAGGTGACCATCGCCCAGTACGCCGACGGCCCCACGACGCCGTCGGTCAACGAGTGGGTCGACTTCCGCTTCTCCGCCCACGCCACCGCGCTCGGCAAGAGCCTGCTCGGCCAGCTCGACCACAACGGCCGCCGGGACCATCTCTCCCGCCACAAGATGGCCCGCCTCACCTCCCGCACCATCACCAGCGACAGGCTGCTGCTCTCCCGTCTGGAGACCCAGCCGCCCACGGTGCCCCACCTCGACCTGCAGGAGTACGCCGTCGGCACGGTCTGCGCGGCCGTCCCGATCACGGCCGGTTCCTCGGTCGGCTGCCTCGCCCTGTCCCTGCCGGTCGAGCACGCCCACCGGCTCCGCCAGGCCGCGGACAAGCTGAACCGGGGGGCGGCTCCCGTGCTGCTGTCCCTGGCGATCTAGGCCGTCGGAAGGTGGTCGGAAGCACCCTCGGGGACCGGGTAGTATTTTCTGTGTCGTCGGTCGCGAAGAGCGGTCGGCGAGGGTCATGCGCCGCTAGCTCAGTTGGTTAGAGCAGCTGACTCTTAATCAGCGGGTCCGGGGTTCGAGTCCCTGGCGGCGCACAGATGAAGGGCCTCTCGTGGAAACGAGGGGCCCTTCGGCGTCCGCCGGGGTCAGCCCGCGGTACGCCCGCTCCCCGGGAGGCCGCCACCACACCGGATCGGCACTGCACGCTCGGTGACCAGGGTGCGGCACTCGGTGTGCAGGATGTCGCGGGCGAGTTCGGGACCGCGGCGGGTGGGGGTTGCCGCCGGCGACGGCGGCTCGGGCGAGGGCGGCCGCGCTCAGCCACATCGGGTGCTCGGGGGTGTTGTCGAGCAGGACCCCGAGGTGCGGGCGGGGTGGCAGCAGGTCGGCCGGCAGCGCCGCCCTGGCCGCGGCACCGGCCGCCACCTCGTGGCGGGTCAGTGTCCTCCCCACTCTCGGCTTCGCTCGCGCGGGGGGACCTCCATCTCACACCACAGCCCGGGCCGGTGGTCGTCCCACCGTGCCGCGACGAGTTCCGCGACCGTGCTCCGTCGACTGGACTCCATGGCCGCGTGGTGCCGATCAGTCGGCCGCCGCCTGACGGTAGCCGACGTACCGACAGATGCGGAGACCCAGGTCGCGGAAGTCGTCCGTCAGACGAACACCACCAGCGCCACGGCCATGAAGCCGAGGCAGAACAGGGCGATCACGCCGAGGAGCGCCAGCAGGCAGCCGGTGCTTGCCGCCAGCCGCCCTCGGGCCGGCGCCTTGGCCGTGGCCCGCTCCGGGCGGTTCGCCGCGTAGTGCACGAGGACGATGTCGCCCGCGACGGTCGTTCTCGGGCCGCTCGCCTCGTCGAACCGGACGACGCGGCCCTCGTACGTGACGAACTCGTAGACGTGGTGCAGGGTCGTGTGCACGGACGTGCTGCCGCCGCCGCTGGTCGTCGTGTACGCCCGCAGACAGCGAGCCTGGGCCGTCAGGCCGCTGTTCCAGGCGCTGCTGACGTCCTGGGCGCGACGGATCACCGCGAACGCGGCGAAGCCCACGATCCCGAGCATGAGCAACGGCATGACGAGGAAGAGCGCTTCCATGGTGTCCCCCGATGTCCTCGCCGTCCTGTTCGGCGGCGTGTGGGGAACGTACCCGCGGGGGGTGCCGGGGTGTCTCAAGTAACGCTCAGAGTTCCGGCACCCCCGCGGGCGGCGCTCAGAACGTGACGTCCGAGCAGGCGTAGAACGCGTTGGCCGTGTCCGCGATCGTCCACACCGCGACGACGACGTGACGGCCGCTCAGCCCGGACGGCAGGGTGCCGCTGTGGGAGAGCGTGGACGGAGGTCGTTGGCCGCCGTAGGGGACGGTCAGGAACGGGGTCAGGTTGAGGTCGGAGCGGGCCAGGTTGTGGTTCTGGTTCCAGCCCGACCTGGTGACGTAGTACTTGAAGTCGGTCGTGGCGTGCATGGCCGTGAACTGCCAGCGGAACGTGTAGCTCTGGCCGCCCGACACCCTCGTCGCGGGCCAGACGCCGCCCGACGGGGTCTTCGGGCTGTCGAGCTGGGCGAAGGGCGTGTTGCCGCCGGAGCAGATCCGGCCGTCGGCCGGGCCGGAGGCGGGGAAGCCCTTGGGGCCCTCGACGCTCTGCGGTTCCCACTGGATGTTGCCGCAGTTGGTCACGGTGCCGTTCTGGCAGAGCTTCTGACGGCTGATGGGGAGGTCGGTGTAGCCGTGGCCGCTCGCGCCGCCGGACGAGAGCACGAGGGCTCCGGTCGTCGTGAGGCCGAGCGCGGCGGCGTACCACTTGGTCTTTTTGCGCATGCTGCCGCTCCTGGAGAACGTGGGGGAGGTTCAGTGAGCTGTGCAGGTAGGTCTAGACCAAGTCCCAGATTATTGCCGACCCTTGGACATGTCCATACCAATCACTGTCCCGACTCTCCGCGCCCCGCGCAGAACGCCACCGTCAAGTCCTTCACCAGCGCCTTGCGTTCGTAGTCGTCCAGCTCCACCAGCCCCCGCATGGTCAGCCGCGTCACCGTGTCCTCCACCGAGTCGACGACCGAGGTGAGCACGCTCGCCCGGTGCTGGGCATCCAGCGCGGCGATCCGGCGGCGGTGCATCGCGGACGCCACCTCGGGCGCGTACTCCACCCGAACCGGCTGCACCGAGAACACCTCGACCCCGACCGGCGCCGCGTCCGCCGCGACCAGCCGGGTCAGCGCGTCCCCCGCCGTGTCGGCGGGCCCCCGCCCGGAACCGGGCATCTCCACCGGCACCCGGGCGAGCCCCGCCTCCACGCACTCGCGCAGATACGTCTCGTGGTCCTCGACGCCCAGCGTGGCCCGCGCGGTGTCCCGCACCCGCCACACCACCAGGACCACCGCCCGCAGCGCGACTCCGCTCGCGTCGGCCGCCGGCATCGGCTCGCTGCGCCAGTGCCGCAGCCGTACGTCCACCCGGCGGCGCAGCAGCAGCGGGTTGACCCACATCAGGCCGGTGCGCCGGACCGTGCCCCGGTAGCGGCCGAACAGTCCGAGCACCCAGGCCCGCCCGGTCCGCCCACGGGCCAGCCCGCCGAAACCGAACAGCGTGAGGGCGCCCGCACCCGCGTAGGCCGCCCACTGCGCGGGACCGAGACCCGCCCCGGCGTACGACGGCAACTCCAGCGCCTCCACCGCGAGCGGCGGCAGCGTGCCCGCCCACCACGACGCGGCCAGACAGCCGGCCGCCCCGCAGGCACCGGCGAACACGCCCGCCACACCCGGCAGCACCCGCGCGGGCCGTTCCGTCAGCGCGGGGTCGATCTCCGGCGCGGGCCGCGGCTCCAGCGGCACCTGACGCCGGAAGCGAGGCTGCTCCCCCGTCCCCTGCCGTCGCCCCAGGACCGCCGGCTTCAGCGGCACCGACACCGGGTCGTCTTCGTCCCGGAACAACAGGTGGACGGGGATCTCGGTGGTCGACTCGTTCTGGATGAGACGGGCGGGACGGAATGGTCCCTCGGACTCGGGGGTGTGGGAAGTGGTCGTACTCATGCGTGCCTCCAGCCTCCGCGCCAGATACGCCATGAACAGTGCGTGGGTTCGGGTTCGCGAGCAGTGCGTCGTGGGTCCGGGGACGGCGAGCGGTCCCCGGCCTACGAGAAGAGCCGCCGCCAGGTCTCCGGACCCGGGTAGCCGTCCGCCGCGCCGCCCCGCCAGCCCTGGGCACGCTGGAAGGCCTCGACGCCTCGCCGGTCCGCCTCGCCCCAGCGCGGTCCCGGACCGGTCGTGTAGTACGTGCCGAACCCCTTCTTCACCAACCGCTTCCCGAGTTCGGTGACGTACCGGTTGTTCGCCCCCGGCCGGAACATCGCCCGCCCCGGATAGCCGGGCACGCCATGGGAGGAGGGCGCGGCAGGTCCGGCCGCCCCTGCCGTGACGTCCCTGCCCTGCCCCGTCACCAGCAGCGCCCAGGTCCGCGGACCCGGCAGCCCGTCCGCGTCCTCGCCCCGCCAGCCCTGCGCCTCCTGGAAGGCCCGGGTCGCCCTCCGGTCGGCGTCCGTCCAGCGGGGGCCCGGACCGTAGGTGTAGTGGCGCGCGGCGCCGCGCTCGACGAGCATCCGGCCGAGCTCGGTGACGTACTTGTTGTTCGCGCCCGGCCCGAAGTACGCCGATCCGGGAAACGGCGTCCCGGCCGGCGCGCCCGGCTTCCCGCCGCCGGGCTCGGTGTCCGGTGTCGCCCCCGCCGTACCGCCCGCGAGCCCCTTGTAGCGGTAGGCGACGTACCGGTCGGAGTGGCTCCAGTAGGCGTACGGGGTGGACTGGCGGCGGGCGTACGGGCGGGTCGCCTCGTAGGCGATGTAGTAGGTGCGCGTGTAGTCCGTCCAGCCGCCGAAGATCACGACGTGCGATCCCTTCTCGGGATCCGCCGTGTTGTGGAAGAGAAGGATGTCGCCGGGTTGCAGATCGTCCTTGGCGATCCGCACCCCGTACTGGCCGAGACTGCCCGTCCACTCGTTCCCGGGAAGATTCCAGGCCATCGACACGAAGCCCGAGCAGTCCTGGCGGTACCCGTCGTGCCAGTAGCCGCTCATGCTGTAGGGCACCTTCGCGGCGACCCACTGCTTGGCCCGGGTGATGATGTCCGCGCGGGTGGTCGCGGGGGTCTTCACCGGGGCCGCGGGGTTCGCGGGCCGCCCCGCCGGGCCGTGCAGCGGGGCCTTGCCGCCCTGCGGGGTCTCGGGCTCGTCACCTGCGGGAATGCCTGGCCGGGCTGCCTGGGGGGCGGCGACGGCCGGTGCCGCATGGCTGGAGACGAGCGCCGTGGAGGCCGCCGCGGCGAGGATCACCGCCCGGTGGGCGGCGGGATGGCGGCCGGCCGGGGACGACGGGGAATGCGGCAGGACCCGCCGCCAGTGAACGCATCCGGGGCAGTCGCAGTCGCGCGCGGGATCGAATTCCTCGAAGACCGGAGTCGTCATGCGATTCCCTTCACACTCCAGATGGAAATGTCCGCGCCTGTGCACGTTCGCCAGTTTCTCAACTGTCCCCACGACGCGCATGCTGACGGTCCGAATGATGTACGGCGACCCTCTCCCGGGCGGCTCCGGTGGTCCGTGGCACTCTCCGGCATCCGGTAGAGTTGTGCAGGTCAGCGCGCGCCGCTAGCTCAGTTGGTTAGAGCAGCTGACTCTTAATCAGCGGGTCCGGGGTTCGAGTCCCTGGCGGCGCACAGACACGACAGGCCCCCCGCTCAGGCGGGGGGCCTGTCGGCTCTCCGGCCGGGTCCCTCGGCTACTTTGCCGTCCACAATGACTCCACAAGGCCCCCACAGGCGCCACAATGAACGCGTATGACCGGTAAACACCGCGTTTCGCATCTTGCGATCATGATGAACACCGTAGAACCCTGGTTTTCAAGATGCTGCGGATACGCGGCAGTTGGGGGGAAGGAGCCGGTTGCCCGGTTGATCGGGGAGAGGGGCCCCGTTCACGACCGGATGCTGAGGGGGGCATCATGCAACCGGAAGGTCGTGGTTCCGTGTCTTGTAAGTGTGGAGCATGTGGTGACTGCGACCCACCGCTGATACGACTGTGAAGGTCGAGGGGGACCTGAGCAGACGTAAGGAAACGACGAAACACGCGGTGTTCCCGCGTGTGGGGGGAATGACTCATGACGTCGACGCCGACGGGCGCCCGGCAGGACCACGATCCGTCCCAGACCACCCAGCTCAGGGTGCCTTCTCATCGGACCGGTGCGTTCCGCCGGATCAAGAAAACACTGCCCAAATACGACTACGAGCACTACAGCAGACTGGCCGGTCCCCTCACGCAGCCCGATCCGGGCAAGCCGTACAGGGTGCAGTACCGCTCGTTGATCTCGCAGGAGCCGCACCGCATCAGGGTCGCGCTGATGCTCGCCGCCGCGCCGCTGCTCTCGCTGGTCCTGCTGGCCTGGCTGCTCCAGCCCGAGCACTGGACCGAGCGCGACTACCCGGCCTTCTCGTGGCTGCCCGCGCTCGACATCGTCATGCTCGTCTCGATCGGTCTGATCGAGTTCTTCCGGTGCATGAACGTGCTGTCGAACGCGCACGCCACCCTGGTCGCCCGCGACCCGATCCCGGTGGTGCCCGAGACCGGCACCAGAGTGGCCTTCCTCACCTCCTTCGTGCCCGGCAAGGAACCGCTGGAGATGGTGACGAAGACCCTGGAAGCCGCGGTGCGGATCCGGCACCGCGGCCTCATGCATGTCTGGCTCCTCGACGAGGGCGACGACCCGGCGGTCAAGGAGGTGTGTGAACGCCTCGGCGTGCACCACTTCTCCCGCAAGGGCGTCGCCAAGTGGAACCAGGCCAAGGGCCCGCACCGCGCCAAGACCAAGCACGGCAACTACAACGCCTGGCTGGACGCGCACGGGGACAACTACGACTTCTTCGCCTCCGTGGACACCGACCACGTGCCGCTGCCGAACTACCTGGAGCGGATGCTCGGCTTCTTCCGCGACCCGAACATCGGCTTCGTCATCGGCCCGCAGGTCTACGGCAACTACGACAACTTCATCACCAAGGCCGCCGAGTCCCAGCAGTTCCTCTTCCACGCGCTGATCCAGCGGGCCGGCAACCGCTACGGCTCGCCGATGTTCGTGGGCACCTCGAACGCCGTGCGCATCAAGGCCCTCAAGCAGATCGGCGGTCTGTACGACTCGATCACCGAGGACATGGCCACCGGCTTCGAGATCCACCGCCACAAGAACCCGGCGACGGGCAAGAAGTGGCGCTCGGTCTACACCCCGGACGTGCTCGCCGTCGGTGAGGGCCCCAGCGCCTGGACGGACTTCTTCACCCAGCAGATGCGCTGGTCCCGCGGCACCTACGAGACGATCCTCAAGCAGTACTGGAAGGGCTGGTACTCGCTGCCGCCGAGCAAGCTCTTCAACTACACGATGATGATCATCTTCTACCCGATGTCCGCCCTCAACTGGATCCTCGCGGCGCTGAGCTGCGCGCTGTTCCTGGGTCTGGGCGCCTCGGGTGTGGACATCGACCCGACCGTGTGGCTGATGCTCTACGGCAACGCCTCCGCACTCCAGATCGGCCTGTACATCTGGAACCGCCGGCACAACGTCTCCCCGCACGAGCCGGAGGGATCCGGCGGTGTGGCGGGCATGGTCATGTCCGCCCTGTCGGCGCCGCTCTACGCGAAGGCGCTGGTCGACACCGTCCTGCGGCGCAAGAGCAAGTTCGTGGTGACGCCCAAGGGCGACTCGGCGAGCCCGGACAGGTGGTTCGGCACCTTCCGGTACCACTGGTACTTCATCCTGATCTTCGGCGCGTCGATCACCGCCGGCTTCGTCTTCGGGCACTCGCACCCGGCGATGATCATCTGGGCGATGTTCGCCACGTTGATCACCGCGACGCCGATCTTCGCCTGGCGCCACATGCTGCGTCAGGCGAAGAAGAAGCCCGACGTGCCCACGCAGGGGCCGCAGGACCCGGCTTCCGCACCTCAGCCCGCTGCTCCCGTGGAGGCGTACGAGCCGCAGCCGCTGCCCGTGCAGCGCACGCAGGCCCAGCACGCCCCGCAGCACAAGCCGAGCTGGGCCGCCTCGAACGGGACGGGCGACCAGACCATGCAGATCGCCCTTGGTGGACTTGGGGGACGTAAGGAATGAACGACCGTGCAGGCCGCCGCCGCGCCCGTCGACTCGCGATAGGCACGGCGGTGGTGCTCGCGCTGGCCGGGATGAACGGGCCGTGGCTGTATCGCTTCGGGACCGAGAAATACCACCAGTACCAGATCAACAAGCCCGAGTACAAAGCCGAGAACGGCAAATGGGACGTCATCGAGTTCCCCGAGGAGTACCAGCAGAACACCATCCACGCGGCGCTGCTGCGCACCGGCAAGGTGCTGCTCGTCGCGGGGTCGGGCAACAACCAGGACAACTTCGACGACAAGAAGTTCGACACCCGGATCTGGGACCCGGTCAAGGGCACCATCAAGAAGATCCCCACGCCCAAGGACCTGTTCTGCACCGGCCACACCCAGCTCGCCAACGGCAACCTGCTGATCGCCGGCGGCACCAAGCGGTACGAGAAGCTGAAGGGTGACGTCACCAAGGCCGGCGGCCTGATGATCGTCCACAACGAGAACCCGGACAAGCCGATCACCCTGCCCGCGGGCACCACGTTCGTGGGCAAGGAGAACGGCAAGACCTTCGTGTCGAAGGACCCGGTCGTCGTCGAGCGGGCGACGAAGAAGTTCGACAAGGCGACCGGCGAGTTCCTCGGCACCACCCCGGGGCTCGGCCGTATCTACGTCGAGGCGCAGAAGAGCGGCGCCAAGTACGAGACGGGCACGCAGGACAACTACAAGGTGCAGGGGCTGTCCGGCGCCGATGCCAAGAACACGTACGGCATCGCGCAGAAGCTGGCTCTCGACAAGAAGGACTTCCAGGGCATCCGGGACGCCTTCGAGTTCGACCCGATCGCCGAGAAGTACATCAAGGTCGACCCGATGAAGGAGGCCCGCTGGTACCCGACGCTCACCACCCTGAGCGACGGGAAGGTCCTCAGCGTCTCCGGCCTCGACGACATCGGGCAGTTGGTCCCGGGCAAGAACGAGGTCTTCGACCCGAAGACCCGGACGTGGACCTACCTGCCGAAGACCATGCAGTTCCCGACGTACCCGGCGCTGTTCCTCATGCAGAACGGCAAGATCTTCTACTCGGGCGCGAACGCGGGCTACGGGCCGGACGACGTGGGCCGCGAGCCGGGCGTCTGGGACGTGGACACCAACAAGTTCACCAAGCTGCCCGGGCTCGGCGACCCGAACATGCTGGAGACCGCGGGGACCGTGCTGCTGCCGCCGGCGCAGGACGAGAAGTACATGGTGATCGGTGGCGGCGGGGTCGGCGAGTCCAAGCTGTCCAGCAACAAGACACGGCTCATCGATCTGAAGGCGGACAACCCCGAGTTCGTCGACGGGCCGTCGATGGAGAAGGGTACGCGTTATCCGCAGGCCTCGGTGCTGCCCGACGACACGGTTCTCGTGTCGGGCGGTTCGCAGGACTACCGCGGACGCGGTGACTCCAACATCCTGCAGGCGCGCATGTACCACCCGGACACGAAGACGTTCGACGAGGTCGCCGACCCGCTGGTGGGCCGGAACTACCACTCCGGGTCGCTGTTGCTGCCGGACGGGCGGGTGATGTTCTTCGGCTCGGACTCGTTGTACGCGGACAAGGCGAACACCAAGCCCGGCGAGTTCGAGCAGCGGATCGAGATCTACACGCCGCCGTACCTGTACCAGGGTTCGCGGCCGTCGCTCTCGGGCGGTCCGCAGACCATCGAGCGGGGCGAGTCGGGGACGTTCAACTCGCAGCACGCGTCCTCGATCAAGTCGGTGCGGCTGATCCGGCCCAGTGCCGCGACGCACGTGACGGATGTCGACCAGCGGTCGATCGCGCTGGACTTCAAGACGTCGGGCAACAAGGTCACCGTGACCGTCCCGGAGAACAAGAACCTGGTTCAGTCGGGCTGGTACATGGTCTTCGTGAACGACGACCAGGGGACGCCGAGCAAGGCGCAGTGGGTCAAGGTTCCCTAGGCGGTAGGCAGTACGCACTTGGGGGCGCCCTCCGTCACGGAGGGCGCCCCCAG
>NZ_JBXEJE010000036.1:13804-74082 GCF_056820935.1 Streptomyces sp. Q2 | reverse complement strand
GCCCCCTCGGCCCGGGCGGGCGCCCCCAGTCGCGTAGAAGGGACTATCCGGAAGCCTTGGCCAGCTTCAGCGCGTAGTCCGCCCACCACTCGCCCGCCTTCGGGCCGCCCTTGCACTCGCCGTCCGACTCCCCCGGGCGTTTGACCCAGAGGTAGGCGTCCACCAGAGGATCCGCCGTCTTGGTCGTCGGGGTCTCCCCCAGCGCCCGGCCGGGCGGGTTGCACCAGCGTTCGTCCTGGTTGCCGCCCGTGTACGGGCCGTTGCCGTTGCGGCTGGTGTCGATGACGAAGGGCTTGTCGCCGACCTTCGAGGAGAGGTCCTTGCCGTAGGCGATGGACTCCTGGGTGGAGTAGAAGTTGGAGACGTTGACCGAGAAGCCGTCGGCCTGGTCGATGCCCGCGCGTTTCAGGGGCTCGAAGATCTGGTCGGGGTTGCCCCAGCCGGCGTTGCCCGCGTCGATGTAGACCTTGGTGTTCTCCAGGGTCTTGAGCTTGCCGACGGCCTCGTTGAGGAGGGCGTAGCGCTCCTCGTGGAACTCCTCGCCGGTGCAGCCGTCGACCAGGTGCAGCACGGCGTCGGGCTCCAGGATCACCGTCGCCGAGCGGTCGCCGATGCCCTTGGCCACGCCGTCGATCCAGGTCCGGTAGGCGTTGCCGTCGGCGGCGCCGCCTTGCGAGTACTGGCCGCAGTCGCGGTGCGGGATGTTGTAGAGGACCAGCAGGGCCGTGCGGTCGGCCTTCTCGGCGGCCTCGGTGAAGCCGCGCGCCTCCTGCTCCGGGTCCTCCACGCCGATCCACTCGCCGGTCGGCTGCTCGGCGATCTTGCGGATCTGCTCGGCTTCCGCCTTCTTGCCGGACTTCTCGTAGGCGACGACCTGTTCCGCCGCGTTGCCGGCCGGGTTGACCCAGAAAGGGTCACTCGCCTTGGGCTGTTGGGTGATCCCGGCGCCGGCGCCGTCCTTCTCCTCGCCGTCCCCGTCCCCCGACGACGAGCACCCCGTGACGAGCAGTGCCGCCCCCAGCACCGCCGCGGAAGCGCGTGTTCGAGCCCCCCTGCTGACGTACATCCAACCCCCCTTGGGTGCACCGTTCCAAGCCCCAATCCTGACACACCCGTCGCGCGGCCCTCGACGCCGTCCGAGCCTTGTCCAGGAGCTGTTACAGCCCTCATGGTCGAGGTACGCGCGCGCCTGTACGGGGGTGCCCGTCACCAGAAGGAGAGTGCTCGCGATGCGGTGCACCACCAGGGAGTTCCGGCTGGCGGCGGCACTGGTGGAGGCGGCGGACACACTCACCGACGGCTTCGAGGCCACGCCCTACCTGCAACGGGTCTGCGACCACTGTGTCGAACTGTTGTCCGCACGGGCGGCCGGGATCATGCTCATGGACGGCGGTGAGGCGGTGTCGCTGGCCGGCAGCAGCCGGCACCAGGACGTGGCGCTCGACCTGCTGGCGGCGCAGCACGGCGGCGGGCCCTGTCTGGAGAGCTACGGCTCCGGCAAGCCCGTGCCCCCGGTGTCCATCCGGGCGGCCCACGCGGACGAGCGCTGGCCGGCCTTCACCGAGCAGGCCCTCGGGCACGACATCGTGGCGACCTACGCGGTCCCGCTGCGCCGCCGCGAGACACTGCTGGGCGCGCTGAACGTGTTCGGGCCGACGCCGCCCTCCGCGCCGGAGGGCAGCACGGCCCAGGAGCTGCTGGTGGCGCAGGCCATGGCCAACGCGGCGGCGGTCGGTCTGCAGAACCACCGCACGTCCAGCCGGTACCGCACCCTGTCCGGGCAGTTGCAGCAGGCCCTGTCCAGCAGGGTGCGCATCGAACAGGCCAAGGGCATGCTCGCCGAGCGCCGGCAGGTCGGCGCCGACCAGGCGTTCACCGCGCTGCGCCGGCACGCCCGGCGGCGCCGGCTGCCGCTGGACCGGGTCGCGAGCGCGGTGATCGAGGGGCTCGCGGCCGACGCCGAACCGCGTGGGGAGACGCCGCCCGGCGGGACGCCGTGGAAACCGCGTACCGCCCTGTCGTCCTCCCGGTGCCACCAGCGTGGATGACGCAGAGCCACAGGGCGGGAACTTGGCGTCAATCGACCTCTAGGCCCCGGCGCCCATCCGCCCTAGAGTCTTCTCAGTCGGCCCCAGCCCCTGGCCACTCAAGCCTCCCGCGCCGGCGCCGGGTTACTCCCGCAGCCCGTGCGCGCGCGGTCGAGGACCAGCCCGGTCGGCGGTTTTTCTGGGGGGAGCGGGCCGCCGACCGGGCCGGGTGCGGCCCGCGACCACCTGTCAGACCCGGTTGCGCCTGACGAACAGGACCAGTGCGCCGCCGAGCAGGAGCGCGCCCGTGGCGGCGGTGGCCGCCAGGGGCAGGGTGCCGCTGCTCCCGGTGGAGGCGAGGGAACCGGTGCCGGTGGCGTCGTCGGCCGCGGAGACCGTCTGGGTCCGGGGGTTGTTGCCGTCGGTCCCGGGGGCGGTGGACGCCGACGCGGAGGCACTCGGCGCGGGGGCGCCGTCGGCGCCGCCCTCGACCTTGACCGTGATGGGCGCGGTGTCGTTGCCGTGCTTGTCGTCGAAGGTCATGGTGTTGCCGTACGACGTGGTCGCCAGGGCCTCACCGGTGGTGGTCACGGCGTTTTCCCGGATCTGCAGGCCGAACCGGAAGGAGCGGGTGTCCCCGACGGCGAACTGGAGCGGCCGCGGGTGGCAGATGTACTGCGGCGCGCCCGGCGTCTGTTCACCGGTGCCGGACTCCGCCTCCTCGTTCCACACGCTGCAGCGGTCGGGGATCTCCACGGCCTTGGTGCCGGTGGGGACGGTCACCAGCAGCGCGGGCTGGTCGTCGCTGGCGTTGTAGCCGACCCAGCCCGGGCCCTCGTTGGTCAGGGAGACGTCCACGTGGACCAGGTCGCCCGGTGCGCCCTCGGCGGTGTCTCCGCCCGCGACCATGTCGGCGGTGCTGTCGGCGTCGATGTGCCGCCGGCTGATCGGTGTGCCGTCGGTGGCCGCGGCTCCGGCGGCGACCAGGGAGAGCGCGGGACCGTTGCCCGCGGGAGGCTTGGTGTCGCCATCGGACAGGGGCAGGGCCTCGTGGCTGAAGTACTCGAACAGGGCCTGCGGGGTCAGGTCCAGCCCGACCGGCTGGTCCAGCCGGTAGCTCTTGCCGGGCTCGACGACCGTGCCGAACGTGCACAGCGCCTGCTCCGTCAGACCGTAGGCGTCCCCGACGGCCTTGGAGTACACGCAGTTGGAGAAGCGCTCCGCGTACTCGAGCCCGATGGTGGTGCGCAGCCGCAGCTGGACCCCGTCGGCGGGCAGCGTGCCGGTGTTGCTGATGGTGACCGGGTTGGTGACCGTGGACCCGGGCTTGTCGCCCTTGCGGTCGGGGAGCTTGTTCACCGTCAACTCGGTGGTTCCCGCCGTCAGTTTCACGGGGACGGAGACCACGGTGCCGTTGGACGACGTGCCGCTCAGGGTCACCGTGCCGGTGGTGCCGAGCGGCGTGCCGGGCTTGGCGTTCACATCCGCGATGTACCCGGAGTTGCCGCCCTCGGGGACGTCCGCGATGGCGGGCCAGGTGAAGGTGTCGAGCGACTTCCCGTCGACCGTGACCCAGTCCTTGACGTCACTGAGGTCCGCGCTGATGGTGACGTCCTTCGCCGTGCCGGGCCCGTCGTTCTTCAGGCCCCAGCTGATCAGCGGCGGATCAGCGCTCGGCGGTACGGGCAGCCCGATGCTGTCGCTCCGCACGTAGATGCGCACGACCGGTCCGTCGGCCGCCTGGGCGGACGTGGCGGGCAGCCATACGGCGACGGCGGCCGCGAAGGCGGCCAGAACCGCCCCCGTCTTGCGTCGGCGGTTGATCATCCCTGGGTCCCTCCCCGCGGGGCGAACCTCGCCCCGCCGGCCACTCAGACATCCGACAGCCAACCAGGGTTGTACGGGAGTTCCTGGAGACCGCCGCGTTGTACGGGAGTGCTAGAGACCGCTGCCCGTGAGGTACGCCGAGACGATCACGTTCGCCGTGTAGCTGCGGCTGGCCCGGTCGAAGCTGCCGCCGCAGGTGATCAGGCGCAGCTCGGCCCGTCCGGTCTGGCGTGGGCCGTAGGCCTGCTGTGCGTCGAAGTGGTCGCGGGTGACGACCTGGACGTCGTCGACGGTGAACTCGGCCACCTTGCCGTCGTCGCGCAGCACCCGGACCGTCTCGCCCGGCTTGAGGGAGCTGAGCTTGTAGAAGACGGCGGGCCGGGTCTCGGTGTCGACGTGACCCACCATCAGCGCGGTCCCGGCCGCCCCCGGCCGCACGCCGCCGGCGTACCACCCCACGACCGCCGACTGTGCGAACGGCGGCGGGTCGATCGCCCCTTCCCGGTCCAGTCCTCGGGCCACCACGGGTGCCTGCACCCCGAGGTAGGGAATATCGACGCGCTGCGGCAGGGCCGCGCCGAGCGGCCGGTGGGCGGGCGGCAACTCCACTTCCGGCGGCCGCCCGACCGCCGCCATGTCGCCCGTGGTGGGCGCGGATATCCCGGGTCGTACGTCGGTCACCTCGCGCCCCCACAGCCACAGCCCGAGCAGCAGCACCGCCCAGGTCACGCCGGTCAGCAGACGGCCGGTGCCGGAGGAACGTCCGTGGTCGGACATGTCGGTCAGCCCGTCCTGCGGCTCCGGCGGGTACTCCGGAGCACGACGGCCACCGCCGCGGCCGCGGCGAGGATCAGGCCGATCACGGCGTGCCCGGTGCCGGGACCGGCGGCACGCGCCTCGTCGGCGGGGTCCACGGCCGCGAGGCGCGCGGTGCCGCCGCCTCCGGCCCGCACGGGGGCGATCGGGGAGGTGGGGGTGGTGGGCTGGTGTGCGGCCTGGTCGGGCCGCGGCGCTTTCTCCACGACGGTCAGGGCGGCCTTGCGGTCGCTGTCGCCGCAGGTGATCTTCACCTCGTAGGAGCCCGCCTTGACCGAGGCGCGCACCCGGGTCTCGCCGACGAGCGTGCCGTCGGTACCGGTGAGCTTGATGTCCGCGACGAAGGCCGCCGAGACGGCCGTGGCGGTCCGGGTCGTGCAGTCCGAGACCCGCAGCGCGATGTCGGTGCCGGGGGCGGGGGTCGAGGGGGTCACCGCGATGCCGTTGGCTCCGTCCGCCGCGTACGCCGTCGGGGTGAGGACGGCGGCGACCACGAGGCCGGTACAGAGAGTGAGACGTGCTGAACCCATCGTGAACCTCCAGATATCTGGAGCCTCCCCCTCGGGCCGCGGCCCCGCATCCTCAGCGGGGCCGCACTGCTCCGAACGGGTCAGGAAAGGTTTCAGACCCGGTCGACGAGGTCTGCGATCGAGTCCACGACCTTGGACGGCCGGTACGGGAAGTTCTCGACCTGCTCGGGCCGGGTCAGGCCGGTGAGCACCAGGAACGTCTGCATTCCGGCCTCTATGCCGGCCAGGACGTCGGTGTCCATGCGGTCGCCGATCATGGCGCTGGTCTCGGAGTGCGCGCCGATGGCGTTGAGCCCGGTCCGCATCATCAGCGGGTTGGGCTTGCCCGCGAAGTACGGCTGCCTGCCGGTCGCCTTGGTGATCAGCGCGGCGACGGCTCCGGTCGCCGGGAGCGGGCCCTCGGTGGAGGGGCCGGTCTCGTCGGGGTTGGTGGCGATGAAGCGGGCGCCGGCCTCGATGAGCCGTACGGCCTTGGTCATGGCCTCGAAGGAGTACGTGCGGGTCTCGCCGAGGACGACGTAGTCCGGCTCGTGGTCGGTGAGGATGTAGCCGATGTCGTGCAGCGCGGTGGTCAGGCCCGCCTCGCCGATCACGTACGCCGAGCCGCCCGGCCGCTGGTCGTCCAGGAACTGGGCGGTGGCCAGCGCGGAGGTCCAGATGGACTCGACCGGCACGTCCAGGCCCATGCGCCGCAGCCGGGCGTGCAGATCGCGCGGGGTGTAGATCGAGTTGTTCGTCAGGACCAGGAAGGGCTTCCCGGACTCCTTGAGCCTCTTGAGGAACTCCTCGGCGCCGGGGATCGGTATGCCCTCGTGGATGAGCACACCGTCCATGTCGGTGAGCCATGACTCGATGGGCCTGCGGTCTGCCATGTGCGGGATCTCCTGCCGTACGCATGCCGCATGAACGCGGTGCTGGGTGCGCCCCAGCCTAGACAGTGGCCGGATCTTGGGGGAATGGCCAGTTTCCGTGGAGATGACCGCCGACCGGCTCAGCGGCGTCCGCGGGCCAGCAGCAGGGCGCCGCCGGTGACGAGCAACAGGGCGAGGGCCGCGAGGGCGACGGCTGTGCGCAGGCCGGTGAGGGCGAGTTCCTGGGCCTCGTCGGAGAAGGGGAGGCGAGGGATGGAGGTGGAGGTGGAGGTGGAGGTGGAGGTGGAGGTGGAGGCGGGGGTTGCCGTGTGGGCGGCGTCGGTGGCTGTGTCGGTGGCAGTGGCGGTGGCGGTGGCGGTGGCGGCGGTGGCGGCGGCGGCGGTGGATTCGAGGGCCGGGCTGCGCTCGGGAGACGGTTCGGTGTCGACGCCGAAGCGGTAGTCGTTGGACTGGCCGATCCACTCGCCGTCGTCGTCGTGGCGTTGTACGACGGTCGCGTTGGCGGTGACCTCGTTCGGTACGGCGTCCGAGGTGAGAGCGAGCCGGACCTTCACGGTGAGGGTCTTTCCCGGGCCGACGGTGAACCCGGGAAAGCCGGCCGGCTCGTCGGCGAAGACGCCCACGAGCTCGTCGGCGTCGGTGTGCTCGAAGCGGACGGGGTGGGGGCGGGTGCCGCCCCGCGCTGTGCCGTCGTAGAACTCCAGCCGGGGCTGGGAGGGTGCGAGGCTCCGCGCCTCGTCGGCGAGGACGACGACCGGGTGGATGTTCGCGCAGGTCCGGGTGGTGGTGTTGGTGAGGTCCAGGTACCAGGTGCCGTACCCGCCCCCGGCCTCGTAGGAGCGGGGTCCCCCGTGAATACGCGTGGTGACCGGAAACCCCCGCTCCCCGGAGGCGGCACAGGATCCACCGGAGTCGGCATACGCCGACACGGGGAGCAGTACGGCGGCGGCTGCTGCGAGGCAGAGGCAAACGGGCACGGGCACAGGCATGGGCAGTCGCATGAACACATGACCATGCCGGGTGGGGGCGGGGTCGCGGGGGCGCCATGCCGGGCGAGGGGAAGGAGGGGGTGGGATTCCGCCCGATTGGCGGGGGGGCATCCCGCGGGCAATCGTGCCGCCGGGGCGGCACGATTGGGCGCAGACGGCACCCCGCCCACGCCGGGCCGCGCGAGCCACCCCCGCCCGGCCACAACCGCCCCGCCCGCACACGGACGGGCGTCACCCGTCCCCCCGCCCGAACAGCGGCGCGAGCAGCAGTTGCGCCGCGCCTTCCGCGACCCCGCCGGAGGCGACCCGCACCGGCACCGGCAGCGAACCCCGGGCGCGGGCGTCGAGAACGATGGCCACCCCTCGTACGAAGGCATCCGGGGTCGCGGTGATCGTACGGCCGCCGAGCAGCACGAGGTCGATGTCCAGCAGCCCGACGAGGTTCGCGACGCCCTCGCCGAGCACCCGCGCCGCCTCCCCGATCTCGCCGCGTGCCACCGCGTCCAGGCACAGCGTCTCGACGCAGCCCCGGTTCCCGCACTCGCAGCGCGGCCCGTCCAGCTGGATGACCTGGTGTCCGAACTCCCCCGCCCCGGTCCGCGCCCCCCGGTGCACGACCCCGCCGATCACGAGTCCGGCGCCGAGCCCCGTACTGAGGTGGAGATAAGCGAAGGACCCGCCCCCGCCGCCCTGTCCCGCCACGGCCAGTCCGAGCGCCGCCGCGTTGGTGTCCTTGTCGACGACGACGGGCACCCCGAGCCGCCGCATCAGCGTGGACCGCAGCGGAAACCCGTCCCACTCGGGGAACCCGGTGACCCGGTGCAGCATGCCCCGGGCGTGGTCGAGGGGACCGGGGAGAGCGACGCCGATGCCGAGGAGGGAGGCGACCTGGGCGAGCGCCACGCCAGAGGGTTCGAGTCCCTCCGCCACCAAGCCCCCCGCCTCCCGCGCCACCGCCCCCACCAGGGCCTCCGCACCCGCACCCAGGTCCAGCGGGGCCCGGCGTTCGCCGACCACGGTCCCGTTCAGGTCGACAAGGACCGCGCGCAACTCGTCCCGGTCCAGATGGACCCCGATCGCGTGTCCGGCCCCCGGCACCAGACGCAGCACCGTGCGCGGCTTGCCGCCCGTCGACGCGCGCTGCCCGGCCTCCGCCGCCAGCCCCTCCTCCCGGAGCCGGGCGGTGATCTTGCTAACGGCCTGGGGGGTCAGTCCGGTCCGCTCGGCGAGTTCGAGGCGGCTGATGCCGTCCGGGCCCGCGGTGCGCAGCAGGTCGAGCACCAGCGCGGCGTTGTGGCTGCGCAGCGCGAGCAGATTGGCGCCGCCGGGCCCGCTGCCGTACGCCCTGCCGTTCGTCCTGTTCACAGCTCCATTCTCCCCCGCGCTTGCACTTTGGCAACAGCGTTGCGAAAGTGGAGGTCATGACTGGACGCAAGACTGCTGGTACCCCTCTCCGCGTGGGCCTCGTGGGCTACGGCCTCGCCGGCTCCGTCTTCCACGCCCCGCTGATCGCCGCGACCGAGGGCCTCGCCCTGGACACGGTGGTCACCTCGAACCCCGAGCGGCAGGAGCAGGCCCGCGCCGAGTTCCCGGACGTGCGCCCGGTCGCCTCGCCGGACGAGCTGTTCGACCGGGCTGACGAGCTGGACCTGGTCGTCGTCGCGTCCCCGAACAAGACACACGTCCCGCTCGCCACCGCCGCCCTCAAGGCCGGCCTGCCCGTGGTCGTGGACAAGCCCGTCGCCGGCACCGCCGCCGAGGCACGCGAGCTGGCGGCCCTCGCCGAGGAGCGCGGCCTGCTCCTGTCCGTCTTCCAGAACCGCCGCTGGGACAACGACTTCCTGACCCTGCGCAAGCTGTTGGCGGACGGCGAGCTGGGCGACGTCTACCGCTTCGAGTCCCGCTTCGAGCGCTGGCGGCCCCAACTGAAGGGCGGCTGGCGCGAGTCCGGCGACCCGGCAGAGATCGGAGGTCTGCTCTACGACCTCGGCAGCCACCTCGTCGACCAGGCACTGGTCCTCTTCGGCCCCGCGGCCTCCGTGTACGCCGAGTCGGACGTCCGCCGCCCTGGCGCGGAGACGGACGACGACACGTTCATCGCGATCACGCACACCAACGGGGTCCGTACCCACCTGTACGCCTCCGCCACCACCGCCCAACTCGGCCCCCGCTTCCGGGTGCTGGGCTCGAAGGCGGGCTATGTGAAGTACGGCCTCGACCCGCAGGAGGCGGACCTGAAGGAGGGCAGGCGCCCCGGCGGGACCACCGACTGGGGCGCGGAGCCCGAGTCGCTGTGGGGCCGGGTCGGCGCCGGGGGTCCCCCCTCTGGGGGAGAGTCCCCGCTGACCGGCGGCGGCCGCCCAGAACCTACCCTTCCCGGCGACTACCCGGCCTACTATGCGGCCGTGGCCAGGGCCCTTGCCGACGGCGGTCCCAACCCGGTGACCGCGCTGGAGGCGGCCGCCGCCCTCGACGTACTGGAGGCGGCGCGCCGTTCGGCCCGTGACGGAGTGGCGGTGTCGCTGTGACGCAGAACCAGTCGCGCAATCAGTCGCGCAACCAGTCGCACAACCAGGAGATCACCCCGAAGTTCCACCCGGAGCTCACCCCGCCCCTGGAGGAGCTGGAGGCGCAGGAACGCCGTCTGGTCTTCCGCCAGTTCACGAACGACGACGCGTGGGCGCTGGGCTCCCTCATCGTCGACCTGGCCCGCGAACGCCAGGCCCCCGTCGCCGTCGACATCCACCGCGCCGGCCAGCAGCTCTTCCACGCGGCGCTGTCCGGCTCGGCCCCCGACAACGACGCCTGGATCGTCCGCAAGCGCCGGGTCGTGGAGCGCTACGGCTCCGCCTCCTACCTGGTGGGCGCCCGTTTCCGCGCCAAGGGCACGACGTTCGAGGAGTCCTCCCGTCTGGACCCGGACGAGTACGCGGCCCACGGTGGCTCCTTCCCGATCACCGTGGAGGGCGTGGGCGTGATCGGCGCGGTGACGGTGTCGGGGCTGCCGCAGTTGCAGGACCACCGGTTCGTCGTGGAGGCGCTGGAGCAGTTCCTGGGGCTGGCCGAGCAGTGACCGGCCGAGCGGTGACCGGTGACCGGCCGAGCGGTGACCGGTGACCGGCCGAGCGGTGACCGGTGACCGGTGACCGGTGACCGGTGAACGATGACCGGTGAACGGTGACGGGTCATCCAGGGATCGGCCATCCAGTGACCCGTCATCCGGTGACCGGTCACTGAAGGGAAGATCTCGGGGCACCCTCCGGTTGGCATCGCCGTACGGCACACGCACCGACTGGAGGGTCCACCCCATGAGCGACGCGTTGAAGGAATCCATCGGACGGTACGGCGTCTGGAGCGTCGGCCTGCGTTCGGAGGATCCGGACCGGCAGGGCGAACTCGCCGAGGCGGCAGCCGAGTTGGAACAGCTCGGCTTCGGCGCGGTGTGGCTGGGCGGCAACAGCTCCGCAGGCCACGCCGCCCCGCTCCTGGAAGCCACCTCGACGCTCACGGTCGGCACCAGCATCCAGAGCATCTGGGAGCACGAGGCCATCGACAGCGCCGCGAGCTTCGCCGAGCTGGAGGCCGCCCACCCGGGCCGCTTCCTCCTCGGCCTCGGCGTGAGTCACGCCAAGCTCGCGGAACAGTACCGACGCCCGTACTCGGCCCTGGTCGCCTACGTCGACGCCCTGGACGAGGCGGCCGTACCGGCGGACCGCCGGCTCCTGGCCGCCCTCGGTCCGAAGACGCTGGAACTGTCCCGCGACCGGGCCGCCGGCTCGATCCCGTACCTGGTCACGCCCGAGCACACGGCGTACGCCCGCAAGATCCTCGGCGAAGCCCCGCTCCTGGCCCCCGAGCTGGGGGTCGTCCTGGAGGCGGACCCGGACCGGGCCCGCACGCTGGCCCGCGAGTTCCTCGCCATGTACCTCACCCTCCCGAACTACACCAACAACTTCCTGCGCCACGGCTTCACCGACGACGACCTCGCGAACGGCGGCAGCGACCGGCTCGTCGACGCGCTGTTCGCATGGGGCGACGAAACGACGATCCGCGCCCGCATCGACGCGTTCTTCGAGGCGGGCGCGGACCATGTGGCGTTGCAAGTGGTGGACGGCGGGTCCAGGGACGTCCTGCCGCGGGAGAGCTGGCGCCGGGTGGCCGCCCTGCTGGCGTGAGGGGACGCCCCTAGGGGCGCGGGGAACTGCGCGAGCGACCACGGACAACCCGCGGCCGCCGAACAACAGCAGCCCCCCGCCCTCTAGGCGTCCTTGAACTCCTGCCGCTGCCGGCCGAGCCCCTCGATCTCCAGCTCCACCACGTCCCCGGCCCGAAGGAACGGCTTCGGCTCGGGCGCACCGAGCGCCACCCCCGCCGGCGTCCCGGTATTGATCACGTCACCGGGATACAGGGTCATGAACTGGCTGACGTACCGCACCACTTCCCCGACGGGGAAGATCTGCTCGGCCGTCGTACCATCCTGCTTCAGCTCCCCGTTGACCCACAGCTTCAGCGACAGATCCTGCGGATCGGCCACCTCGTCCGCCGTCACCAGCCACGGCCCGAGCGGGTTGAACGTCTCGCAGTTCTTCCCCTTGTCCCAGGTCCCGCCCCGCTCGATCTGGAACTCCCGCTCGGACACGTCGTGCGCCACCGCGTACCCGGCGACACACGCCAGCGCCTCCTCCGTGGACTCCGCGTACCGAGCCGTACGCCCGATGACGACCGCCAGCTCGACCTCCCAGTCGGTCTTCACCGACCCGCGAGGGACCAGCACGGTGTCGTAGGGCCCGACCACCGTGTCCGCGGCCTTGAAGAAGATCACGGGCTCGGCGGGCGGCTCGGCCCCCGTCTCCCGCGCGTGGTCGTGGTAGTTGAGCCCGATGCACACGATCTTGCCGATCCGTGCGAGCGGCGGTCCGACCCGCAGCCCGGTGGCGTCCAGCGCGGGCAGCGAACCCGCGTCGACGGCGGCGCGGATCCGGCCGAGCGCGGCGTCGTCGGCGAGCAGCGGTCCGTCGATGTCCGGCACGACGCCGGACAGATCCCGCAGGGTCCCCTCGGAATCGAGCAGCGCGGGCCGCTCCGATCCCGCCGTACCGACTCGCAGCAACTTCATGGTCACAATCTCCCTCGATCGCGGGCACGTCGACCGATGGGTGCAGCCATCGGATGACTGGTCGATCGTCCAAGGTCGGCGTCCGGTCCGCAATACCCGGTTCACGGACTGGACCGGTGCCCTCAGGCTCCAGGACGCGACGCGGACTCAGCGGTAGAGCACCGCCCGTTCCACCGCGCTCCACGTCGTGCTGGTCACCACGTACAGCGCGGCGGCCAGCGGCACCACCGCCACGGTGAAGAGCGTGAAGAAGGACATGAACGGCATGACCTTGGTTACCGCACCCACCCCGGCCACCTGCCCGCCGCCTCCCACCGGCATCGCCGGATTCGCGGCCATCATCCGCTTCGTACGGCGGTAGTTGAACACGGCCACCACGGCGACGAAGACGAACAGCCCGACGTACACGAGCCCGGCGGCCCCGAACGCCCCGCCGGAGCCGAGCGCGTCCGTCCAGCGGTCGCCGAGGGGCGCGGCGAAGAGCTGGTGCGAGAGGAGTCCGTTCTCCTGTCCGCCGATCCGTGTGTTGGAGAACAGGTGATAGAGGAGGAAGAACGCCGGCATCTGGAACAGGCTCGGCATACAGCCCGACAGCGGCGACACCTTCTCCTCGGCGTGCAGCTCCATCACGGCCTTCTGGAGCTTGGCGGAATCCTTCCCGTGCTTCTTCCTGAGCTCCGCGACCTTCGGCTGGAGCGCGGCCCGGGCCTTCTGTCCCCGCGCGGCGGCCCGGGCCAGGGGATGTACGAGGAGTCGTACGAACGCGGTGAACAGGACGATCGCGGCGGCCGCCGCGGTCGCGCCGAACAGCGGCTGGAGCAGGTCGGCGAGGTGCCGGACCAGATCGGCGAAAACGGACATGGGTGAGCCCTCCGAGGGTCTCGTCGTGCCGGGTGATGAACGACGGCATGACGACCCGCGCGGGGCGGCGATGGAGTGTGGGGGGTGCGGCTGCTGCCCTACGCGACGGTCGTCGGGAGGGCGTGACCCGGCGCTCGGGGCCGTGTGCGCCCCTTCGCGTCGGGGTCGCGTTGCGGCAGGAACGCCGTACGGCGGGCGCGGTCGCGGATGGCCGTACGCACCCGGGTGGGCGGCACGGTGAGCGCGGAGCGGGAGGCGAGGAGCGAACAGGCGGCGAACGCGGAACCGGCCGCGGCGGTCGCGGCGAGCGCGACGGTCGCGGAGAGGCTGCCGGCGTCGAGCATCACGACGTCGAGGAAGAGGATCAGCAGGAGGGCTGCGGGGCGCAGATTCGCCAGACTGCGGATCATGGGCGGGCCCTCCTCTCCTACGTCGGCCGGTACGTCTGCGCGTTCGCGCTTGTACGTGTGCTTGTCCTGCCCTTGGTTATACCTGATCGGGCTCGGCGTGGGGGTGGCCGGTCCGGGCCGCACCGGGACGAGCTGATCGCAGTCCGTCGGCAGCGTCCGCCAGCCGCCGGCCGCTGTCGGCCGGTGCCAGACCGCTGATCGCAGCCACGTGTTCGGCACCTCGCACACCTTCCTCTACAGGTTTTGAAAAGGGCTGTCGCATCCCTCGACAACCCCATACGCCACACCCGATGCTTCCTCGTGGCACGAACGGGACAGGCCACGACTCCGGTTCAGGGACCGGTCGTCGATCGAATCGGAGAAGCCATGATCCGACGTAGAACACTGCTCACCGCCGCGGGCGGGACACTCCTCGGCAGCGCCCTGGCGACCGGCACCGCACGCGCGGACGCCACCATCGCCGTCAACCCCGGCACCTCGTACGGCACGTGGGAGGGCTGGGGCACCTCCCTCGCCTGGTGGGCCAACGTGTTCGGCGCCCGGGACGACTTCGCCGACGCCTTCTTCACCACCAAGTCGGTGTCGTACAACGGGACGACGCTCCCCGGCCTCGGCCTGAACATCGCCCGCTACAACCTGGGCGCGTGCAGCTCGAACAGCGTCGGCGGCGAGACGATGGTGAAGTCGCCCAACATCCCCGCCTTCAAACAGATCCAGGGCTTCTGGCAGGACTGGAACAACGAGGACCCCGCGTCCTCCGCGTGGAACTGGTCGGCGGACGCGAACCAGCGGGCGATGCTGGTGAAGGCGACGCAACGAGGCGCAGTGTCCGAGCTCTTCGCGAACTCCCCGATGTGGTGGATGTGCGCCAACCACAACCCGTCGGGCGCGTCGGGCGGCGGCAACAACCTCCAGACCTGGAACTACCGCCAGCACGCCTCCCACCTGGCGGCCGTGGCCCTGCGCGCGAAGTCGAACTGGGGCGTGAACTTCGCGACCGTGGACCCCTTCAACGAGCCGGCCTCGTCATGGTGGACCGCCACCGGCACCCAGGAGGGCTGCCACATGGACCCCGCGGTCCAGGCCGCCGTACTCCCCTACATGCGCAGCGAACTCGACAAGCGTGGCCTCACCGGCCTGCGCGTCTCCGCCTCCGACGAGACGAACTACGACACCGCCCGCTCCACCTGGGCCTCCTTCAACTCCACCACCAAGGGCCTGGTCAGCCAGGTCAACGTGCACGGCTACCAGGGCTCGGGCGGCCGTAGGGACCTCCTCTACACGGACGTCGTGACGACATCCGGCAAGAAGCTCTGGAACTCGGAGACGGGCGACAGCGACGGCACGGGCCTCACCATGGCGTCGAACCTCTGCCTCGACTTCCGCTGGCTGCACCCGACGGCGTGGGTCTACTGGCAGGTCATGGACCCGACGGCGGGCTGGGCGATGATCGCGTACGACCAGAACACCCTCCAGCCGACGACGGTCCAGACGAAGTACTACGTCATGGCCCAGTTCAGCCGCCACATCCGTCCCGGGATGCGGATCATCGACACCGGCGTGGGCTACGCGGCGGCGGCCTACGACGCGACCGCGAAGCGCCTCGTGATCGTGGCGGTGAACACCTCCACGTCCGCCCAGACCCTCACCTTCGACCTCTCCCGCTTCACCACGGTGACGGGCGGCTCGGGCGGCCTGGTCCCGCGCTGGAACACGGTCACGACGGGCGGCGACAAGTACAGGGCGTACTCGGACACCCGGCTGAGCGGAAAGTCGGTGGCGGTGCCGTTCGCGGCGAAGGCGGTGCAGACGCTGCAGATCGACGGGGTGACGATCTAGAACGGACGTCACGCCTCGGGACTACCTCCGGGACTACTCCGGGGCTCCGGTGACTACAGAGCCCCGGAGCCCCGGAGCCCCGGAGTCCGGGAGCCCGGGAGCCCGGGCGTCCGGGCGTCCGGGCGTCCGGGCGTCCGGGCGTCCGGGCGTCCGGGCGTCCGGGGAAGTGAACGCGCGAACGCGCGAGTCGTAGCCGGAACAAGGCGGACCCGGGCGGACGCAGGCGGACGCAGGCGGACGCAGGCGGACCGAGGCGGAACGAGCCGGTACGACCCCGCACAAGCCGGACGTGCGGGACGTGCCGGAACCCACGCCACCGCCCCCCGCGATCCGCCGATCCGCTTGCTGGCCTGGGGATACCTCTCCCTTTGCCACAGCCCGGCAGTACGGTGTCATGCATGCGCCCCGACACGCCTGCCGAGAACGTCGACCACACCGCCGAAGCGGCACGCCTGGAGCGGACCGCCGGCCTGTATCCCGAGGACGCCGAAGCCCTGCTCCTGCAGGCCGCGGCCCACCTGGAACTCGCCGGCGACCGCCCCGCCGCGAGCACGCTCTACGACCGTCTGCTGTCGTCACCGGACGGCTTGGAGAACCCCTTTCTCGTACGAGCCCTCAAAGCCTCGAACCTCTGGGAGTACGGCCACGAGGCCGAGGCCAGGGCGATCATCGAGGGCGTCCGCGCAGCGTCCCCGCGTGAGGCGGCCCCGTGGGTGATCGTGGCGGAGTCCCTGGAGGCGCACGACGAGCTGGAGGCGGCGCAGGAGACGTTCACGGAGGCGGTACAGCTGCTCCTCAGGGAGGACGCGCAGCCCCCGTACTCGACGCATCCCCTCCTGTTCGGCCGCCACCGGGTCCGCCGCATGCTGGGCGTCGGCCACGACGACTGGGACGTCCTGGCGGACACCCTCCACACCTCCCCCGTCTCCCTGGACGAACTCCACGACCCCAAGCGCGTCTGGTCCCTGGGCTCGGACAACCCGGCGGAACTGGCAGCGGAGATCTCAAGGCTGCGAGCGGAACTCGGTACCTACCGCGAGGCCCTGTCCCGCCCGTTCCCGGTAGCCGTACTGCACTGGCCGGCAGGCGAACTGACGGAACTCGTGTCGGCGTACCCGTCGCTGGCCTCGGAGTACCCCTCCCACGAGGAACACCTCGCGACCATAGAGTCCTCACTCCGCGAACTGGCCTCTTCGGGGACTCCGAACCTCGGCATCGTGACGGGCACTGTCCCGTCGTACGAGGCCTTCGCCGCGTCAGAGGGCGCGTCCCCGGAGGACGCGGCGCTGCTGCCGCAGTACGCGACGACGCTGGCGGCTCGGGGGCGGGCGGTGGTTTGGCCGCCGCAGCGGGGGGCGGGTTGCTGGTGTGGGTCGGGGCGGGGCTATGGGGAGTGTCACGGGGCGTGACACCCCCCGTTCCCGGCCGCAAGCCGCCAAGCCGACCCGGCGTGCAGGCGAGGCGCGACCGCGCCTCTTCTCACCGGTCGACTGAACACCGACGTCAGGGCCCTCGTGCTGGAGCGGCCCGGGTCAAGGGTGGCCCGAAGGGCCATCGCCGAAGGCGACGCGAAGCGCCCTTGAGTCGGGCCGTGGAAGCCTGACACTGGCCAAAGAAGCGGGTGGCCCCGACGGCACCCCGACCCACGCTGCTCGTCCGCGGCACTGTCCAGCTCACCACCGCCGAAGCTGACGTGCTTCCCCTGGTGATTCAACGCATTTCAGGCGCCGTGTCTCTCCAGTTCCATGGCCCAAGTTGCGACTCATGTGCCCAGGGCATCCGCACCGGACTACGCTCTGCGGTGTGTCCGTAAATCCCGAGTGGGAAGCTCCAGAAGGCTCCTGGGCCTCGTCCGCAGCCCGCCGTCGCAACATGCAGGCGATCCGGAGCCGTGACACTAAGCCCGAGAAACTGATCCGGCGGCTAGTCCACGCTCAGGGCCTGCGGTATCGCGTCGCTGCACGTCCCCTGCCAGACCTCCGCCGTACAGCAGACATGGTGTTCCGCGCAGCCAAGGTGGCGGTCTTCGTCGACGGCTGCTACTGGCATGGATGCCCAGAGCACTACGTCCCCCCGAAGACGAATCCCGGTTACTGGTCTCAGAAGGTCCTGCGCAACATGGAGCGTGATCGCGACACTGATCAGCGGCTTCTGGAGGCAGGGTGGCTAGTACTTCGCTTCTGGGAGCACGAGTCGGCTGAAGAGTGCTCGCTCGTGGTCTGCCAGGCGGTCGCCGGCAGAAGGGCCCGGTAGAGGAAAAGCGTCGTTGAACGCCCCTTCCGCAGGAGCGGCCTTAGACGTCTGATCCCAGCGCTTCTCCCAGCGATGTAAGAGTCCAGGCCACAGCCCATTTCCCTCTCCCCTACCCTGTCTCTAGCGAGTGCAGTGCCCAAGCGGCTTCCGTGGGGGGAGGCTGTCTAGCTGGGCTCGCGTCGAGCCACAGCGGGTGCAGGCGATCAGCCTCGACCGCGCGGAACACTGGGGGCAAGGTGGCGGTCGAGCGCACAAACCGCGACGTCCGGACACTCATCACACAGATCGCGGCCGGGGAGATCATGCTCCCTGAGATCCAGCGTGGATACGTATGGAAAGCTTCGCAGGTCGCAAGGCTCGTCGAATCGCTGTACCGCGGATATCCGGCTGGCTCTCTTCTCTTCTGGAAGACTGGACAGCCTGCTGAGACGCGAGGCGCAGCAATCGGCGTGCCTCAGGCCCTGCCGAGCGTTATGCCCCTTTATCTCCTCGACGGGCAGCAGAGACTCACCTCACTCTTCCGAGTGCTGACCGATCACCCGGACGCTCAGGTCGTCTTCAACATCGAGACTGAGGCTTTCCAGAACCAGAGTGCGGCGACTCGGCGGAACAAGAAATGGATCAAGATCTATGACGTTGCGGGTCCTGAGTCCGACGTCTTCGCGATTCACAGCGATCTCAAGGGGGCCGGGCTCGCCATCCCGGACCAGGAGATCGGGCGTCGTCTGAGCGCACTTCAGAAGATCACCCAGCGGGACTTCCACATGGAGGTGCTGCATGACTTCGAATACGAGGAAGTCGCAGACATCTTCGTCCGCGTGAACAGTGGTGGACGAGCACTCAAGACCACCGACCTCGCGCTCGCGACACTGTCCGCACGTACTCCCGGGTTCCTAGGGCAGTTGGAAGCCGAATCAGTCCACTGGGCTGAGCACGGGTACGGGGCTCTGGACGTCAACTTCCTCATCAAAGCTTTGACCTTGAGCCTGTCGACCACGGGCAAGCGATTGGCATCCGTAGCCAAGCTCACCGCTGCCAGCAAGGAAACGGTCGAAGCAGGGTGGGAAACGGTCCGCCGAGGCCTTGCCCGTGTCGTACCTCTCCTTGAGGAGAGGCTCCTAATCCCGACTACGGCCCTGGTCCCATCACTCGCCGCACTCCACCCGTTGATTCTCTACTACGGACAACACCCGGAAGGCGTAGAGGTCACCGATGAAGTGGAGAACGGTCTTCTCTACTGGTTCCTGGCCGCTACCGCCCGCAACCGGTATGGCGGTGCCTCGGACACAGCACTGACACAGGACATCAGGATGCTCGATGCTGAAAACCCTGTAGCAGCATTGCTATCTAACCTGGGAATCCGTGAAGGTGGCGTCTCCGTAACTGCCGACGACTTGGCCGGGCGCAACCACCAAAGTCCCTACCTGATGTTCTGCTATCTCGCAGCGGCACATGCCGGCGCTACCGATTGGTGGGACGGCGGCCCCATCTCCGGAGGCGTCGACAGGTCTGGCAAGCCGCAGTACAGCCTTGTGCATCCGGCCACGAAACTGCGCAACTACGGCAGCAAGTACTCATCCACGGAGATCAACGAACTCGCGAACATCGTGTTCGTCTCCGATCAGACGGCAAAGAACATCATCGGCAGTACCTCCCCGGCCGACTACCTGCAGAACGTGAGCACCAGCGACCGCGTAGCCCATGCGATTCCGAGCGACCCTGCCGTACTGGAAGCCGAGGGGTACCCTCACTTTCTCGTCGCCCGGCGGACCTTGCTCGCGGAAAGGATCACGGCACTCCTGGACCAGTTCCGGCCTGCTTTCCTGACGAAGGACATCACCGCGGCTGGGACCCGTGCACCACGGTCGTTCGTCCTCGCCTGGTACACCGGAGCCGGCCGCAGCGTACTCGTGGCAGAGGCTGAAGCTGATGGCCAGAGTTGGATGGGGTGGATTGACCCCTCGGACTTCGAGGCAGCACTCGATGCTGCCGCAACAGGCCTCGCCAGCGATGTGCCAGTCGGCGACGAGACAGCACCGCTACGCGTCGACGACGAGGGCAGCGTCACCTTTGCCCTCGGTCCGTTCATAGTTCGGGGCTCGCTCGATCAGTGGCGGACGGCAGTCAAAGATGCCTTTGAACACGCACAGCCGCTGGCCGAGTGCCCAGAACCCAACGACGATCAATGGCCCGCGGAACCAGAAGAGTTCCTGCTCTCGGACGCTGGAGTGCATGCCTAAGATACGGGCTGCCCCCTGAGAACCCCGGGCGCGGATTCGGCGAGCATCGGCGCGACGCTCGGAATCCCCGGCACAGGCACCTCGGGGGGTATGTCGAGACGGCACGACTGCCACCTCCCCCGGGCAGTGCGGTCCGAGGGTACGTGTTCGGTAATCCAGTCTCTTGGCACTGCGGCAACCGCGGATAGTTTCAGCTGGGGAGTGAGGCGGACTGTCACGAGTTCCCAAGCCGGGTCACGCAGCATGGTCTCGTATTCGTTGCGCGAGATGTAAACCGTGAGTCGGCCCCTCCGCACTGTGGTCTTCACTTCCAGGTGGGCCGAGTGCTGATAAGCATCAACGAAGATGTCGTATCCATAGCCGTCCGACCATGCTGCGACGTGCTCCACTCGGCCCTCCGCTGATTCGGACAGCAACTCAAGGAGCGCGAGTTCACCCGCTGTGCCGATCCGGGATCGCTCCTCGGTGTCTACCTTTCCCCACGCTGTACTCACTTGCGCGTAAGCCTCTTCTGGAGTGAGACCGAGGGTCTCGGCCGCGCGCAAGGCGTCTTCGGGGAGTTCGTCGGGCCTGCGAATGAGCAGGTCAGCATCTCTGAACCACGGCACCCCGCTATGAGCCATCGCAGCATTGAAGACTCTGCAGCTCACAGGCGCTCCGCTTTTCGCATCGCCCAGAAGCCCCGTTTCCCGGACCCAGGTGTAAGCAGCGTCGTACTGGGTTGGCGTGATGTCACTGTAGTCACCGTGTGTAGTGAACAGAGCCCGGACCCGTGCGACACCGCTAGCTGGAAGCCTCTCCAGCCAGCGAACTGCCGCACGCAGGACCGGCTCAGGCGGCACGGGCACGGAGGTGACCCATCAGCGCCTGGAGATCTCGGTGGTCGAGTCCACCGCCGATGGCCGGCTCCTCCTCAAGGTCAGCCAATTGCTGGACGGCCGGATCATCCAGAATGCTCCCCATGAATTGCAATTTGTCACTGAGCCGTTGATCAACGATTTCGTCGATCGTGCCCTCCGAAGCGAGCACCGTGATCCGAGTCTCCGCCTCCGGAGCAAGACCCAGGCGGTGAATGCGGTCGAGGCTCTGGAGGAAGCGGCCAGCAGCGAAGTCTCGGTCCACATAAACAGCGTCATGGCAGTGATGGTGAAGACTGATGCCTTCACCGAGGGTGCCAGGATTGGACAAGAGAACCAGGCAGTCAGGGTCGTATCGGAACCGCTTGATTGCCTCCTCACGGTCAGCATCGCCCATCGCCCCGTAGACCAGAGCAGGCGAAAACTCGCTGAGCATGCTTTCCAGCGTGTTGAGGCTCCGCACGAAGGTGGACCAGACGAGCGTCTTACGTCCTTGAGCGGCGTTCCGGCTAATGATTGCCAGTACCTCACGGTACTTCGGCGACATTTCGTAGTTCGGTAGGTCCCGCATCAGGTCGAACAGTGGCGTGCCCTCAGGCACGGAGATAGGAGGCACCTGATACGACAGCGGCTCATAACGCGTCGTGCCGACGGCGAGCAACGCCGGGCTCGTCGCCGCCATCAGCATGTAGACAATGACCTTGCCGAGAGCGAGGAAGTCTCCTTCCGAACCAGCGGCACGCGCGGAAAATCGCCCGACGAGCGCCTCGTACACCTCCTGGTGAAGAGGCGGCATAGCAACGGTGCGCAGGGTCGTGGAAACAGGCGGCAGTCCGAGTTCACCTTTGGTTGTGCGAGTGAACAGGGGGCGCAGAACCTGACTCGCTTTGGCGAGGTCCCCGCCAGCCACGGCCTGAATTACCTTCTGTCGCCCATGGCCAGGCCACACGAAGCCGAAAAGGTTCTCAAGATCCTTGACGCCGTTCGGAGCCGGCGTCCCGGTAAGGATCAGCCGGTGTCTGCTGCGAGGGCCAAGGGCGAGGCAGGCAGCACCATCCGTCCCGTCAGCTCCACGCTTCATCCGGTGCGCTTCGTCGAGCAAGAGCATGGATGGCCGTGCGGCTAGCCATTGGCCAAGTTCATTCACGACCCCGTCTTGACGTAGCCGCTCGTAGTTGACGATGAGTGCGTCCGCCGCCGGATCGGCGTCCCGCGAGAACACATCCATACGCAGCGGCTCACTCAGGCACTGCTGGTTCTCGTACTTCCAGGACTCGTAGCAGGACTTCGGCCCCACGATCAGGAGCCGCTCAATGCCCTTGGTCCGTCGCAGAGTCTGGAAAACGGCAAGGCCCACCCGGGTCTTGCCCGCGCCCGGAACGGAGAAGTTGGCGCCGTGGCGCAGGGACAGCAGTTTCGCAATGTCCCGACGCTGGAACGGCGTGAGATCCGCTATCCAGCCTGCGCCAAGCAGGCTGTTGACCTCCTCCGGGGCGACTTCTCCGTCCGGGCCAGCTGTCGGCTCAAGGCGTTTGGCGACGGTCTGTGCGTCGACGGCGGAGTCTGTGGCTAGTGCGGCTAGCTGAGGGTCCCAGGCGACGCTGGTGGGTGCTGGCCAAGTGGCAAGCGCCACCAGGTTCGTCAGGAGATCGTCAATCTCGACCTCCATGGTGCCTGGCGAGCGCTGGACACTGCTCTGGAATCGGAGGGCGAGGCGACGCAGCTCACCCTCGTATCCAGATCCAGCCCGGAGCCGGGCTCGAGTCACACCGTCGCCGAAGCCGATCTCCAGGCTCGGAGCAGAAGACTGCTCGGCCATCAGTTCTCCCGTGTCGCGTCGAGCAGCCAGGCAACACCGTCCCCAGGCGAACTGAAGGTACGCCCTGCCTGCTTCGCGAGACGGGCAAGGCTGGCCTTCAACGTAAGCAACGCGTCGTCAAAGGCGTCCTCGTCGAGCGCGCGCTTGGCCCTGGCATCCGCGAACTCCGCGGCACACTGGTTGACGTAGTCAGCGGCATCGGTGAGACGCGCAGGGACAGCAACCTGGCGCTTCTGGAGTTCGGCGTTCGCCCCTGCCATCTTGACGGCGACATCGAACGTCTTGCGGGCCGACTTGATGAGCGCATCAGCCTTAGTCACGGCTGGTGCATCCAGCTTGTCGCCGGCTTGCGCTGCCGCCTTCGCCTGGAGCAGGGCATCCGTAAGAGCTCGCGTGGTCTTCACTGCCGCAGTAGCGTCCGGGATCGCGACGCCTGAGAGACCCGGGATCGAAACGGCAGCGGACTCCTGTACCGCGGGCCGCAGCTCATCGGGCAGACGCTCTTCGAGGTACCGGCTGTGAAAGTCAGCTTCCGCGAGGCGCACAGTCGTCTTCGCGTAGTTCAGCACCACCATGGCCAGACGCGATTCTTTGAGCTGTTCAGCAGCGTCCGCGTCGGTCTTGGCCAGCTTGGTGTAATCACGGTGAAGCTCGCGGAGCTTCTCCTGGTGGTCCTCGAAGTCGACCAGCCGCAGTACAGCACCGTTCGTGGTCTGGCTGCGGTCAATCGCATCAATGATCAACTGATAGACCCAGCGGTCCTGCTGGAGAGTCGTCTTCTTGATGTTGAAGTCACGAGCCACGTCCTCCTCGCGACGGCCATCGGCAAGCTGGTCTTCGATCGCGATGAGACGGTTAATGTACGAGTACTCGCGACGCCTGTCGCGGCGCAACTGCAGAGCAAGCTCAACACTGTTGATATCGCGACGGGACGTATCAGCAGGGAGGACGCCCACCCGGATGTCCCTGATGCCGAGATCCTTCAGCGCGGCACAGCGGGTGTTTCCGTCGACGAGGATGCCGTCCGGGCTGATGATCCCAGGCTCCCGCTGCCCTACGTCGTCCAGCTCGTCTTGCAGTGCAACGTAGTCCGGGTCGGTCTGGTTGGGGTTTGAGGGCCGACAACGTAGCAAGTCATGCAGATACGTTTGTGCGGCTTCACTCCACGGCTCTTCCTCCAGGACCCGGTTGCGCTCCGGGTCCAGAGTGCGCTGCGCGCGGATGCGGTGGGTGTCAGGGTTGAAGTAGAGCATGTCGACCGGCATTGAGATGACGTGCAAGTGCTTCTGCTCACCGCGCCACTCGACGGTGATCTTGGCGCCATCTTCAGCCATGGCTTGTTTCAGCCGTTCGTCCACCAGCGAGCGAATCTTCTCGCCCTCGGGCGGGACGCCGAACTTCACGGCCATAATCAGAGCCTCCAAGGAACCAGACGCAGCGTGCCCCAGCATCATGGCAGGACCTGCTGACAGAGGGTGTGCCGATAACCCACAATCAGCGTCTCGATCACTTGGAGAACGGAGCAAGAAGTGACGCTGCCAGCCTGGGACGACCCTGACCTCAAGGCCGGAACCATGGTCCGCGGAGCGCTTTGGCTCGTCCAAGTCATCGGCGAAGGGCAGACCTTCACCAAGGAACAGATCCGCAATGCTTTCCCTGGGATCTCGCAGGCGGACCGGCGCATACGCGACCTCCGCGACTACGGCTGGGTCATGCTGACCAACACCGAGGACGCCACCCTGACAGCCGAGGACCAGCGCTTCGAGAAGGCAGGAGTCCCGGTGTGGGACCCAGTGGCGCGGCGGGCGGCGATACCGCAGAAGACTGTCTCCAGCAAAGAGAAGCAGGCCATCATGGCCCGGGATCACTACATGTGCACGATCTGCGGCATCTCCGGAGGCGAGTCCTATCATGACGACTCCAACCAAACCGGTGTGCTCTCAGTCACCAGGCGAACGACGGTCTTGCCCGACGGCAACGAGGAAACCCTCCTTGTCACCGAGTGCAAGCGCTGCCGCTCCGGCTCAGACGGAAGCCCCGCACGTGCCGACGAAGCCCTGGCAGAGATCAAACAACTCGACTCCGGTGACCAACGCCGCCTCCTCCGGTGGATGGAACGGGGCCGTCGCGGCACTACGCCGCTCGAGCGCGCTTGGAACACTTACCGGCGCTTGCCGGCCGACGCTCGGGACGAGCTGCGGTCGGCGCTCCAACGTTGACGGACAGATCGCCTGCCAGCGTGTACGAAGGGAGAGGCCGCGGCGAGTGTTGTCACTGGGGCGCCGTAGACTTCAAATCTTGTCCGCCTCGCCGAGCCATTCGCCCTCGTCCGCTGAAGTGCTGCCGCTAGGGTGCAGCCGGGTTCACGCGGAGTTGGACACCTGTTATGTCTGTGGGACCGAGCGCACTAGTGCTCCCCCTGCGCTGGCTCAGCCCGCGCACTTGGAAGGAGATCGCGATGTCGGCGGCGGAACACAAGCAGAGACTCGAAGTCGTCGAGATCTGCGCCGGCGCCGGTGGTCAGTCCTTCGGGCTGCATCGGGCCGGGTTCACCCACCGGCTCGCGGTCGAGCTGGACGCCCAGGCAGCCCACACGCTGGATCAGAACCTTCGCCGAGTCCTTAAAGAGGACGGCGTAGATGTACCCACCCACCTGGTAGCCGTCGGCGATGTGGCAGATCCCAGCGTATGGGACCCGGATTCCCATCAGGGAGTTGCACTCTTGGCGGGTGGCGTCCCCTGCCCTCCGTTCAGCATCGCGGGAAAGCAGTTGGGCTCAAGTGACGAGCGCGACCTGTTTGCCTGGGCTATTGAGCTCTGCGGCCGAATCAAGCCCAAGGCGCTACTCCTTGAGAATGTGCGCGGCCTCAGCGCGAACCGGTTTTCCGGCTACCGACAGGCCGTACTAGACAAGCTCCACGAGTTTGGCTACATCGCCTTCTGGAAGCTGCTTCAAGCTTCAGATTTTGGCGTTCCCCAGCTACGTCCACGTTTCGTCCTGATCGCACTGCAGCCCGAATACGCCGAATACTTTAGGTGGCCCCAGGAGCGTTCCAAGAAACCGCCCACGGTGGGCGAAGTACTCTTCGACCTCATGGGCGAGAATGGCTGGGGCGAAGAGGAAGTCGCCGCCTGGGCCCAAAAGGCTAACGCCATCGCCCCTACCATCGTGGGTGGCTCGAAGAAGCATGGCGGCGCCGATCTCGGCCCGACCCGGGCAAAGAAGGCCTGGGCTGATCTGGGTGTCGACGCTATGGGCATCCAAAACGAAGCACCGGTTCCAGGGTTCAAACCCCGCGAGGGTGTTACTGGGCCGAAGCTGACAACCAAAATGGTCGCAAGGCTTCAGGGCTGGTACGACGAGTTCGGCGAATGGGAGTTCCTGGGGCGTAAGACGTCGGTGTACCGGCAGATCGGTAACGCCTTCCCTCCGCCTGTAGCCAAGGCGCTTGGGGAAGCCATCAGGGATGCGCTTCTCCAGAAGGGGGATCCGCGCCCTCTAGTCGAGACCTCCAGCACTGTCCACGACCCTGTGTACAAACTGCTGCGGCAGCAAACCCGCCCGCTTACTGCCGAGCAGATCATCACCAAGCTCTCGAAGACCGGCGTCTCCATGGACCAGCCTGAAGTAGAGCGGCGGTTGAACCACTTGGGGCACGACTTCGAGCTGGAGAAGACGGAGCGCAAGTCCGGCGAACTTGCCTACAGTCTCGGACAGTTCAAGGCTTTTGTCGGCCAGGATGGCCATCAGCGCCACGACTTGTTTACACAACACCGGGCAAAGATCAGCTAAGGCTGCCGTCAGTAAGCTAGGCCGTGACCGGTATGACCTCCCGGCGCAGCCATGCACCGAACCATGCGGCCTCGCAAGCACTCACGTCCCGCAGGGTGGCGCGCCCTCGGGATCTTCCTTGGCGAAGCCCTCAGCTCCGCGCCATGAAGAATGAAGCCGAAGTGGAGATGTGTCCGCGGCCAGCGCCCCTTTGGGCTCGTCTCGTCCCAGAATTTGGCGAACTCCTCTCCGTTTCTCCGGTGAAGAGCCTGAGAGAAACCCTCCAGGGTCATGCCCCAGCTCTCCTGTGCTCCGGGGCCGAAGATGAACAGGATCCCCACCGCTTCAAGCAACCCGAAGCTCCCACTTCATCCCTGGCATCCCGCCGATCCAGCAGGTGTGGGCCCGGTTTGAGACATGGAGCCTTACCTTGTCGATGTCGGGCTGCCCCGCATCCCTCCAGCCCGTGAGGGTCTGCTCGACCCTGTCCCACAGCGCGACTGGACCGCCCTGGCGAACCGTCCACCCGGACGTGGCGTCCGTGAAGGCGGCGAAAGACTCCCGCTCGGCGTCGAACAGGTAGAGCAGCCGTGACCCACTGCCGTCCACCGCCCGAACGAACTGAGTTCCAGGAACAGCGAGTTGTGTGAGAAACGCCGGCATCCACTCCTCCAGCAGGGTCGGCGGAACCGTGACCGGGCGCTCGGTGTCCGCGTAGGCGGTGCGAGCCGAGAGATCGCCGGCCAACGGAGCCGCCGCCTGCGAGCGGGCCTGCATGAAGGAAGAGCGGCCAATGAAGCGCCCCTCTGCCGTGCCCTCCTCGTTCACGGTCACCTTCGCCAAACCAGCTCCATACGGCCAGGATCCGACCGTGGCGAGGATGATCCCGCCGGGCTTGGTCTGCCGGACCCAGGCGTACGGGATGCGGCGCACCGCGCAGGTGGCGATCACTCGGTCGTAGGGGGCACGGTGAGGGTGGCCGAGGAGACCGTCGCCGGTCACGGTCCAGGTGGAGTAGCCGGCCTCTTCCAGTGCGGCGTCCGCGCGGGCGGCGACCTGCGGGTCCACCTCGATCGTGGTGACGTTGTCCTCGCCCAGGCGGTGACACATCAGCGCGGTGGAGTAGCCAGTGCCGGTACCGATCTCCAGAACCGTCTGTCCGGCGCCCAGCTCCAGGTCCTCGAGCATGCCGACTACTGTCACGGGCGTGGTGGAGGAAGATGTTGGCACTCCGGTGACAGGTTCAGCGGCCTCATCGGCGGTCAGGTGACCGTCGAGTTGGGTGGCCAAGGACTGATCAATGTAGGCGGTCTGCACCCATTCCTCCGGGTCTGTACCGAGCGCGGTCACGGGACGCCACCGTCCACCGTCGACCGGCAGGAAAACACCCGGGTTGAGGAACAACTCCCGCGGCACAGCCTCTACCGCCGCTCGCCACTCCCGGCTCTTGAGAGCCCCAGCTGCTTCCAGCCGGTCGGCGAGCGCCCGCCGCTGTGGTGCACTGTCAGGCAAGTGCATCAGCTTCTCCTTCTGCAAGTGCTCCCTGTACGAGCAGTTGGGCGAAAGCCGCCGCCATCTCCAGCCCGGTTTTCTCCTCCAGCCAGCCCCACTGTCCGTTGGGATTCAGCTCCAACCAGTGGAACGCGCCATCGCTGTCCACGGCCAGGTCGAAGGACCCGGAGGCCAGGCCGAAGTGGTCCAGATAGGCGTGCAGGGTCTTCTCCAGGCGGTTCGGCAGGTCTACCACGCTGTACGTGAGCGCGCCGTAGTCCCTCCGCCAGTCCAAAAGGTCGGAGTCGATGCGCACGGCGAACGTACGCCGTCCCACGATCAGTACGCGGAGGTCCGCGACCTTGTCCACACGGGCCTGGAACAGGTGCGGAGTGATGCACACGGTCTCGTCCAGTTCCTCGGCCCGGACCGGTTCCGCCCACGAGGTGAAGCCGACACCGTCTCGCTGGTACGGGGTCCAGCGCAGCGTCTTGTGGATCACTTGACGATGTTCACGGATGAACCGGCGCGCCTCGTTGGGATCGTTCGTCACAAGCGTCGGCGGCACGCTCAGGCCCATTCGGTGAGCCATCGCGAGTTGTGTGGGCTTGTAGTCGGCGGCCCCGTTTCTCAGCGGATGGTTCAGCCACAGGCAGCCTTGCAGGCCGTAGAGGGTGCCGCCCAGTCCGTATCGGACTTGGGCGGCGGCGAACTGCGCGTCAGGGTCCTGGAGATGTTCGAAAGTAGGCCAGACGGGCCGCCGCCAGTACACCGCGCCCACACGTTCCAAGCCGACGATTCTCGACGGAGTGCGGATCTGCCCCATCGCTGGGGACGGACCGATTCCGAATCGAGCCGACACCGTGAGGCCGCCCACGCCGACATCGGCAGGATTGAAACGGACCACTGGCACGCCCCGCCGGTTGATGTGGGCAATGACCATGTCCGCGGTGACGTCGTTCGCCTCGGTGGCCACCAGCACCGCCCTCTCCTCGGTCATCGCGATCAGTCCTGCTGACTGTCCTGGTCGTGCCCCTGGTCGGGCTGGGAGTCCAGGTTGGTGGAGGTTGACGTCGCCGTGGCAGAGCTGGTGCCGTGCTTGCCCATCTCGACCACCTGGCTCAAGTGGTCGTAGAACACTCCCGTCTGTGTCGTGGGATCGATGGTGACGGTGGTGAACGGCTGCTCAACCGTCACCGGGTAGGGCGCCAGTCGGCCGATACCCCAGGGGCGGACAGGGACGAGTTGCTTCCGGGTGTGGTTCTTGGTCACGGGGTCTCCTTCTGCTTCCGAGTGAAGTGGACGTTGCCGAGACGAGGCCGCCACGCGGTGTGCGTTTGCCTCGTGCAAGGCGACGCGTGTGAGGAGATCCACCAGGTCGCCCTCACCGGTACGAACCTGCGTCTCCCGTTCCATGCGGAACGCCTTACAGGCAGGACAGTCGGCTCTCATCGATTGCGGCTTTCCACGTCGAGGAACGCTTCCGTGCACCGTGCGAGGTTCACGAGGCGCTGCCAGGCCGCGAAAGAGCTCACCTCTGCCTGCGGCGACTCGTCGAGAAGGCGGGCACCAAGGCGGCGCATCACCCGTACCGCCTCCCGGTCGTCGCTCTGGGTCTCGCTGAGGAGCGAACGGAGCATTCTGGAAATGCTCTCGGTGCGCCGCACGGTGTCCGACAGGGGAGGTACGTCCAGTCTCGGCTGGTTGATCGCGCGGGCCTCGGCGAGGAACGTGGCGCGGTCGAGTCGCTGGGTCTCTGTCAGTTGGTGCGCGATCTCCACGATTGACTCCCGTAGTCGTGTTCGTCCTGTCACAGACAGTGAACGACGGGACGCCTAGTGACCGGCAGGAAAAACAGCCCTGGTTCGGTCCGCGTTCAACCGGAAAAACTGACTCGCTCTTTAGCTACGTCCGGGCGTGGAAGACGAGCCGACCCTACGGTGGTCGATGTGACGGCGGCGAACGAACAGCTCCAGGCGCTCATGCGTGAATTAGGCCTCACGCAGGAGGAGTTGGCGGAGGCGATGAACGCCGCGATTGAGCAGTTCACGGGCAGACGCGGCACCGTATCGGCTCGCACGATCCATAACCTCACCGCCGGAAAGACCCGGTGGCCGCAGGCCAAGCAACGCCTGGCGTTGGAGGCAGTATTTGGATGTACCGCAATCGAGTTGGGGTTCAAGCCCCACGCCCGATCTGTGGTCGCCCGTCCGACGTCCACAAGCAAGCAGCACCATGGGGAGGAGCCCGTGCTCCGCCGAACCTTCCTCACGACCGCCTCCGCCGCCGCTCTCAAGCCCCTCGCTCCCACTCCAGCGTCAGACACGGAGTGGTCGGGCCGAGTGGGCCAGTCCGACGTGAGCCGGCTCGCCGCCCAGTTCGCGCTGATCATCGCCAACGACAACACGACTGGCGGAACTCACCAGGTCGAGCAGGCCGCGCTCGACTGGTCCCAGCAGGCATTGCACCTTCAAAGGACGAGGTCCGCCTCTCAGCGGGTACGCGGGCAGCTCTACGGCCTGGCAGCATCCTTCACCGGCTCAGCGCTGTGGGCCGCCATCGACGGCGGCCGCCTCGACCAGGCGCAACGGCATCTGAACGAGGCCGTCGCCCTCGCCGGCCTCTCCGGTGACCCCGCAATCCAGTTCCGCACGTGGGGACACGCCGGAGCCTTGTACCGGAACCTGGGCCAGTACAGCAGTGCCCTCGCCGCCGACGAGGCCGCAAAACGTACCCGTGCCGCCCGCGACTCGCTCTACGCCTCCCTCGTACACGCACGTACCGCGGTGCACCACGCGGATCTACGAGACCAGCAAACCGCCCTGCGGTGCCTTGGCTTCGCCGAGACCGCATTGGCCAGGGCGGACACCGATGCCGCACGACCGGTGTGGTTGCGGTTCTACGACTCGGCCGAGTTCCACCTACTCGCCCTCACCACAACCACCACGCTCGGCCTGTGGGAGCAAGCGGAGGCGCATGCCCATCACACCCTTGCGAAACTGCGGCCCGATATGAAGCGCAACCGGGCCCTCACGTACGCCTACCTCGCCCACGCCCAGCTCGGCCAACGCGAGGCTGAGCTCGCCGTAGCCACTGCGTACAAGGTCCCTGCCCAGGCGAGGCAGGGGCGCACCGCCCGCCTGTTGAACGCCTTCGGGCACCGGCTCCACGCCCTCGCCCCTGACGCCCCCGCCACCCGCGAATGGTTCGAAAAGGAGCTCCTGTGAGTCTTGAGCTGCGGCACTACACCGATGTCGAGCCAGTACGACAGACGATCGTGGACATCCATGTAGAGGTCCGTCAGCGCGACCTGGGCCTCACCGGTCCCTTCTATGCCGCCGAACGATTCAATGATCGGCTGACAGGACACAGCTCCGTGCTCGGCTGGGAAACAGTCATCGCCTACGACGGGATCGAGCCCGCCGGTTTTGCCTACGCCACCCCGCTCGGTTCCAGCACCCGCTGGTGGTCATCCATGACCACCCCGCTTCCCGACGGGTACACGGTCGAGACGGGCAAGCGCACCCTCGCGCTGAACGAGATCGTGGTCCGCCGCCCCTGGCGTGGCACAGGCCTCGCACATCGCATCCACGAAGAGCTCTTGGCCGGCAGAGGTGAGGATCGGGTCACCCTCCTCGTCAATCCGAAGGCGGGAGACGGCAAAGTCCAGGCTCTCTATGAGGGTTGGGGATACGAGAAGATCGGCGAGCAGCAGCCTTTCGCAGACTCCCCCGTGTTCGCCGCGATGATGCGCGATCCACTGCGGCAGCGATGACCGCCCTTGGTTCACGGTCAATGCCCGAAGGGAAGAGGCGGTCACTGGCGGATGCGCCGGTGGAAGGTCGAATCCCGCACGCCCCCGCCGGTGTCACCCTCAGTGAACCGAAAACCCCCCATCCACAAAGATCGACTGCCCGGTGACATACCCCGACCCCCGCCCCGCCAGAAACACCGCCGCGCCCGCGAAGTCCTCGGCCAGCCCGTTGCGGCCGGTCATCGTGCGGGCGCCCAGGGCCGCCACCTTCTCCGGGTCGGAGGAGAGCCGGGTGTTGAGGGGGGTCATGACGAAGCCGGGGACCAGGGTGTTGCAGGTGACGCCGTGGGGGGACCATGCCTCGGCCTGGGAGCGGGCCAGGGACTCCAGGGCCCCCTTGGAGACGCCGTAGGCGCCGCTGTGGACGAACGCGCGGTGGGCCTGTTGGGAGGTGATGTGGATGATCCGGCCGAAGCCCCGCTCGGCCATGCCGGGTCCGAAGCGCCGGCCCAGCAGGTAGGGCGCCTCCAGGTTCACCGCCATCGTGATGTCCCAGACCTCGTCGCCCAGCTCGTCCATCGGCGGCCGCAGGTTGATCCCGGCGCTGTTGACGAGGATGTCGGGCTCGCCGAACGCCTCGGCTGCCTGGTCCGCCGCCGCGCGCACTCCGTCGCGGGTGCTCAGGTCGGCGCTCACCCAGGCCGCGCGGCAGCCGGCCGCGGTCAGCTCGTCGACGGTGGCGGCCAGTTCCGGTTCCCTGCGCGCCACGATCACCACGCTCGCCCCGGCTCGGGCGAGGGCCCCGGCGATGGCCCGGCCGATGCCGGAGCTGCCGCCTGTCACCACGGCGACCCGGCCGTCCAGCGAGAACAGTTCGGAGAGGTAGGTCTGCGAGGTCGTCATCTCCGCACCCTAAACGGCGTCTGCATGGCGACCCGTACCCGGTCCGGTCGGTGTCGAGGCGGTCGGCTTTCCTGTCTCCCTGCGGCGTCGGCACCGCGGTAGAAACCGCTTCAGCTGTGTCAGTGGTCTCTGTTAGCTTCATGCGGCTCGTGTGATCCGCGAGCCTCAAGGGCGAACAGGAGTGGGGCAGTTGACAGGAAGACACATGGCTGGAAGACGACTGGCCGGGAGGCGGCCGGCCGGAAGACGAAGAACCGCGTCCGCGCAGCTGGCGGCGCTGTGCTGTGCGGCGGCGGTCGTGGTGTCGGGGACCGGCATGTCCGGCACGGCGTACGCGGCGGAGAACCTGCCGCCGAAGCAGCCGCTCGTGCAGGACCTGCAGACGGGGACCAAGGCGTGCGCGACCGGTGAGAACCGGGCGTACGTCGGGGCGCCGCCGACGCTCGGGGCCGTCCTGTACGACCCGGAGGAGGACAACCAGCCCGCCGAGGCCAACATGGTCAGGGGTGAGTTCGAGGCGTGGTGGACGGATGCGTCCGGGGTCGAGCAGCGCCGGACGTACACGTCCTACGAGACGTTGTCGGGGTCGCGGCTGCCGTGGCGGATGCCGGACGACATCCCGGCTAACACGGTGATCTCCTGGCACGTCCGCGCCGACGACGGCAAGGCGACCTCCGCCTGGAGTTCTGAAGGCGGCGGCTCCGTCTGCGAGTTCGTGTACGACGACGCCAGTCCGGAGAAGGCGGTCGTCACCTCTCCCGACTTCTCGGAGGAGCAGACCGGGGGCGGCGTCGGCGTCTACGGCAGCTTCACCATGGACTCCCCGTCACCGGACGTCGTCGAGTACCGCTACGAGTTCATCGGCGGCCCGTACGGGAGTGCCCGGCCGGACGAGATGGGCGGTCCCGCCACCATCCGGTTCCTGCCGCTCCAGGCCCGCCCGGACTACCTGAGCGTCCGCGCGATCGACCGCTCGGGGCGCAGCAGCGGGACGACCACGTACTGGTTCCGGGTCCCGAGCGGTCGCGCACCCGTGGCCCACTGGAAGCTCGACGACGCGGCGGGAGCCACCAGCGCCGCCGCCGAGACGGGCACCGCCGCTCGCGCCGGGAGCGGCGTGACCTTCGGCGGTCCGGCACCCCGGGGCACCGGCGCCACCGCCACCGTCGCCCTGGACGGCAGCCGCCACGGCTTCCTCACTCCGGACGCCCCGGCCGTCGACACCGGCAAGACCTTCGCCGTCAGCGCCTGGGTGCGGCCCGCGCAGACCGACCGGACGATGACCGTCGCCGGCCAGGACGCGGGCGACACGACCGGCTTCCGCCTCGGACTGAGCAGCCCGGACTCCGGGCCCACCTGGACGTTCGGCATCGGCGGCGCACGGGTGTCGGGCGGTGCTCCGGAGACCGGTGAGTGGGCCCATCTGCTGGGGCTCTACGACGCGGAGACCGGCAAGGCGCAGCTTTACGTCAACGGCCGCCCGGTCGGCACCGCCGTCGAGGCCACGCCCGCCGGGGCGAACGACGCGTTCCAGATCGGCCGCGCCCGCAGCGGGTCCGGCTACCACGCGCGGTGGCACGGTGACATCGGTGACGTACGGGCGTACGACAGGGTCGTGGTGCCGGTAGAGGTGGCCGAACTGAGCCGCCGCACACCGAAGCTGCTCGGACACTGGTCGCTGGAGACCGCGGCGGACGGCACGAGCCCGGAGCAGCAGGGCGGGGCGCCGCTCAGGCTCGGCACCGGAGCGGCGATCTACCAGAGCTCCGACAGCTCCTGCATCCCGGATCTGGACCCCGACTGCACCTACACGCCGCCCGCCCTGGTCGGCGACGGGCACCTTCGGCTGGACGGCGACACCGGGCACGCCGTCGCCGAGGGCCCGGTGGTGGACACCGGGGACAGCTTCACCCTGGGCGTGGTGGTACGGCTGGCGGATGCCGAACCGGCCCACCCGATGACCGTGCTGTCCCAGGCGGGCGAGCACACCGACACCTTCAAGGTGCGCTACGAACCTTCCGAGCACGCCTGGCAGCTGATCATGCCGGAGAAGGACGAGGCCGGCGCCGCCGAGACGGTGGTGTCGCAGATCGAGTCGGCGGACGGCGGCGAGGGTCAGGGCCACCGCCTGGCCGTGGTCTATGACGACGCCACCGACACGGTCAAGCTCTTCCTGGACGGCTGGACCAACGCCCAGGCGACCGGGACCCTGCCGAACGGCTGGCGCAGCTCCGGGGCGCTCCAGATCGGCCGGGCGCAGGTCGGCGACGGCTGGGGCGAGTACCTGCACGGGGACGTCGACGAGGTGCAGGCGTACGCCGGCGCGCTGAAGGACGACAGGATCAGCGGTCTGGGCTGGGGGACGGACCCCTGCGTCGAGTGCTAGTCGGTCGGTAGTCGCTGACCGCCGGGCCGAGTGCGGGGCTGAGCGTCGGTAGGCCCGACGCTCAGCCCCGCCGTCTGTCGGCCCTCCGCTCAGTCCCTCCGCCCCGCCGTCCAGGGATCCGCCCGGCGCGCGAGCGTACGAACCTGCCGGCGTACGTCCTTCGGGAGGCGGCGCAGGAGGGTGCGGGCGGCGCGGCGGGCGGTGGGGGTCGCCGTCGCGTGCAGGAGTGCGCGGTGAGGGACGGAGAGGTGGCCCGGGGGGCCCACGGTGAGGCGGAGTTGGCCGTCGGGGCCGCCCCAGGCGGGGTGGACCAGGCGGGGCGGGGTGCCGGTCGTGAACGCGGCGGGGCAGAAGGGGACGCCGGTGAGGCGGAACCGGCGGCCGACGCCGAGGAGTTGGGCGTAGGCCCACACCAGGTGCGTGCCGGCAGGCATCTCGGTGCCGCCGGCGAGGGTCAGGGGGTCGATGGTGGTCTCGCCCGTGATGATCACGCGGTGGCGGCCGTTGCCGAGCGGCTCGGTGCGCGGGGCGAGGTCGGTCTCCGGGAACCACCAGAGGTTGCGGGCGGCGTCGTGGACGAGGAACTCGCCGCGGGCGTCGCCGAGGGGGTGCGGGACCTCCCAGTCCTCGGCGCCCTTGATGTCCGCCAGCAGATCGGGGTCCAGGAGGAGACGGCCGTAGCGCTCGACGAGGGTGAGGGGTTCGCCGTCGGGGCGGAGCATGCCGATCGTCGTCGTGACGACGAGTCTGCCGTTCCGCCTGCGGATGGCGTCGACCGTGACCTGGGGCTTGATCTTCTGGACGCGGCGCGCGAGTTCGACCAGGGAGTCCAGGTTGCCGTCCTCCAGGAGACGGGCTCTGAGCCTGGTGATCGCGGGGAGCCCGTCCCGTACGCCCGGCGGGTAGCAGTCGAGGGCCATGCGGCGTACGACGTCGAAGTACCGTTCGAGGTTGCTGCCCGTGCGCTGGAGGACGCGGGGTTCGACGACCGGGCGCAGGAGTTCGACGCGGTAGGAACGGCGCAGCAGGTGGTTCTGGAGGGGGCCCGGTTCGGTGCCCTCCTTAATGGCCTCCACGACCGTGCGCAGGTGGCCGTAGTAGGTCTCGGGCGTGGTGGCGCGTCCGCTGGTGTTGCCTCCGTCCTCGCGGCGGTTCCATACGTAGCAGGGGTGGTCGCCGAGGATGGAGACCCTCTTCGCGCGCACGTACGCGCGGGCCATGAAGAGCTGGTCCTCCAGGCGTACGGGTCCCTCGGGGAAGGTGATCTCCTCGTCGAGGAGGAAGGCCCGGCGGAACATCTTGTGGGGCGTCAGGCTGTCCATGAGGGGCGCGTCCTCGGCCGTGCAGTGTTCGACGGTGCGCTTGAAGACGCTGCTGGGGCCCTGCATGGTGCCCACGACCTTGCCCAGGACGATGTCCGAGGCGTTGCGCGCGGCGAGGTCGTACAGGCGCTCGAGGGCCTCCGGGGTCAGTTCGTCGTCCTGGTCGACGAACTGCACGTACTCGCCGCGAGCCGTACGGACACCCACGTTGCGGGGTTTGCCCGGCCAGCCGGAGTTCTCCTGGTGGACCACGCGCACGTGCGGATGCCGGGTGGCCAGCTCGTCGAGGCGGTGCGGGGAGTCGTCGGTCGAGCCGTCGTTGACGTAGACGATCTCGTACGCGTCCCGGCCGATGCTCTGGTGGAGGAGCGAGGGGGCGCAGCGGTCGATGTACTCGCCCGCGTTGTAGACCGGCACCACAATGCTGACTTTGAGCATCTATTACCCCGAACATGGTCGTATCAGGTGATTTCGGACCCGGTCTCACCGTAGTCGGAGCCCTCGATCGCGTCCGGCCAGGCGCGTCGGAGTGTCGGAAATGCCGGAGAAGTGCCGGAGGACTCGGGATCGCCACGTCCGCCCTTCCCTGCTGGACTTCGGCCCTCGCCGAAGCCCAGCAGGGAAGTCCCAGCAGGGAGTCCCAGCAGGGAGGTCGACGACCGTCGGCTCGCTCAGGCCTGGCCTAGCTCAGGCCTAGCTCAGGCCTCGCTCAGGCCTCGCTCAGGCCCTCGCTCAGGCCGCCGGTGCCAGTTCCGCCTTGCCGAACAACAGGGCGTAGCCGGGCGGCAGTTGGGCCAGCACGCGGTCCACCAGGTCGTCGCCGACCAGACCCGGCAGGACGCTCAGAACTGAGCTGACGTCCCAGCGGGCCGTGGCCGGGGTGGCCCCCTGGACACGGGCGGCGACCGCGTCCACGAACTCCGCCGCCGTCAGCGGACGGGTCGCCGGGATCTGGGAGGCGACCACGCGGGCCGCCTCCTCGGGGAGGGCGCGGGCCAGATCGACGCGTTCGTCGCCGGTGACGTGACCGCCGAGGGCGGAGAGGACGACGCGGGTGACGCGTTCCGCCTCCGCCGTGGTCGGGTACTGGCCGGACTCCCGTACGGCGTCGATCAGTTCGGTCCAGCTGGTCGTGCTCAGTACTGTCATATGGGCTCCCTTCTTCGGTCCTGCGGGTCGTCCCGCCGGGTCAGCCGGTCAGCTGCTCAACCAGTCGGCCGCTCAGCCGCTCAGCTGCTTACGTCCGCTGTCGCCGCCCGTGATCTGGATCCGGCGCGGCTTGGCCTGCTCCGCCACCGGGATACGCAGGGTCAGGACACCGGCGTCGTACGAGGCGTCGACGCGTTCCGTGTCGAGGGTGTCGCCGAGGAAGAGCTGACGGGTGAAGGTGCCCGTGGGGCGTTCGGCGACGATCAGTTCCGCGTCCTCGGGGGCGGGGGAACGGCGTTCGGCGCGGACGTTCAGGACGTTGCGTTCGACGTCGATCTCGATCGTCTCGGGGTCGATGCCGGGGAGGTCGAAGTGGACGACGAACTCGTCCCCGGAGCGGTAGGCGTCCATCGCCATCGCGGTGGGGCGGGCGGTGGAGCCGAGGACCTGCTGCGCGAGGCGGTCGAGTTCGCGGAAGGGGTCCGTACGCATGAGCATCACAGTTCACTCCTTTCCTCAGGTGCTGGCTGTGCGATGCCTCATGCTTCTTATATAGCTCGAAGGAGGAAACTTGACAAGCCTCGACTCAGGAGGCCGCGTCGTTCCAGGTGAGCGCTAGCCTCGGGACACATCGCACCGGACCGCACGGCGCCGGATCACACCGGACCGCACGGCACCGGAAGGCACTGGATCGCACCGGATCGCACCGACCCGGGCAGCACAGGAGGCAGACATGGCGAAGGTTCCCAGCGCGGTCGTCGCGGCGAGCGGTCTCGTCGGCGGGTACGGCGTCGCCCGCTGGACCAGGAAGCGGCAGCTGGGCGGCGTCGTACTGGCCGCCGCCGGGGCCGCGGCCGCACAACAGTGGCGCCGGCAGGCGGGCGGGAAGGCCGCGGGGGCACTGACCGCCGCGTACGTCGCCGCCTTCGCCGGGTCGCACCCGCTGGCCAAGAAGGTGGGAGCCTGGCCGGCCGTCTTCGGCGTGGCCGGAGCGATGGCCCTGGCTTCGTGGGCGGTGGCGGACCGGAACGCCGGTTAGTTCTAGTCGGTCCTCTGCGCCCCGGTCGGCTCGCCGCGCCCGGCTCGGCCCGCTGCACCCGGCCCCGCCCGCTGCACCCCGTCGGCCCGCTACCCCCGGTGCCCCAGCACGTTCACCACCCGTCCGTTCGGGTCCCGTACGAAGAACCGTCGTACGCCCCACTCCTCGTCCCGCAGCTCCCGTACGATCTCCGCGCCCGAGCCCGCCACCTGCGCGTACACCGCGTCGACGTCCTCGACCTCCACGCTCATGTCGGGGACGACGGGGGCGGTGCGTTCCTCGGTGAGGAAGATGATCTGGGCGGTGGGGTTGGACGGGGAAGCGAGGGTGGTGACCCAGCCCAGGTTCATGACCTCCTCCAGGCCGAGCAGGCCGTAGAAGTCCCGGCTTGTTCGCATCGCTTCCTCGGACCGGACGTGGATGTCGGGGACGACCCTGCGCACTGTCACCGGCGTCTCTCCTCGCGCTCATGCGGTTTCTGTTATCGGCTGCCCTTCCCGCTCGTCTCCTCACCGTCCCCCACTGGCACGCGATTCGACCCCGAGGAACGAAACACGTGACACGAGAGATCAGCCGCCGGAGCATGCTCAAAGCCACGGGCGTCACAGCCGGAGCCGTCGGTATCGGTACCGCCCTCGGCACCGGCACGCCGGCCGCCGCGGCAGATGCCGCCGCCCCCGCGCACCCCGGCCTCCTGCACACCCGGGCCGACCTGGACCGCATGGCCGCAAAGGTGGAGGCGGGCGCCGCCCCCTACACCGCCGGTTTCGCCAAGCTGGCCGTCAACCGCCATGCGGCGAGCGGCTGGACGGCCAACCCGCAGGCCACCGTGTACCGGGGGGCGGGCTCCCCACAGAACTACGCGATCCTCTACAACGACGTGCACGCCGCCTACCAGAACGCGCTGCGCGGACACGTCAGCGGTGACAGCGCGTACCTCGACACCGCCGTGACGATCCTCAACGCCTGGTCGGCCAAGCTCACCGGCCTCGAAGGCAGCGCCGACCGGTTCCTCGCCGCCGGGCTCTACGGCTACCAGTTCGCCAACGCCGCCGAACTCGTCCGTGACCACGGCGACTTCGAGCTCGGCCGGTTCCAGGAGATGCTCAGCAAGGTCTTCGCGCCGCTGAGCGACAGCTTCCTGGCCGACCACAACGGCGCCGTCGTCACCAACTACTGGACCAACTGGGACCTGGCCGCCATGGCCTGCGTCCTGGCCACCGGCATCTTCTGCGACGACAGAGCCCAAGTCGCCCGCGCCGTCGACTACTTCAAGAACGGCGAGGGCCTGGGCGCCGTCCGGCACGCCATCCCCGTCGTGCACGACGACGGACTCGCCGAGTGGGTCGAGGCCGGCCGCGACCAGGGGCACGCGCTGCTCGGCGTCGGTCTCATGGGCACCGTGTGCGAGATGGCCTGGAACCAGGGCATCGACCTGTACGGCTACGACGACAGCCGCTTCCTCAAGGGCGCCCAGTACGTGGCCAAGTGGAGCATGGGCGGCAACGTCCCGTACACCGCCAACACCCGCGCCAAGGGTGCCATCAACGGCTGGTCCGGCCAGGAGACCGCCTCCGACGCCGCCGCCGTGGACCCGGCCATGCAGCGCCCGATCTGGGCGATGATCGCCAACCACTACACCAAGCGGCGGGGGCTGTCCGCCACGTACCTCACCCGGATCGCCGCGAAGGCCGCGCCCGAGGGCGGTGGCGGGGACTACGGGCCCAACAGCGGCGGCTACGACCAACTCGGGTTCGGCACGCTGGCGTTCACGCGGGACAGGGTGGCGGACACGTCGGCCTCCCCGAGCCCGAGTCCGAGCCCGGCGGCCGGTGCGTCCGCCGCCTCCTCGGGCGGTGGGTCGGACGCCGCCCGCCCGCAGGCCGGGACGTCCCCGTCCGCCTCGGCCGCCGAGGGCCTCGCCGCCACCGGTTCCGGCGACATCGTCGGCTGGACGGCCGCCGCGGGCGTCACCGCCGTTGCCGGCGGGCTGCTCTTCCTGCGGCGGCGGGACCGGGTCCGGCGCGACGGCGCCCAGTAGGAAACCGCGAGCTGCGGTGGTCCGGGGCGGGATTTCGCCCCCGCCGCCCCTTCCCGTTCCCGTCCTTCCGGGGCTCCGCCCCAGACCCCGCTCCTCAAACGCCGGAGGGGCTCGATTTCAGCCCGTCCGGCGTTTGAGGACGAGGCCCTTCGGGCCGAAAGCGGGGGTCTGGGGGCGCAGCCCCCAGGGACGGGAAGGGGCGGCGGGGGCGGGCGAGAAAAGCCTGCCCGCACCCCACCCCTACGCCGTAGCCCTCCTCGGCCCCTTCTCCGTCACCGCTGACGTCGCTGACGTCGCCGCCGCCGTCAGTGGCGTCGCGATGTCCTCCAGGGAGCGGCGTTCCGCGCGGACGGCGAGGAACGCCGCGACCAGGCCGGCCGCGCACATCAGGGCCGCGCCGATCTGGAAGGCGAGGACCGTGTCGCCGACCTTGCCCGTGCCGGTGAGGTCGGCGAAGAGGATGGGGCCGCTGATGCCGCCGGCGGCGGTGCCGATGGCGTAGAAGAAGGCGATGGACATGGCCCGGGTCTCCATCGGGAAGACCTCGGAGACCGTCAGGTAAGCGCTCGACGCGCCCGCGGAGGCGAAGAACAGCACCGCGCACCAGCAGGCGGTCAGCGTGGACGCGCTGAGGGACCCGCGGTCGAAGAGCCAGGCGGTGCCGAAGAGCAGCAGGCCCGAGAGCAGGTAGGTCGACGAGATCATCACCTTGCGGCCGACCGTGTCGAACAGCTTGCCCAGCAGCAGCGGGCCGAAGAAGTTGCCGACGGCGATGACGGCGAAGTAGTAGCCGGTGTCGCCGGTGGGGACGTCGTAGAACGTGGTGAGGATCGCGCCGAAGCCGAAGGTGATGGCGTTGTAGAGGAAGGCCTGGCCGATGAAGAGGGAGAAGCCGAGGATCGCCCGCCTGCGGTAGTCGGAGAAGACCGTGCGGCCGATCTCCAGGAAGGTGACGCTGCGGCGCTGGTGGATGGCGAGTTCGCCCTCGGCCCGCGGCAGCGGTTCGCCCCTCTCGGCCTCCACCCGTTGCTCGATGGAGGAGACGATTCGTTCCGCCTCCTCGTCCCTGCCGTGGATCAGCAGCCAGCGCGGGCTCTCCGGGACGTGGCGGCGTACGAGGAGGATCACCAGGGCGAGGACCGCGCCCAGGGCGAAGGTCAGCCGCCAGCCGATGTTCGCCGGGAAGATGTCCGTGTCCAGCGCGACGATCGACAGCAGCGAGCCGCCGACCGCGCCCAGCCAGAAGCTGCCGTTGATCATCAGGTCGACGCGGCCGCGGTACTCCTTGGGGATCAGTTCGTCGATCGCGGAGTTGATGGCCGCGTACTCGCCACCGATGCCGAAGCCGGTCAGGAAGCGGAAGGCGAAGAACCACCAGGTGTCGAAGGCGACGGCGGTCAGCGCGGTCGCCGCCAGATACACCGCCAGGGTGATCATGAAGAGCTTTTTGCGCCCCCAGATGTCGGTCAGACGACCCCAGAACAGGGCGCCTGAGCAGGCGCCGGCCACGTAGAGCGCGGCGGCGATGCCGGTGACCTGGCCGGAGCTGATCGGCAGTCCGCTGCCGGGTTCGGAGAGGCGGCCTGCGATGTTGCCGACGACGGTGACTTCGAGGCCGTCGAGGATCCACACGGTGCCGAGACCGATGACGATCGTCCAGTGCCAGCGCGACCACGGGAGGCGGTCGAGGCGGGCGGGGATGTCGGTCGTCACGGTCCGGCCTGTCTCGGCCTGCGCGGTGGTCATGGGCCCCCTCCTCCTTGAGCGAGAACCCGGATCGGGTGCCCTCGACCGGTGCGGTTACGCCCCCAGCGCCCGCGACACCGTGTAGATCAACAAGCCCACCAGCGAACCGACCACCGTGCCGTTGATCCGGATGAACTGGAGGTCACGGCCGATGTTCGCCTCGATCTTCTTCGTCGTGTGCTCGGCGTCCCAGCCCGCCACCGTGTCGGTGATCAGGGAGGTGATCTCCTTGCGGTAGGTGGTCACGACATAGACCGCCGCGCCCTCCAGCCAGCCGTCGACCTTGGCCTGCACCTTCGGGTCGACGGCCATCCGGGCGCCCAGGGACAGCAGGGAGGCGCGCACCCGCAGCCGTAGCTCACTGCGCTCGTCCTCGGCCGCCGAGACGATCATGGATCGTACGGCGGACCAGGCGGAGTCGATCAGGTCCTGGACCTCGCCGCGGCCCAGCACTTCGCCCTTGAGCCGCTCGACACGCGTGCGTGTGTCGGTGTCGGACTGGAGGTCGGAGGCGAAGTCGGTGAGGAAGCGGTCGAGGGCGCCGCGGGCCGGGTGGGAAGGCATGTCCCGCATCTCCACGCAGAAGCGCAGCAGTTCCTTGTAGACGCGGTCGCCGACCTTCCTGTCGACGAACCTCGGGGTCCAGCCGGGCGCCCCGCCCTGTACGGCGTCCATCACGGAGTCGCTGTGCAGCACCAGCCAGTCGTGCGCGCGGGCCACGATCAGGTCGACGGCACGACGGTGGCCACCGTCCGCGACGACCTTCTCCAGCATCTTGCCGATGCCGGGCGCGATCTCCTGCGCGTCGGCCCTTCTCGTGATCGCCTCGCCGACCACCGCCTGGACGTCCGAGTCGCGCAACACGGTCAGCGCGCCCCGGAGCGCGGCCGACAGCTCGGCCGTCACCCGGTCGGCGTGCTCGGGGTCCGCGAGCCAGGTGCCGAGCCGGCCGCCTATGCCGACGGCCCGCAGCCGCTGTCGTACGACGTCTTCGGAGAGGAAGTTCTCCCCGACGAACTCGCCCAGCGACACCCCCAACTGGTCCTTCTTGGTGGGGATGATCGCGGTGTGCGGGATGGGCAGGCCCAGCGGGTGCCGGAAGAGGGCGGTGACCGCGAACCAGTCGGCCATCGCACCGACCATGCCGGCCTCGGCGGCCGCGGCGACATAGCCCGCCCAGGTGCCGGCGCCCTGGTGGGAGGCCCACTTGGCGAGGACGTACACGAGCGCCACGAACAGCAGCATGCCGGTGGCGGTGAGCTTCATCCGGCGGACGCCGCGCTGCTTCTCCTCATCGGCCTCGCTGAACGTGTTCATGGCGCGGTTCGTGAAGCCTCCGGGGCGGGCATGCTGCCCTTCGGCCCCGATTGATCCCGTTTCCGTACGTTCCATCCGCTCCACCCGTTCGGTGATCCCTCACACATTGTCCCTTCCTGACCGACTCCTGGAACGGAACAAGAGTTCCCGGCGTCTGTCCGGTCGGGGGAACGCGACGGGGTCCTGTCAGTTTTCCCCGGTCCATGGCTCATCATGGACTCATCAGATCGGAGCCTCGGGCTCCCATCGCCCGAGGAGAACAACACAGCATGACCCGGCGTCATGGTTACGCCCTGCTCGCCGCGATCCTCTCCGTGATCGTGGCCCTGTCCGCCGCCATCTACGTCGGAGTGGCAACCGACGACGGTACGAACGAACGCACCACGCTGGCCAGCGGGCCCGCCCCCCACAACTCCGCAGCCCCGGTCTCCACCGGCGTCTGGGTCGGCTCCTGGTCAGCCTCCCCGGTCGGCGGCGAACCCGGCACCGAGACCGACGGCCTGGCCGGCCGCTCGGTACGCAACGTCGTCCACGCGAGCGTCGGTGGTACGAGTGCCCGCATCACGCTGTCCAATCTCTACGGCCAGTCGCCGCTGACCATCACCCACGCCTCGGTCGCCCTCGCGGCCGGCACCGGCACCGCCGCAGCGGACGCCCAGACCATGCGGCGCCTGACGTTCGGCGGCAACACCGTCGTCGTCGTCCCGGCCGGCCAGCAGGTGCTCAGCGACGCCGTCGTCCTGCGCATCCCGGCCGGCAGCGACGTCCTGGTCACCACCTACTCCCCCACCGCGTCAGGCCCGGTCACCTACCACCCCCGGGCCCGCCAGACCTCGTACGCCGCCGACGGCGACCGCGCCGAGGACCCGACGGCGACCGCGTACACCGAGCGGACCGAGTACTGGCGCTACCTGACCGCGCTGGACGTGCTCAGCGACGAGGCCGAGGGCACCGTCGTCGCCTTCGGCGACTCGCTCACCGACGGCGTCGGCTCCACCGAGAACGCCAACCACCGCTGGACCGACCTCCTGTCCCAGCGGCTGCGCGCCGCGATCGAGGCCGGCCGGGACGTGCCCCGCTACAGCGTCGTCAACCAGGGAATCGGCGGAAATCAGATCCTCGCCGACGGCCTCGGGCGCCCCGCCGAGAACCAGGCCGGCGTAGACCGCTTCGCCCGGGACGTCCTCGGCCGCCCGAACGTCAAGGTGGCCGTCATCGACCTCGGCATCAACGACATCCTGCGCAACCCCCGACTGGCCGACCCCGACGCCATCCTCGACGGCCTGCGGGCAGCGGTCCGCCAGGCCCACGCCCGCGGCATCAAGGTCATCGGCGCCACCCTGATGCCCTTCGGCGGCCACCGCGGCTACACCGACGCCCGCGAGTCCGTACGGCAGCAGATCAACGCCGAGATCCGCGCGGGCAAGGTCTACGACGCCGTCGTCGACTTCGACAAGGCGGTCCGCGACCCCTACAACCCGCGCAGGTTCCGCTCCGACTACGACTCGGGCGACCACCTCCACCCCAGCGACAAGGGGTACGAGCGCATGGCCGCGACCTTCGACCTGGACGACCTGAAGGGGGCGGCACCGGCGGAACTGTGACGCCGGGGGACGCCGGTATCCAGGCACCGGGGGGCTGGTCTCCGTGGTGTGCCGGGTGCGGGTGAGCGGGGGCTGGTCGCGCAGTTCCCCGCGCCCCTGAGGGGCGTCCACTCATCCGGGTCGAAGCGCCGAGGGCCTGGGATCCGAGGCCGGGGTTCGTAGGCCCGGGGGCTGGTTTGCGTGGTGTGCCGGGTGCGGGTGAGCGGGGGCTGGTCGCGCAGTTCCCCGCGCCCCTGAGGGGCGTCCACTCATCCGGGTCGAAGCGCCGAGGGCCTGGGATCCGAGGCCGGGGTTCGTAGGCCCGGGGGCTGGTTTGCGTGGTGTGCCGGGTGCGGGTGAGCGGGGGCTGGTCGCGCAGTTCCCCGCGCCCCTGAGGGGCGTCCACTCATCCGGGTCGAAGCGCCGAGGGCCTGGGATCCGAGGCCGGGGTTCGGAGGCCCGGGGGCTGGTTTGCGTGGTGTGCCGGGTGCGGGTGAGCGGGGGCTGGTCGCGCAGTTCCCCGCGCCCCTGAGGGGCGTCCACTCACCCGGGAGGGGTCAGTACTCGCGGCGGCGGCGCCGGTCCCGTTCCTCCCGGCGTTCCTCGCGACGCTCCTCGCGGCGTTCGTGATGGTCCCGCAGCAGGTCGTGGTGACCTTCGAGCATCCTGCGGTGGGCGTCGCGGGCGTCGTCCCGGACGGACTGGCCCAGTTCCCGCAGGGACGCCTTGCGGTCCAGCTTCTCCTGGCGGCTCTCCTCCTTCAGGCGCTGCCGCTCGGCCCGCGTGAGCTTGCGCTCCACGCCGACCCCGCCCCAGAAGGCGAAGCCCGTCACGATCACCCGCGGGGCGCCCGGGTCACCCGGCACACCCTCCTCGCGCTGGTCGAAACCGCCCATGATGCCGATGCCCCGGACGACGACCTCGACGCCGGGCGGCACGATCACCTGCATCCCGCCCATGATCGCGACGCAGTTGATCTCGACCTCACGGTCCGCGAAGTTCGCCTCACGCAGATCGATCTCGCCGCCGCCCCAGAAGGCGAAGCAGTTGAACCGCTTCGGCACCGTCCAGCGGCCCCTGCGCTGGAACCCCGACATGACGGCCACGGCCCACGTCGACGACCCCTCGCCACCGACGATCCGCCCCGCCCAACCCCCGCTCTGCGCGGGCTCCTTGGTCATCGAGATTCGAGGAGCGGAAACGACGCCCGCGCCGGACGGCAGGTCCCGGGTGATCGGCGCGAGTTCGCCGTACGTCCGCGCCCTGTACGTCGCGTCCAGCCGTTCCCCGAACTCCTCCATGTCGAGGCGCCCCTCCGCGAGGGCGTCCCGCAGGACCTCGGCGACTCGTTCACGATCGGCGTCGGAGGCGCGCAGCTCCGGGGCATCCTCGGTCATACCCGCCAGCCTACGAGTTCCGGGCGACGGGCACTATGGCATCCACTGAGGGGCACGACGGCAGCCACTACGGCAGCCGCTCGGCGGTCGTCGCCCGCTCCACGTACATCTTCGCGATCACCGCCTCGATGTCCGGCTCCCGCACGGACAGGTCCACCAGCGGATACTCCGCCGCGATCCGCGCCACCAGCGGCGCCGCCGACGCCGCCGCCGGGAACGCCAGCCACTGCCGGGGGCCCTCCACCTTCACCACCCGCGCGGGCGGCGGCGCCTCGATCGGCGGCAGTTCGCGCTCCAGGTCGACCACCAGGACCCGCTCGCTCTCCCCCGCCTCGTGCAGACCGGTGAGCGGACCGTCGTACATCAGACGCCCGTGGTCGATGACCATCACCCGCGAACACAACTGCTCGATGTCCTGGAGATCGTGCGTGGTCAGCAGCACCGTCGTGCCGTTCTCGGTGTTCAACTCCCGCAGGAACTCCCGCACCTTGGACTTCGACACGACGTCCAGGCCGATCGTCGGCTCGTCGAGGTACAGCACCTCCGGATCGTGCAGCAGGGCCGCCGCGATGTCACCGCGCATCCGCTGACCGAGCGAGAGCTGCCGTACCGGAACGTCCAACAGCTCGCCCAGTTCGAGGAGTTCGACGAGCCGGTCGAGGTTCTCGCGGTAACGCCCGTCGGGGATGCGGTACATGCGGTGCATCAGCCGGTAGGAGTCGATCAGCGGCAGGTCCCACCACAGCGTCGTACGCTGCCCGAACACCACCCCGATCCGATGCGCCAGCCGCGCCCGCTCCCGGGACGGATCGATCCCCGCGACCCGCAGCCGGCCACCGCTCGGCGTCAGGATCCCGGTCAGCATCTTGATCGTCGTCGACTTCCCGGCACCGTTCGGACCGATGTACCCGACCATCTCGCCACGCGGCACGGTGAAGGAGATCGAGTCGACCGCCCGCACCTCACGCCGCTCCCGCTTCAGGAAACCCGTCTTCTTGCGCACGTCGAAGACCTTCTCGACGCGGTCCAGCTCGATGAACGCACGGTCCACTTCTAGCTCCCTGTACTCCGATACGACCGAAGCCCCGTCCGCCACACCACACCGGCCAGCGCACAGCACACGGCCGCCACCAGCGGCGAGACGAAGGCCGTCCACGCGGGCAGCCCGAGCGGCAGCGGTCGGCCCAACACATAGGCGGCCGGCACCCAGTTGACGAAGGCCAGCGGCAGCACGAACGTCACCCCCCGCACCAGGTCCTTCGCGAAGATGGTCGGCGGATACTGCAACAGCGTCGTGCCGCCGTACGTGAACGCGTTCTGCACCTCGGAGGCGTCCTGCGCCACGAACTGGAAGGCCGCACCCCCGACGAACACCGCGCCGAAGATCCCGGCACCGCCCAGCACCATCACCGGCATCAGCACCAGCTTGAGCGGCGTCCACTGCAAATCGAGCTCGATCAGCGCATAGCCCAGCACCAGCGCCCCCTGGGTCACCCGGCCCAGCCGCCGCAGCCCGAACCGGTCGGCGGCCACCTGCGCCAGCACCGGCGCCGGCCGCACGAGCAGCGTGTCGAGCGTGCCGTCACGCACGCGGCGGCCCAGCCGGTCCATCGAACCGATCGCCAGGTCCGCCAGCCCGAACGACACCGACGACAGGCCGTACAGGAAGGCGACCTCCGGCAACGGATAACCGCCCAGAGCGTCCACCTGCGAGAACATCAGCAGGATCGCGACGAAGTCGAGCGCGGTCGCCGCGAAATTACCGACCGTGGTCATCACGAAGGAAGCCCGGTAGGCCATCGTCGAGCGGATCCACATCGCCGCGATCAGACGGTACGTCCGCACCCCCTCCGCGATCCGGCCCATCGCAGCCGCCTCGGCCCGCCACCCGCCCTCAGCCACCCTGAACCACCACCCGACGCGTCGCCATGACCTGCACCAGCCGCCCCAGAGCCAGCAACGCCACCGCCCAGCCGGCCTGGAAGAGATACGTCCCCCACGGGTCCGCCTCCCCCAGCAGCACGTCCGCGGGCGCCTGCAACAACGACGACCACGGCAGAGCCCGTACGACCTCGCCGAGCGCCCCCGGGAACACGTTCAGCGGAAAGATCATCCCCGAACAGAAGAACCCGACGAGCCACGCCATCTGCACCACACCCGTCCCGTCCAGCAGCCAGAACGCGCTCAGCGCCACCAGGAACCGGATGCCGTAACCCACCACCATCGCCAGCAGCACCGCGAACAGGAAGGCACACCAGGTCGCCACATCACCGGGCACCGCCGCCGGAAAGACCAGCACCCCGAACAGGAACGGCAGCACACCCCGTCCCACCAACTGGAACAGCGCCCGCCCCAGGTCCGCGGCCAGCCACCACAGTTGCAGATCCGCCGGCCGGTACAGATCGATCGCGATGTCACCCGTGCGGATGCGCTCCATCAGCTCGTCCTCGACCCCGCCGCCCCCGATCGCCAGCGTCGACAGCAGCGCCTGCCCCACCCACACATAGGTGACGGCCTGCGCCTGGTCGTACCCGCCCAGATGCGGCCGCTCCTCCCACAACGCCAGATACGTGTAGACCAGGATCAGACCGAAAACGGTGTTGGTGAACACCCCCGCGGCGGTCGCCACCCGATACGTCGCGTACCGTCGAAAACCCCCCGCCGCGACGGCCAGGTACAACCGCGCCGTATCCACGGCAAACCGCCCTCCTCGCCCACCCAGCCCGCACCGACACCGAAGCGCAGGAGCCTAGTCCGCGGGCTGTGGGCCACGCCACGCATTTTCCGGGCAAGCGCGTGCCGATTGCCGGGAACGGAACGCGCGGTGCGAGAGTCTTCATCTGAGGGCGCAGAAGGCGTACGAGGCGTACGGGAAGCAAGACGCGAAACAGGAGTCCGTGCACGACATGAGCGACGAGCCGCAGCCGCAGCAACCGACCCAGGGCTGGGCACCCAGAGAGCCCGAAGCGGCCGCCGCCGAGACAGGGGCCAAGCCCAAGCGGCCCAAGCGCACCGGCTGGCGGCGGATCATCCCCACCTGGCGCATGGTGCTCGGCACCTTCGTCATCGGCGTGCTGCTCCTGGCCGGCCTGTTCTTCCTCGGCTACTCCATGGTCAAGATCCCGGCCGCCAACGCCTTCGCCACCAAGCAGAGCAACGTCTACCTCTACGCCGACGGCAGCCAGCTCGCCCGCGACGGCGAGGTCAACCGCGAGAACGTCGGCCTCGCGCAGATCTCCAAGGACGCCCAGCACTCCGTCCTGGCCGCCGAGGACCGCGACTTCTACAGCGAGTCCGCCATCGACCCCAAGGCGATGCTCCGCGCCGGATGGAACACCGCCACCGGCAAGGGCAAGCAGTCCGGCTCCACCATCACCCAGCAGTACGTCAAGAACTACTACCTCGCGCAGGAACAGACCGTGACGCGCAAGGTGAAGGAGTTCTTCATCTCGATCAAGCTGGACCGCACCGAGAGCAAGAGCCAGATCCTCGAGGGCTACCTCAACACCAGCTACTTCGGCCGCAACGCCTACGGCATCCAGGCCGCCGCCCAGGCCTACTACGGCATCGACGCCACCGACCTCGACCCGGCCAAGGGCGCCTACCTCGCCGCCCTGCTCAACGCGCCCAGCGAGTACGACGTCGTCGCCCACCCCGAGAACAAGGCCGCCGCCCAGGCCCGCTGGAACTACGTCCTCGACGGCATGGTCACCAAGGGCTGGCTCAGCGCCTCCGACCGCGCCGCCATGAAGTTCCCGATGCCGAAAGAAGCCACCGTCTCCACCGGCATGTCCGGGCAGCGCGGCTACATCGTCGACGCGATCAAGGACTACCTCACCGAGAACAAGATCCTCGACAAGGACCAGCTCGCCGTCGGCGGCTACCGCATCACCACCACCCTGCAGAAGAGCAAGCAGAACGCCTTCGTCGACGCGGTCAACGACCAGCTCATGGACAAGCTCGACAAGAAGAACCGCAAGGTCGACACCTACGTCCGCGCGGGCGGCGCCGCCGTCGACCCCAAGACCGGCAAGGTCGTCGCCATGTACGGCGGCATCGACTACGTGAAGCAGTACACGAACAACGCCACCCGCGGCGACTTCCAGGTCGGCTCCACCTTCAAGCCGTTCGTGTTCACCTCCGCCGTCCAGAACGACTCGGTGACCCAGGACGGCCGCACGATCACCCCGAACACCATCTACGACGGCACCAACAAGCGGCCCATCGTGGGCTGGGACGGCGGCACCTACGCCCCCGAGAACGAGGACCAGGGCTCGTACGGCAACATCACCGTCCGCGAGGCCACCGACAAGTCCGTCAACTCGGTGTACGCGCAGATGGCCGTCGACGTCGGCTCCGACAAGGTCAAGCAGACCGCGATCGACCTCGGCCTGCCCGCCAACACCCCCGACCTGACCGCGTCCCCGTCCATCGCGCTCGGCCCGTCCACCGCCAGCGTCCTCGACATGGCCGAGGCCTACGCCACCCTCGCCAACCACGGCAAACACGGCACGTACACGATGATCGACAAGATCACCAAGGACGGCACGAACGCCATCGAGCTGCCCGAGAAGAAGACCAGCCAGGCCGTCAGCCGCGAAGCCGCCGACACCACCACCTCCGTCCTCCAAAGCGTCGTCGAGGGCGGCACCGCCACCGCCGCCCAGGCCGCCGGCCGCCCCGCCGCGGGCAAGACCGGCACCGCCGAGGAGGACACCGCCGCCTGGTTCGCCGGCTACACCCCCGAGCTCGCCACCGTCGTCTCCGTCATGGGCCAGGACCCGGTGACGGCCGCGCACAAGTCCCTGTACGGGGCGATGGGCCTGGAGCGCATCAACGGCGGCGGGGCGCCCACCGAGATCTGGGCCCAGTTCACCAAGGACGCCCTCAAGGACAAGCCGGTCACCGACTTCGACCTCGAACTCCAACCGGGCGCCGACGTGGTCCAGCCCCCCGTCACCGACGTCCCCACCGACCCAGGCACGGGCGACGAGAACACCGGCGGCACCACGGGAGACACCACCGGCGGCCAGGACACCGAGGGCCAGACCGAGGGCCAGACCGGCGACCCCGCCACCGACGGCGGCACCACCGACGGCACCACGGGAGACACGACAACGGGCGCCACCACCGGCGACACGACCGGCGGCGACCCGACCACCGACGGCGGCACCACCGACGGCACCACCGGAGACACCACAGGCGGCGACACCGCCACCGGCGGCACCACGGGAGACACCACCGGCGGCGACACCGGAGGCACGACGGACGGCGGCACGACGACCGGGGTGGGCCCGCAGCTCACCACCAGGAGACAGTGACCGCGCACGGAAACGCGCAGAGAACGTGAAAGGGGCTGGTGACGACGGTCACCAGCCCCTCTTCGCTCGCTGCTGTTCTACAGATACAGGCCGGTCGAGTCCTCGGACCCCTCGAACCGGTCCGCGGCCACCGCGTGCAGATCACGCTCACGCATCAGCACGTAAGCGATGCCCCGCACCTCCACCTCGGCCCGGTCCTCCGGATCGAACAGCACCCGGTCACCCGGCTCCACGGACCGCACGTTCTGCCCCACCGCGACGACGTCCGCCCACGCCAGCCGACGACCGACGGCCGCGGTGGCCGGAATCAGAATCCCGCCACCGGAACGCCGCTCGCCCTCACTGGCGTCCTGCCGCACGAGCACACGGTCGTGCAGCATCCGGATGGGCAGCTTGTCGTGCTGGTCGCTGTGCTGGTTTCTCTTGGCGCTCACGCCTCTGAACCTACCTGCCTTCACCGGCCCCGGAAGCCGCCGGGTCGACCCTCACTCAGCCCTTACGCCGCCGGGTCCCCAGGGCAAGCAGCCCCACGACCCCCACAACGATGATCGCGACCGGCACGACCCGCTCCAGCCGAGGCGCGCCTTCCTCGTCGACGAACCGCGCCTTCACATCACTCACGGCCCGGTTGACCCCGACATAGGCCCGCCCGAGCGTGTGATCGATATTGGAGACGACCTTGGCCTTGGCATCGCCCACGATCGTCTTGGGATGCACCCGCACCCCGATCTCGTCGAGTGTCTCGGCCAGCAATTCGCGGCGGCGCTTGATGTCCGCCTCGATCTGCGCCGGGGTTCTCGTGTCCGACGTGTCCGACGTGTCCGCCACCGTACGGCCTCCGAAGTCAGCTGATGCTTTGTTCCGGACAGTCTGTCAGCTCCGGGCCGGAACGCACTGTCAGGACCCCCCGTTACGCTAGGCCGATGAGCGAGCGACTCCAGCCCGGCGACGTGGCCCCCGCCTTCACCCTCCCCGACGCCGACGGCACCGAGGTGTCCCTGTCCGACCACAAGGGCCGCAAGGTCATCGTCTACTTCTACCCGGCGGCCCTGACTCCAGGCTGCACCAAGCAGGCGTGCGACTTCACGGACAACCTCGAGCTGCTGGCCGGCGCGGGCTACGACGTCATCGGCATCTCCCCCGACAAGCCGGAGAAGCTGGCGAAGTTCCGCGAGAAGGAATCCCTGAAGATCACCCTCCTCGCCGACCCGGAAAAAACCGTCACCGAGGCCTACGCCGCGTACGGCGAGAAGAAGAACTACGGCAAGACCTACATGGGCGTCATCCGCTCCACGATCGTCGTGGACGAGGAGGGCAAGGTCGAACGCGCCCTCTACAACGTCCGGGCGACCGGCCACGTAGCGAAGATCATCAAGGACTTGGGTATCTGAACGAAACCCAGACGTCAGGAGCCAGGTCGGGCCGCTCGGGCACCGGCCTGTGCTCCTCACTCCACTCCCCGGGAGCAAGCTCGCCGGCCACCCGCCGCCAGAACCGCACGGCACCGGCATTGGCGTCCTGAAACGCCACCTCCCACTCCCCCGGATGCCGCCCGACGACTTCCCGCACGGCCCGCATCCCCACCCCACTCCTCCGCACCCCTCGCACGACGAAAAAGCTGTTGAGCACGCGGGTGGGCCCACTGAGCCTCCGCACGAAGGCGAACCCGACGGGATGCTCGTCGCCCAGGCTGAAGAGATACGGGGCCCAGTCGACATCACCGGAAAAGGCGGCCTCCAACCGCTCCTTCCGGAACGACCCGTCGGCGTTGGGCAGCTGACCCCCGAACTCGGACAGATCATGCCGGAAGAGAAGCCAGAGGCGTTCGACGGTGGGGCGATCGGCGGGGGTTGCCGGTCGGATGGTCAACTCTGCTGAGGTCATGAAAAAAGCCTCCCGAGCGGACAAGGGTCCGCACCTGGAAGGCCTCGCCGGTAAGCATATCAACCGCCTTTACGTTCCGAGCGTGACTGTCGGACAACCGATCCGTTACTCCGTACGAGCCACGAACACGTGGCCGAGATCGGAGGGGAACGATGGGGGCCAGTGGGTATCCGAAGGAGCGGCTGGAGGAGGCGGCTCGGGGGGCGCGGACGTTGTCGGAGGCGTTGGGGAGGCTGGGGGTTGATCCGCGGAGCTCGACGCGGCGGTACGTCTTCCAGCGGATGAAGAAGCTGGGCGTGGATGTCTCGCACTTCGAGCGTGAAGGGGTGCGATGGACCAAGGAAGTCCTTCAGGCAGCGGTCTCAGCCTCGACGAACATGTGCGAGGTACTGCGCCGCCTCGAGCTCGAGGTGGTAGGCGGACACCACACGCACATCAGCCGCCGGATCAAGGCGTACGGCATCGACACCTCGCACTTCCAGGTACCGACACAGCGGGGCTAGGCGTGGCGCCCGCGAACGCCGGAAGGGCTACTCGTCATGCAACCGACCGGCCAGGCCCGGCGCATCCCGAGCGATCGGCTCAGGTGGGCATTGACGACGACGGGCATGCCGGAGCGATGCGCCATGTGCGGCACGGAAGGGGTCTGGCGAGGGCACCCGCTCTCCCTGGAAGTCGACCACATCGACGGAAACTGGCGCGACAACCGCATCCAGAATCTGCGGTTTCTGTGCCCCAACTGTCATTCGACAACAGATAGTTACCGGGGTCGCGGCAAGGGCAGGACTTCATGAGCAGCGGCATGAAGTACACCCGGGAACGGCTGGCCGAAGCCGCAGTGCGGTGTTCCGACATCGACGAGGTCATCGCCTACTTCGGCACCCGGCCATACGGCCGACTTCGCCGTCATCTCTTCCGGCGCTTCGACCACTTCGGGATCGATGTCTCGCACATGCCCCGCCAGAGGCGGATGAGCCAAGCTCCTCCCAGACCAGCCACCGACGAGTTGCGCCGAGCGGTCGAGGGAGCAACCTCCACCGCGAGTACGCTCCGCGCTCTGGGGATGGAGCCCTACAACAGCAGGTTGCGCGCTCTGCTCCGCTACTGGGTGGCTGAGGACGGTCTCGACACCTCTCACTTCCTGGGGCAGGCACATCAACGCGGCGGGCAAGGCACTGTGCCCCTCAGGCGCGCCGGGGACATCCTGGTTCAACATGACGGCACCCGTCGGACAAGAACCCACCTGCTGCGCAGGGCGCTCTTGGAGGTGGGCGTGCCTGAGGAGTGCGCCGAGTGCGGAACGGGTCCCGAGTGGCTGGGCAAGCCCATGACCCTGGAGGTCGATCACATCAACGGTGACTGGAGCGACGACCGACAAGAGAACCTGCGGTTGTTGTGCCCCAACTGCCACGCGATCACCAGCACCTGGTGCCGAGGCGGCCGCAGGGCCCCAAGTCCTCGACTACGAGGCCGCCTCGCCGGGTAGCATGAGCGCGCGGGCGGCCGTGGCGGAACTGGCCTACGCGCAACACTTAGGATGTTGTGGGAGAAATCCCTTGAGGGTTCGAGTCCCTCCGGCCGCACACCTTTGATTCGAAGGCCCACCCAGTGCCGGGTGGGCCTTCGCCGTTGTCAGCCCAACAGCTCCCGCACCACAGGCACCAGCGCCCTGAACGCCTGCCCCCGATGGCTGATCGCGTTCTTCTCCGCCGCCGTCAGCTCGGCGCACGTCCGGGTCTCGCCCTCCGGCTGGAGGATCGGGTCGTAGCCGAAGCCGTTCGTGCCCACCGGCGTATGCCGCAGCATCCCCCGCAGTCGACCCTCGACCACCCTTTCCGTACCGTCCGGCAACGCGAGCGCCGCCGCGCAGGCGAAGTGGGCGCCTCGGTGTTCGTCGGCGATGTCGGAGAGCTGGGCCAGGAGGAGGTCCAGGTTGGCCTTGTCGTCGCCGTGCCGGCCGGCCCAGCGGGCGGAGAAGATGCCGGGGGCGCCGCCCAGGACGTCCACGCAGAGGCCGGAGTCGTCGGCCACGGCGGGCAGGCCGGTTGCCTGGGCGAGGGCGTGGGCCTTGAGCAGGGCGTTCTCGGCGAAGGTGACGCCTGTTTCCTTGACGTCGGGGATGTCGGGGTACGCCTCCGCGCCGACGAGGTCGTGGGGCAGGGAGGCGTCGGCGAGGATCGCGCGGAGTTCGGTGATCTTTCCGGCGTTGCGGGTGGCGAGGATCAGGCGGGTCATGGGGTTCAGTATCCCGGCCCCATGGCCCTCGCTGCTTCCCGGTTTCCCGGCTGACCTACGGCGTGCAGACCTTCGTCAGTTCGCCCGCCGCGTCGGTGATCGGGCTCAGGTCGGGGGTGTTGTCGCCGTTCTTGACGGAGGTGCGGACGTTGGTGACGGCCTCGCCCAGGTTGTCGACGGCCTTGTTGACGTCGGCGTTGTCGGTCTTGTCGCCGATGTCGTCGAGGTTCTTGTCGATGGAGTTGAGAGACTCCTCGAGCTGCGTCGGGTCGTTCGACGCGTTTTCCACGGCCTGCTGGAGGTCGGTGACGCTGTCGGCGATGGCGTCGGCGGTCTGGACGCAGTCCAGTGCCTTGCTGACGGCGTCGCAGCCGGTGGTGAGGCCGGTCGTCAGTCCGACGGCGGCCACCGCGGCGACGATGGCGATTCGGCGACTTGGGCGGCGTCGGCTCGCGGCCATGGATCTGTTCCCTCCCGTTGGCAGGGCCCCAGGTCGTGTCCTGGCCGGCCCTCGTGCTGGCCGGGCGCACGGCGGTGAGCCGTACGCCCGTACCCGTAGTGACGCGAGGACGGTCGGCGGGGTTGCGGCCGACGGTCGTCCTTCTTGGTGCGTCCTTTACTTTTCGAGGACGGTATCAAGTGCCTTGTGCTGCAGGGCGGCCAGGTCTGTGCAGCCGGCGACGGCGAGGTCGAGGAGGGCGTTGAGTTCGTCGCGGGCGAAGGGTTCGGCTTCGGCGGTGCCCTGGACCTCGACGAAGCGTCCGTCGCCGGTGCAGACGACGTTCATGTCGGTCTCGGCGCGGACGTCTTCCTCGTAGCAGAGGTCCAGCAGGGGGACGCCTCCTACGATGCCGACCGAGACCGCGCTGACGGTTCCGGTCAGGGGCTGGCGGCCGGCTTTGATGAGCTTCTTGCCCTGGGCCCAGGTGATGGCGTCGGCGAGGGCGACGTAGGCGCCGGTGATCGCGGCGGTGCGGGTGCCGCCGTCGGCCTGCAGGACGTCGCAGTCGAGGACGATGGTGTTCTCGCCGAGGGCCTTGTAGTCGATGACCGCGCGCAGGGAGCGGCCGATGAGGCGGCTGATCTCGTGGGTGCGGCCGCCGATCTTGCCGCGTACGGATTCGCGGTCGCCGCGGGTGTTGGTGGCGCGGGGGAGCATCGAGTATTCGGCGGTGACCCAGCCTTCGCCGCTGCCTTTGCGCCAGCGGGGGACGCCTTCGGTGACGGAGGCGGTGCAGAAGACCTTGGTGTCGCCGAAGGAGACGAGGACGGAGCCTTCGGCGTGCTTGCTCCAGCCGCGTTCGATGGTGACCGGGCGGAGTTGTTCGGGGGTGCGGCCGTCGATTCGAGACATGGTGTCGAGCCTAGCCGTACATGGGGAAGGGGCCCGTCCCGTGGTGGGAAAGGGCCCCTTCCGGGTGGGTGCGCGGCCGTTGGCGGGCGCACGGGCTCACATGAGGTCTTCGATTTCCGCGGCGATGGGGTCGGCGTCGGTGCCGATGACGACCTGGATGGCGGTGCCCATCTTGACGACGCCGTGGGCGCCGGCGGCCTTCAGGGCGGCTTCGTCGACCTTGCTGGCGTCGACGACTTCGGTGCGGAGGCGGGTGATGCAGCCTTCGACCTCTTCGATGTTGTCGATGCCGCCGAGCCCGGCAACGATCTTCTCAGCCTTGCTGGCCATGTTCTTTCTCCCTGATCCGAACCGCTTTTTGGCAGTAACCCACAGTTGGCCCGTGTTTGCGAGCGATCGCGCCGCACGTATCGGAAGACGGCGCCGCAGCGCTGAAATCGCCCGGGGCTGGTCTACACCACTTGGCGGGCGGCCGACAAGCCGTGAGCGCGGGGAGGCCGGGGGGCGGAGATCCGGGGTTACTGATCCGCACGGTGGGCAGCGGCCCGGACAGTGGCCAGACGGGTAGCCCACAGTAGCTGTCCCGTCACGGGAATCGCGGGTTCCTTATGTGTCCTTCATCGTGCTAGAACAGGTCTACACCACTGAGTGGTGTAGACCACCACCCGATGGAGGAAGTATGAGTTCCGCCACCGCAACGGCGACTCCCGCGAAGAAGCGAGGATCCGGCCTGTTCCAGGGCCTGCAAAAGGTCGGCCGTAGCCTACAGCTCCCGATCGCCGTGCTGCCGGCGGCGGGCCTAATAGTCCGTCTCGGCCAGCCGGACGTCTTCGGGGCCGACGGCCTCGGCTGGGACAAGGTCGCCCTGGTCTTCGACAAGGCGGGCGGCGCCATTACCGGCAGTCTTCCGATGCTCTTCTGCATCGGTGTCGCCATCGGCTTCGCCAAGAAGTCCGACGGCTCGACCGCCCTCGCCGCGCTGGTCGGGTTCCTGGTCTACAGCAAGGTCCTCGAAGCCTTCCCCGTGACCGAGGCCAAGGTCACCAAGGGTGCGGACATAGCCGCGAGTTACAACAACCCCGGTGTCCTCGGCGGCATCATCATGGGTCTGCTCTCCGCGGTCCTCTGGCAGAGGTTCCACCGTACGAAGTTGGTCGACTGGCTCGGCTTCTTCAATGGCCGCCGACTCGTTCCGATCATCATGGCCTTCGTCGGCATCGTCGTCGGTGTCTTCTTCGGTCTGGTCTGGGAGCCCATCGGCGAGGGCATCGGAAACTTCGGCGAGTGGATGACCGGCCTGGGGTCCTTCGGTGCCGCCCTCTTCGGTCTGATCAACCGTGCGTTGATCCCCGTCGGCATGCACCAGTTCGTGAACACGGTGGCCTGGTTCCAGCTTGGTGACTTCACCGACGCCGCCGGTCAGGTCGTCCACGGCGACTACAGCCGCTTCCTCGCCGGCGACCCGACCGCCGGGATGTTCATGTCCGGCTTCTTCCCGATCATGATGTTCGGTCTGCCGGCCGCCGCGCTGGCCATCGCGCACACGGCTCGCCCAGAGCGCCGCAAGGCCGTGACGGGCATGATGGTCTCGCTCGCCCTGACGTCCTTCGTGACCGGTGTGACCGAGCCGATCGAGTTCTCGTTCATGTTCATCGCTCCGCTCCTCTACGTGATCCACGCGGTGCTGACCGCTGTCTCCATGGCCGTCACCTGGGGTCTGGGAGTCCACGCGGGCTTCAACTTCTCCGCGGGCTTCATCGACTACGCACTGAACTGGAACTTGGCCACCAAGCCCTGGTTGATCATCCCGATCGGCCTGGTCTTCGCGGCGATCTACTACGTGGTCTTCCGCTTCGCCATCATCAAGTTCGACCTCGCCACCCCGGGCCGCGAGCCCGAGGAGGAGGTCGAGGACCTCACCAAGGCGTGAGACCCCGGCCGTAGCAGGCGTGCGGCACGCAGGCGTACGGCATGACGAAGGCCCCGGAACCGTGCAGGTTCCGGGGCCTTCATGCACGGACGAAGCTCAGATCTCGTACGACTTCCTCGGTGCCGCCAGTTCCACCGGGCCGTCGTACGTCGCGCGTGCGTCGGTCAGGTTGGTCTGGGGGTCGGTCCACGGGGGGATGTGGGTGAGGACCAGGCGGCGGGCTCCTGCCCTACTCGCCGTCTCGCCCGCCTCGCGGCCGTTGAGGTGCAGGTCGGGGATGCTCTCCTTGCCGTGCGTGAAGGCGGCCTCGCACAGGAACAGGTCGGTGTCGCGGGCGAGTTCGTCCAGGGCCGGGCTGATGCCGGTGTCGCCGGAGTAGGTGAGGGACTTGCCGGCGTGCTCGACGCGGATGCCGTACGCCTCGACGGGGTGGGCCACGCGTTCGGTGTGGACCGTGAACGGGCCGATCTCGAAGGTGGACGGCTTGACCGTGTGGAAGTCGAAGACCTCGCTCATGGAGGAGGCGGTGGGGGTGTCGGCGTAGGCCGTGGTGAGGCGGTGTTCGGTGCCTTCGGGGCCGTAGACCGGGATCGGGTCGCAGCGGCCGCCGTCGTGGCGGTAGTAGCGCGCGACGAAGTACGCGCACATGTCGATGCAGTGGTCGGCGTGCAGGTGGCTGAGGAAGATCGCGTCGAGGTCGTAGAGACCGCAGTGGCGCTGCAGCTCGCCAAGGGCACCGTTGCCCATGTCGAGAAGCAGCCGGAAGCCGTCGGCCTCGACGAGGTAGCTCGAGCAGGCCGATTCCGCGGACGGGAACGACCCCGAGCAGCCGACGACGGTGAGCTTCATAAAGCAGAAACCTCCGCTGGCGGGAACTTTTCTGGGAAGGAGACGGGGGTCGTGCGGTTCGTCGAGCGTAAGGCGCAAAACTCATGGTCGCTCCTCCACCAGGGGCTGTTGTGGGCGAACTCACCTGTGGTGTCACCGGTTCGGCTGGACCCGGGGGGCGTGCGGCGTGGGGAAAGGGCGCGCAGGGGTGATCGCGCGCCGGTAACGTCATGCCCATGGATACGTCCTGGTGGCTGGCGCTCGCGGCGGTGGTACTGCTGGCGCTGGTCGCCACGCTGGTGGACGGCTGGGGGCGCGGCCGGCGTCCCGCGGGGCGGCGGACGCGTCCGCCGGGGCGTCCGGCAGGGCC
>NZ_JBXEJE010000036.1:0-13654 GCF_056820935.1 Streptomyces sp. Q2 | reverse complement strand
GGGGCGGCGGACGCGTCCGCCGGGGCGTCCGGCAGGGCCGCGCGGGCGGGGCCGGGCGAGGCCGCGGCCTGCGGAGATCTGGTGGGCGACCGTGCCGTACGAGGACGGGCCCGGGGGCAAGGACCGGCCCTGTCTGGTGCTGGTGGTGCACGGTGGGCGGGCGACCGTCGCGAAGATCACCAGCAAGTACCACGACGAGCGGGCCGGGGTGATCCCGTTGCCGCCGGGTTCGGTGGGCGACGCCCACGGGCGCGCGAGCTTCCTGGAGACGGACGAGCTGCGCGAGGTGCCGGTGGGGGATTTCCGGCGGAGGGTGGGGGTGGTGGACCCGGTCCTGTGGGACCAGGTCCGTCACCTGGCTGCGTAAGGGCTGCGCGTCAGGGGCTTACGCCCAGAGCTGGCCCTGGAGGGTTTCGATGGCCTCTTCGGTGGTGGCCGCCGTGTAGACCCCGGTGGACAGGTACTTCCAGCCGCCGTCGGCGACGACGAACACGATGTCCGCGCTCTCGCCCGCCTTGACGGCCTTGTTGCCGACGCCGATCGCCGCGTGCAGGGCGGCGCCGGTGGAGACGCCCGCGAAGATGCCCTCCTGCTGGAGGAGCTCGCGGGTGCGGGTGACGGCGTCCGCCGAGCCCACGGAGAAGCGGGTGGTCAGGACGGAGGCGTCGTACAGCTCGGGTACGAAGCCCTCGTCGAGGTTGCGCAGGCCGTAGACCAGGTCGTCGTAGCGCGGCTCGGCGGCGACGATCTTGACGTCGGGCTTGTTCTCGCGGAGGTAGCGGCCGACGCCCATCAGGGTGCCGGTGGTGCCGAGGCCCGCGACGAAGTGGGTGACCGAGGGGAGGTCCGTGAGGATCTCCGGGCCCGTCGTCGCGTAGTGGGCGCCCGCGTTGTCCGGGTTGCCGTACTGGTAGAGCATCACCCAGTCGGGGTGCTCGGCGGAGAGCTCCTTGGCGACCCGTACGGCGGTGTTGGAGCCGCCCGCGGCGGGCGACGGGATGATCTCGGCGCCCCACATGGCGAGGAGTTCGCGGCGTTCCTGCGAGGTGTTCTCGGGCATCACGCAGACCATGCGGTAGCCCTTGAGCTTGGCGGCCATGGCGAGGGAGATGCCGGTGTTGCCCGAGGTGGGCTCGAGGATGGTGCAGCCGGGGGTCAGGCGGCCGTCCTTCTCGGCCTGCTCGATCATGTGCAGGGCGGGGCGGTCCTTGACGGAGCCGGTCGGGTTGCGGTCCTCCAGCTTCGCCCAGATACGGACGTCGGCGGACGGCGAGAGCCGCGGCAGGCGCACCAGAGGGGTGTTGCCCACCGCGGCCAGCGGGGAGTCGTAGCGCATGGGGGACAGCGGGCCTTAGACCATGCCGCCGGCCACGGCCGGCAGGATCGTGATGCTGTCGCCGTCGGTGAGCTTGGTGGTGATGCCGTCGAGGAAGCGGACGTCCTCGTCGTTCAGGTACACGTTGACGAAGCGGCGCAGCTCCCCGCCGTCCACGATGCGGGCCTGGATGCCCGCATGCCGGGTCTCGAGGTCGTCGAAGAGCTCGGCGAGGGTGTCCCCGGTGCCCTCCACGGCCTTCTGGCCGTCGGTGTACGTGCGGAGGATGGTCGGGATGCGGACCTCGATGGCCATGGCTCAGGGCTCCTGTCGGAAGGTGTCTGGTCGGTGGGCGCGCGGCAGCGCAGTACAGCAAGGGGTGGTGCGTCAGGCGCCGCGGCTCACGGCCGTACGGCGGCAGGGCAGCGTCAACAGATGGCGCTGGCGAGCCTGCACAGGTCGACGTGCAGCCGCGCCACGAGCAGCATGCCCGGCGTCTTTTCGCTCACGTCGTGGAAAACCATGGGCTCATCGTATCGATTCCCGGTCGGGGTCCCGGAATGTGATCCCACATTCCGGACGGTTTCCGGCCGGAGAGTGAGATCACACTGTTCAGGCGGCTTTGTTCAGGCGGTTCTGTTCAGGCGGTTCTGTTCAGGCGGACGCGCGCAGGACCAGGCTGGTCGGTACGACGACGGTGGAGGGCGCCTCCACGCGCTCGGAGGGGTCGAACAGCAGCCGGGCCATCAGGCGGCCCATGCCGTCGACGTCCTGGTGGATCGTGGTGAGGGGCGGGTCGGTCGACTCCGCGATGTCGGTCAGGTCGTCGAAGCCGACGACGGCCACGTCCTCGGGCACCCGGCGCCCGTGCGTGCGCAGTGTGTGCAGGGCGCCGGAGGCCATGAGGTCCGAGGCGACGAAGACGGCGTCCAGGTCGGGGTGCCGGTCGAGGAGGGCGGCCATGGCGTCGGCGCCGCCCTGGCGGGTGTAGTCGGCCCGTTCGGTCAGGTCGGGCGGGGCGTCGGGGAGGACGTCCCGGTACCCGGCGAGCCGGTCGGCGGCGGAGGTCTCCTGGTCGTGGGGGCCGGTGACGGTCGCGATGCGTGTCCTGCCGAGCGAGACGAGGTGCTGGACGGCTTGGCGGGCTCCCCCGCGGTTGTCGCCGTCGACGTACGCGTGGCGGTGCGCGGTGTCGCCGTCGCGCAGCAGGGGCCGGCCGCCGAAGACGGCGGGCAGGCCGATCCGGTCGATCATCTCGGGCAGCCGGTCGCCGGGGCGCAGTGAGAAGAGGATGGCGCCGTCGACGTGGCCGCCGCCGAGGTAGTCGGCCACGCGTGTGTAGTCGTCCGGTTCGTCCAGGAAGAGCAGGACCGCCTGGGCGCCGTGCTCGGCGAGTTGTCTGCGGATGCCGCGCAGCAGGCGGTCGAAGAACGGGTCGAGGAAGAGCCGGTTGTCGGGTTCGGTGGCCACGACCGCGATGGCGTGGGTGCGGTGGGTGACCAGTTGGCGGGCGGCCTGGTTCGGGACGTAGCCGAGCTCGGTGATCACTTCCCGGACGCGGTCGACGACCTCGGCGCGCACCTTGGGCTCGTCGTTGATGACTCGTGACACCGTGGACTTGGAAACGCCCGAGCGGCGGGCGACGTCCTGCAGGGTGGGGCGCCGTGAGTTCGGCCGCTGCGTCAACACCATCTCCGGTGGGGCGAGTTGTTCGTGGGCATAGCGCGGTCAGTATGCCTCGACGACCTTGACGTCCTCCTCGCTCACCTCGCCCTGAACGATCCGGAACGAGCGGAACTGGAAGGGGCCCGCCTCGTCCGTGTCGGCCGTGGAGACGAGGACGTAGTGCGCGCCCGGCTCGTTGGCGTAGGAGATGTCGGTGCGGGAGGGGTAGGCCTCGGTCGCGGTGTGGGAGTGGTAGATGACCACCGGCTCCTCGTCGCGGTCGTCCATCTCGCGGTAGAGCTTGAGCAGGTCCTGCGAGTCGAACTCGTAGAAGGTGGGCGAGCGGGCGGCGTTCAGCATCGGGATGAAGCGCTCGGGGCGGCCCGTGCCCTCCGGGCCCGCGACCACGCCGCACGCCTCGTCGGGGTGGTCCGCGCGCGCGTGGGCGACGATCTGGTCGAACAGGGCCTGGGTGATGGTCAGCATGCTGGTCAGGATAAACAGAAGGGCCGCCCCGTACCGGAGGGTGGTACGGGGCGGCCCACATCCTGGGCGGAGGGGTCAGCCGACCTTCTCGAACTCCGGCTCGCCGCCGCGTTCGCCGCCGCGCTCCGCGATCCGCGGGTCACGGCTCTTCAGGATCCGCCAGCCGATGGCCAGGGCGGCGAACCAGCCGGCCATCACGTAGAGGCAGACGCGGGCGTCGGCGTCGTAGGCGATCAGGCCGGTGACGAAGAGCAGGAACGCGATCGCGACGTAGCTGCACTTGGAGCCGCCCGGCGCCGGGAAGGGCGAGGCGGGCAGGCGGCCGGCCACGACCGCGCGGCGGTACAGGACGTGGCTGATCAGGATCATCAGCCAGGTCCAGATGCCGGCCGCGGTGGCGACGGAGACGACGTAGCCGAAGGCCTTCTCCGGGACGATGTAGTTCAGGATCACGCCGATGCCCATGAAGAGCACGGAGACGGTGATGCCGAAGGCCGGGGTCTTCGTCGAGGACAGCTTCTTGAAGGCCGCGGGGGCCTCGCCGCTCTCGGCCAGGTTCCGCAGCATGCGGCCCGTGGAGTACATGCCGGAGTTGCAGGACGACAGGGCCGCGGTGAGCACGACGAAGTTCACGATGCCGGCGCCCGCCGGGATGCCGATCTTCGCGAAGGCCTCGACGAAGGGGCTGACGCCGTCCGCGAACTCGGTCCACTTCACGACGCACAGGATGACGGTGAGGGCGCCGACGTAGAAGAGCGCGATGCGCCAGGGCAGGGTGTTGATCGCCTTGGGGAGGGTCTTCTCCGGGTCCTCGGACTCGCCGGCCGTGACGCCGACCAGTTCGACGGCGAGGTAGGCGAACATGACGCCCTGCAGGGTCATCAGGGACGAGCCGACGCCCTTGGGGAAGAACCCGTCGAAGGCCCAGAGGTTGGAGACGGCGGCGGTGTCACCGGCGCTGCTGAAGCCGAAGGTGAGGACGCCCAGGCCGATCACGATCATGCCGATGAGGGCGGTGACCTTGACCATCGAGAACCAGAACTCCAGCTCGCCGAAGAGCTTGACGGAGATCAGGTTGACCCCGAAGAGGATCACCAGGAAGACCAGGGCCGTCACCCAGCGCGGGATGTCGGGGAACCAGTAGTTGACGTAGATCGCGGCGGCCGTCAGTTCGGCCATGCCGGTGACCACCCACATCAGCCAGTACGTCCAGCCGGTGAAGTAGCCGAAGAACGGGCCGAGGAACTCGCGCGAGTACTCCGCGAAGGAGCCCGAGACCGGGCGGTACAGCAGGAGCTCGCCGAGCGCCCGCATGATGAAGAAGATGATCACGCCCGCGAGGGCGTACATGAAGATGAGGCTGGGGCCGGCCTTGGCGATGTTCGCCCCGGCTCCCAGGAAGAGGCCGACGCCGATGGCGCCGCCGATGGCGATCATCTGGACCTGGCGGCTGCCGAGCCCGCGTTCGTACCCCTCTCCCTCGGGGGTCTTCTCCGTGTCGACCTGCGCTGAGGTCATGTGTGGTGCGCCTTCCTCCATGCCGAACCGGGCCTCTCGTCGGCCTCGGATCGGGTTCCGATCCCCCCGGATTGATGGAGCTGAGCGGGCCTTGCGGCCCGCTCGTGCCTGGCCGGCGATCCGCCGGCTCGGTGGCGCACCCGGCCGAACATTCGGGTGGTGTTCGCCGGGCGGTCGTGAAGATTTATCACGGCCGCAATACTGATCGCCTGAGCGACGTGTGGCGCAGCACACAGGGAGATTTGGACAAAAGCCACCCTGGAGGGGCATAGGTGTCCGTCACGGTGACGTGATCGTTATCCGGATTTGAGCGTCCTCTGAGCGAACACAGAACCGTCACAAGTCAGGGCATGAGTGTCGAAACGAGGGTCTCCTGGAGCCCTCCGAGCCACAGATACGCCATCACCATGGGCTTGCGCGGGTCCTCGTCCGGCAGTCGGTAGAGGAGGTCGGTGTCCTCCTCTGCCGCGATGTCCAGCCGGGAGCCGATCGCCAGCCGCAGGTCGTTCAGGGCGCCGAGCCACTGCCGGGACTGCTCCGGCGACAGCTTGAGGACCGCCCCGCCCTCGCCGGCGCCGCTGAGCTCGTCCAGCGTGCGGATCACCACGAGGGCGTTGTCGCGCTTGCCGGCCCGCAGGTCGTTCTCGGTGTAGCGGCGGAACTCGGAGGAGTACGCCCGCTGCTCCTCGGCCTCCTTGGGCCCCGGGGTGCCCTCGGGGTCGCTGTAGGCGTCCGGGAAGAGGCGCATCAGGACGGGGTCGGCGGGCGGTTCGCTCGGGCCGTCGGCGAAGAGTTCGGCGAGCGGGTCGTCGGGGGCGTCCTCGGCGGGGCCGGGGCCGATGAGCTCCAGGAGCTGGACGGCCAGCGACCGGATGATGGAGATCTCGACGTCGTCGAGGGCGACGGCCGCGCCGCCGCCGGGGAGCGGTTCGAATTGTCCTGGCATCAGGGGATATCGCTACTTCCGGTCCTGTTGGAGAGTGGCCCACAGGCCGTAGCCGTGCATCGCCTGCACGTCGCGCTCCATCTCCTCGCGGCTGCCGCTGGAGACGACGGCCCGGCCCTTGTGGTGGACGTCGAGCATGAGCTTGGTGGCCTTGTCCTTGGAGTAGCCGAAGTACGACTGGAAGACGTACGTCACATAGCTCATGAGGTTGACGGGGTCGTTGTGGACGATGGTGACCCAGGGGACGTCCGGCTCGGGGACGGCGAAGACCTCTTCCGCCGACTCGGTGCGTTCGATCTCTACGGGAGCGGGTGACGTCACATGGCCATGCTGCCACGCACGCCACAAATCGTCACACTGACACAAATGGGGGTAGCATCTGTTGCCATGAACACAGCGGACCTAGGGCTGCCGGTGGACGTTCCCTCGACAGCGCTCTTCACGGACCAGTACGAGCTCACGATGCTGCAGGCCGCTCTGAAGGCGGGTACCGCCGAACGGCGCAGCGTGTTCGAGGTCTTCACCCGGCGGCTGCCGGAGGGGCGCCGCTACGGCGTCGTCGCGGGCACCGGCCGGGTGCTGGACGCGGTCGAGAACTTCCGTTTCGACGCGGACGTCCTCGGCTTCCTGCGCGACGGCGGCATCGTCGACGACGAGACCCTCGACTGGCTCGCCTCCTACCGCTTCTCGGGTGACATCTGGGGCTACCCCGAGGGCGAGGTGTACTTCCCGGGCTCGCCGATCATGCGGGTCGAGGGCTCCTTCGCCGAGTGCGTGCTCCTGGAGACCGTGATCCTGTCGATCCTCAACCACGACTCGGCGATCGCCGCGGCCGCCTCCCGCATGTCCTCCGCCGCGGGCGAGCGCCCCCTCATCGAGATGGGCGCCCGCCGCACCCACGAGCTCGCCGCGGTCGCCGCCGCGCGCGCCGCCTACGTCGGCGGCTTCACCACCACCTCCGACCTGGCGGCCGGCTTCCGGTACGGCATCCCGACGGTCGGCACGTCCGCCCACGCCTTCACCCTGCTGCACGACCAGGAGCGGGACGCCTTCCAGGCCCAGGTGAACTCGCTCGGCCGGGGCACCACGCTGCTGGTGGACACCTACGACGTCACCGAGGCCGTCCGGACGGCCGTCGAGGTCGCCGGGCCCGAGCTGGGCGCGGTGCGCATCGACTCCGGCGACCTGCTGCTCGTCGCGCACCGGGTGCGCCAGCAGCTGGACGAGCTGGGCGCCACCAACACGCGGATCATCGTGACCTCCGACCTCGACGAGTACGCGATCGCCTCGCTGGCGGCTGCGCCCGTGGACGCGTACGGCGTCGGTACCCAGCTGGTGACCGGCTCCGGGCACCCGACGGCGGCGATGGTCTACAAGCTGGTCGCCCGCGCCGAGACCGCCGACCCGAAGGCCCCGCTGGTGCCGGTGGCGAAGAAGTCCACCGGCGGCAAGACGTCCGTCGGCGGCCGCAAGTGGGCCGCCCGGCGCCTGGACGAGTACGGGGTCGCGGAGGCCGAGGTCGTGGGCACCGGGCCGGTGCCGGGCGAACTCGCCGACCGGCAGCTGCTCGTCGAGCTGGTCAAGGGCGGCGAGGTCGTCGCGCGGGAGCCGCTGGACGTCGTACGCGACCGGCACGCGGCCGCCCGGGCCGGCCTGCCGCTGTCGGCGACGCAGTTGTCGCGCGGAGAACCGGTCATCCCGACGGAGTACGCGCACGGGCGCTCGGGTAGCTAGAGCGGGTGCCCTGCTTCACGCACCCGCCGTACCGCTTGCGCCCAACCGCCGTAACGCTTCCGCCCATCCGCCCTGTCGTGCCGTGCCGTGCGCCCCCTCCCGCCCCGACCCACAAGTCCGTAGGCTCGGAAGCTCACCGGCCGGGCTCGCACCCCTCCCCCTCCCCGACCCCATAGTCGAAGGACACCGACCATGCGCCGCGCCTTGATCGTCGTTGACGTGCAGAACGACTTCTGTGAGGGGGGCAGCCTCGCGGTGGCCGGGGGCGCCGATGTGGCCGCCGCCGTCACCGAGCTGATCGGGCAGGCCGCCGGCTCCGGCTACCAGCACGTGGTGGCCACCCGCGATCACCACATCGCCCCCGGCGGCCACTTCGCCGACAACCCCGACTACGCCCACTCCTGGCCCGCGCACTGCGTCGCCGGCACCGAGGGCGTCGGCTTCCACCCGAACTTCGCCCCGGCGGTCGCCTCCGGCGCCATCGACGCCGTCTTCGACAAGGGGGCGTACGCGGCGGCCTACAGCGGCTTCGAGGGCGCCGACGAGAACGGCGTGACGCTCGCCGACTGGCTGCGCGCCCGCCAGGTCGACGAGGTCGACGTCGTCGGCATCGCCACCGACCACTGCGTGCGGGCCACCGCCCTGGACGCGGCCCGCGAGGGCTTCCGTACGCAGGTGCTGCTCGACCTCACGGCCGGGGTGGCCGAGCAGACCACCGACCGGGCGCTGGAGGAGCTGCGTGCGGCGGGCGTGGAGCTGACCGGGAAGCCGATCGTCTAGACAGCCGCCCGGCCGGCAGCCGGGAGCCCGGCACCGTCATGCAGGGGCCGCGGGGCGCCTGAGCAGAGCCCGGATCGGGTGCCAGAGCTCCTGGACCAGTTCCGCACCGACACCGTTGTCAGGTGCCGTGCGCCATATGAGGCCGTCCGGATGGTGCAGGACCGCCGTGATCTCGTCCGGCGTCGGCGGGGCGGCGTTGCCGCGCAGGTAGACCGCGCGCATGCCCAGGTTGCGCAGCCTGGTCAGGGCGCGCGCCCGGTTCTGGGCGTGCACGAGGACGCGCACGCAGCCCGTGCCGTGCGTGGTGGGGCTGGGCAGGTTCAGCGCCACCACCACGCTGCCGGTCGGCAGCTTGCAGAAACCTCCTACGGCCATACGGTCACAACCCCCGTGCGAGTCGACGTCAACATCAGTGTCAATAAGACAGCCACAGGACGCACCTAAACACGATCGGCGGCAACCCGCCAGGGGGTCGCCGCCGATCACCGTCTGACCTGCGAAAACGTTGGCTACTTCGCGGACGGTCCGACCTGGAGCGTGATCGTCGAGCCGCTCAGCGGCTCCTTGACGATCTTGATCCGGGTGTTGGTGTCAGTGACCCTGACGCCCGCGAGCGGGGTCGACGCGTCGTAGTACGTCGACTTGCCGTCGTCGAAGACCGGGACCCCGGCCCGCGACTTGATCTTCGTCGCGACGTCCGCGTTGTGGAGCGTGAGCGCGTCCGTCGGGTACCAGCTGAAGGTCGAGTCGAAGGCCTGGATGCGGTTGCGCATCAGCGAGCCGTCGGACCACTTCAGCGGCGTCGGGTGCGAGTCGACCGGAAGGATCAGACCCTCACCGGGGTGCTGGCTGGTGTTGTCGTCGGCCTGGGAGGTGTCCCACTTCCAGATCAACAGGCCGTTCTGGTACGCGTAGTGCTCGACCCAGTCCGGACGGGTCGTGGAGAAGCCGTAGTTGTACGGGCCGACCTTGAGGGTCTTGTCGTACGACACGTACTGGCGGTTCTCGGCGATGTAGTACTGCGCGTAGTCGTCCGAGATGGACGCGCCGATGCGGGAGAAGCCGTTCGCCGTCCAGGCCGCGTCCGCCGACTCGGCGTTGTCGGAGAAGAGGGCCGCGCCGTCGGCGGTCACCGTGATCTCGTCGGCCGCGAAGCCCATCTGGGCCACACCGCCGTCGGTGGCGTACCGGAAGCGCACGTCGACCTTCTTGCCCGCGTAGGCGTCGAGCGGGTAGGTCAGCTTCTGGTAGGCGTCCACGGTGCCGGTGAGGGCGGGCTTGCCGCTGCCGTCGCGGGTGATCGCGGTGCCGTCGGCGAGTGTGCCGTCGACCGGCGTCCAGTTGGTGCCGCCGTCGGTGGAGACCTCGGCGTAGAGGTAGTCGAAGTCGGTCTCGATGTCCCACCAGCCGTCGAGGGTCAGCGACGCCGACGACTTGCCGGTCAGATCGACCGTGCGGGCCAGGGTGTTGCGGAGGTTGTCGCCGCTGCCGCTCCACCACTGGGTGGCGCCCTGCGCCGGGGTGACGACGTCCGTGGTGACCGCCTTGTCGGGCAGCTCGACGATGAGGGCCTGCGGGTTCTTCGTGTTGTACTCCGCGACGCCCAGGGTGTGGCTGGACTTGGTGCCCGCCTTGGCCACGTCGTAGTCGAGCCAGCCCAGTTGCAGCTTGTCCCAGGCGTTCATGTCGCCGGGCAGGTCACCGATGGAGTCCTTGCCGGTGCCGAGCCAGGAGCCGGACGACATCAGGGTCCAGAAGCCGGTGGAGTTCTCGCCGCCGCCCGAGGTGTCGTACTCGTCGGGCAGGCCGAGGTCGTGACCGTACTCGTGGGCGAAGACGCCGAGTCCGCCGTTCTCCGGCTGGATGGTGTAGTCGCCGACCCAGATACCGGTGTCGCCGATCTGGGCGCCGCCGAGCTTGTTGGTGTCGGGGCCGGTGGAGCCGGCGTCGGTGCCGAAGGCGTACCAGCGGTGGGCCCAGATCGCGTCCTCGCCCTGCGCGCCGCCGCCGGCGGACTCGTCCTCACCGGCGTGCACGATCTGGAAGTGGTCGATGTAGCCGTCGGCCTCGTTGAAGTCGCCGTCGCCGTCGAAGTCGTAGCGGTCCCACTGGTCGAACTCGGCGAGCTCCGCCTTGATCTCGGCGGCGGTGTCACCGGCCTCCTCGCGCTCGGTGACCCAGGCGTCGACGCCGTCCTGCACCGCGTACCAGGCGCCGGTGGCGGCGTCGTTGGAGCCGTAACGGGCCTCGTTGTAGGGGACCTTGACCCAGTCGGTCACTTCGCCCTCGACCGAGTAGCGGCCCGAGGACTGCTTCTCGTAGTACTTCTTCAGCGACTCGGTGTTCTTGCCGGTGCCGAAGTACAGGTCCTGGAAGTGCGCCTGGTTGTAGTCCGCCTGCCAGGCCGTGCTGTTGTTCACCGCGCGGTCCGGCTGGGCTATCTCGTTGTGGAGCGGGCCGACCGTGCCGCCGTAACGGCTGTCGATCTGGTCGCCGAACTCGACGAGGATGGTGAAGATCTTGTCGGTCTTCTCGCGGCCGAGCTCGACGTACTTGCCCTTGCCCTTGGAGCCCTTGAGCTGGACGACCTTCGAGCCGTTGCGGTCCTTGACCTTGGCGGCGCCGGATATGACCTGGTCGAGCGCCTCCTCGCGCTGCGCCTCCCGGGTCTTCGACAGAGGTCCGTCGAGGTCGTGCTCCCTGCTCTTCGCCGGTTGCGGGTCGTGCCCGTCGACGGCCGCGGGTGCGTCGGCCGGATCGGCCTGTGCCACCGCGAAGGTGGAGAAGGTGGCGGTCGCCGCGGCGAGCGCGACGGCGGTGGCCGCCACTCTGAACTGCCAGGGTCTGCTGGTCACTTGAGATCCTCCCCCGCGTCCGGGCACACGGAAGAGAGGGGGGCCTGTCTGGGGGGTCCGCGTGCGCCTGATCAACGCGTGTAGTCAAGTGACGTCATTTGACTAGACGTTGAGGAGAAAAGACAGATCTTGACTTGGGCACGCCAAGTACGTTATGCGGAAGTGGAGTCCACTTTGCGGACACATGACGGCCGACCGAACAGGCGCGCGGATCCGTCCGCCTGCTGGACGTCATGACTCCGTGCGCCCCCCGTGCTCCGGCACTGTTGGTCAGGTCACGCTTACCGTTCGTTCCACTCGGGCATGCAGGCGATTAGAGTCGATTGGCGGAACGCCCGAAATACGGCGGAAAGCCAGGCCGACACCCCCCGTGGACCCCACTTCCGAGGACACGATTGACATGCCTCGTCCGACTGTCACGCCTCGCCCGACGGCCGCACAGCTCGCCTACGGTTCGTGCACCGTGATTTCCTCGACGCTAGCCATGCTTCTGCTGTCACAGACGAGTTCGGCCGTGGGGATCGCGGTCATCGCCTTCTCGGCGCTCGCCCTCGGACTGCTGGTCGCGATGACCGTTCCGAAGCCGAAGTCCCGCGTGATCGCGATGCACCGCCCCGCCGCGGAAACGGCACCGGCGCCCGTGCCGGCCTCGATCGCCTCGGGGGCGTCCGAACATCCCGTGCACGAGCGCGCCGCGTCCTGACGTCTGCAGGGCTGACGTCTGCAGATCTGACGTCTGCAGATCTGACCTCTGCAGGTCTGTACGTCTGTTGTAGCTGTCGGTGCCGACTCGGTGGTCAGGTGGTTTTGACCACCACCGTCTTCGCCGCCTTGTCGTGCAGGCCCTGCTTGTAGGGCTTGTCGAAGAAGCTCCAGCCGCCCGAGATCGCGGTCCAGACGCAGGCGCAGCAGAACGCGAAGGGGATCCACAGCACCGCCGAGCGGATCAGCATGCTCTGCACCGACGGCGTGGCCCCGTTGTCGAGGTTGGCCACCCGCAGGCCCAGCCACTTCTTGCCGAGCGTCTGCCCCGACCTGGCCATCATGAAGGTGTCGTAGCCGATGTAGAGCACGGCCGCGACCAGCGACTGCCCGAGTGACTTGCCGTACTCGACGTCGTCGCCTCCCACGTCGTACTCGTTGACCCTGAAGGCCAAGGTGACCAGCCAGACGACGACGCCCACGAGGATCATGTCGATGATCCGGGCGAGCGTGCGCCGGCCGCTGTCGGCGAGCGGGGGCATGCCGGCCAGCGGATCGCCGGGGTACCCGCCGCCGTACGGGGCGCCGCCACCGCCGTACGGGGCACCCCCACCGCCGCCGTAGGGGTCACCGCCGCCCTGGTGGGGCGGTGGCTGACCGCCGTACGGGGGCTGACCGCCGTACGGCGATCCCGAGCCCTCGCCCGGCGGGGGCTGCTTCCTGAACGGGTCGTCTTCCGGTGGCTGCTGACCGGAGCCGGGAGGCGGTTCGCTGCTCATGGCCCGAGTCGACCGCGAACCCTCCCGTGCCGCATCCGGCGAGCGGCCGTCCGGGCTACGGAATCGCGTACGACGTCCGCCGTACGCCCTCAGCCCGCCACGAACGTATGCGCCGCCTTGTCGTGCCAGCACTGGTGCCACGGCCTGTCGAACAGGCCCCACGCGACTCCCACGACACCGATGGCGAGCAGACCGGGCACGCTGTAGACGAGCCAGCGGCGCAGGGCTCCGCCGAAGGTCGGCGGCTCACCGCCCTCGATGTCCCGCACCTCCAGGCCGAACAGCTTCTTGCCGAGGGTGCGGCCCCACTTGGCGGTGGGCAGCGCCTCGTAGAGGACGCCGAAGAGCAGCAGGACGGCGAGGATGATCCCGAGGTAGACCGACGTCGTGCCGTCCAGCAGCCAGACCGTGACGGTCTCGCCGGACAGCTTGGCCGCGTCGATCTTCTCGTTGACGTGGTCCATCGCCCTGGTGCCGAGCGGTACGGCGGCCCCGGCGGTGACCGCCATGAGGACCAGGGTGTCCACCAGGCGGGCGGCCAGCCGCTTGCCGAGGTTCGCGGGCCGGGCCGACGCCTGGCGCCTGGCGGCCGCCTGGAAGATGTCCTCCACCGGCGGCTTCCACGGCGTGACCGGCTGCTCCTCGTCGGACGCGCCCGCGAGTCGGTGCACCTGCTGCGCCCAGGAGGGCTGGCCGCCACCCGAGCCACTCGTCATCGGGGCGCCGGAGGAAGCGGCGGAGGCGACGGGCTGGGGCGCGCCGGACTGCTGGGGCACGCTCGGGGCGGCCGGCTGTTGCGGACCGCTCGGCGCGGGTGCCTGCTGCGGGCCGGAGAGAGCGGCGGGAGCGGCCGCCTGAGCGGCACCCGGACCGG
>NZ_JBXEJE010000035.1:28742-107570 GCF_056820935.1 Streptomyces sp. Q2 | reverse complement strand
GGGTGCGACGCCGGGCGGACCGTACGCCCCGCCCGGCGGCCCGTGGGCCCCGCTGCCCCCGGAGCCGCCCCGCCGCGACCGGCGCGGGCTGCTCGCCGGGTGCGCGGTGTGGGTGGGGCTGGCCTGCACGTGCCAGATGTGCTGCGGGGAGTACGACGACCCGTGGAGCCGGGAGCGCCGGGAAGGACCGTGTGCCAACGCCGACTGCAGCGGCTGCAGTGACTGCTGTAATTGCTGCGACTGCTGCGGGAACTGCTGCGGGAGTTGCTGCGGTGACGGTTGCGACGGTTGCGACTGTGGCTGCGACTGCTGACCTGCCTGTGCCCGGCCTTGTGCCTGCTGCCGTGCCGGAACCTTCGCCTACTCCTTGAGTTCCGGGGGCGAGATCTGCGACTTGGCGATCGCCGAGCCCGTCGTACCCCACTTCTTGAGGATCCTGTCGTACGTCCCGTCCGCGATGAGCCGGTTCACCGCGGCCTGGAAGGCGGGCGTCAGCTTGCTGCCCTTCTCGAAGGCGAAGCCGACGTCCAGACGGTGGAACTCGTTGAGGAACTTCACGCCCTCCTGGTGGGCGACCGCGTAGCGCAGGCCGTTGATCGTGGACATCACGACGTCGCTGCGGCCCTGCTGGAGCGAGGACCAGATGGCGCCCTGTTCGTTGTAGGTCTGCACCTTGTACGGCTTCTCGCCCGCGTCGGCGCACAGGTGCTTGTTGTCCTCCAGCGTGGCCTCGAAGGTGGTGCCCGCGCCGGTCGCGATGTTCAGGCCGCACAGCTGGGCCAGGTCCGTGACCTTGGACAGCTTGCTGTCCTTACGGGTGGCGAAGCCCTGGCCGTCGTTGATGTAGGTGACGAAGTCGATGGTCCTGCGGCGCTCGTCGGTCACGCCGAAGTTGCCGACGCCGAGGTCGTACTTGCCGCTGTCGAGGGCCGGCAGGATCGCCTCGAAGCTTGCCTGCTCGGTCCTGAGCTTGACGCCGAGGACCTTGGCGACGGCGTGCGCGAAGTCGACGTCCAGGCCGGCCAGGTTCTTCCCGTCGTCCAGGATCGAGGTGCCGGGAGGCTGGCCGGAGACGCTGACGGCGATGGTGAGGTCCGACGCACCGGAAGGCAGGAGTTCGGCCGCTGCCTCGTCCTTCCTGACTGCCGACACGACGTCCGCGGTCGGGATCTCGTCGGAGCGGGCGGAGGCGTTGACGGTGTCGTCCGTGCCGGAGCCGCACGCGGTGAGGAACAGGGTCGCGACGGTGATCACGACAAAGGGGGCGATGAGCTTGTTTCGGGCACGCGTGGGCGTACGCATGGCGTGGCGGTCTCCTGGGAGCGGGAAGCGCTGGGTGAGGGGGAGCGCGTGTGAAGGCGAAAGGGAGAAGACAACGGGGAAAACGCGAAAGCGCCCCGCTGGATCAACAGCTCAGGGCGCGCAGGGGGTCAGCTCAACAGGAAGAGGACCACACTCGACCGAAGTCGATGTGGGAGCGCTTGACCAGCCACTGCTGTGGATGCATGGGCCAAGTGGAACAGGCATCCGGTTGTGCGTCAACCGACTTGAGACGTACGGCTCACAGTCCGGACAGCCTTGACAGTGAGGGGAAACCCACCCGTACTCTCAAGGCACGGCCCTGCTGAGGGGCTCGGCCGTACCGTCGCGGCACGTTCCGCGCGTCTCCGTGTGAAGGCACCCACCCGAGTTCTCCCGACTCGATGTCACGGAGCCTTCGCATGTCCTCCGACACCCTCGCCAAAGCCCCCGCGGCACCCGAGATCCCCGAGCAGGCGGACCTGCTGCGGATCGTCCCGCAGCGCCGGATCGGCCAGTGGACCGCCGCCGTCGCCGTACTGGTGCTGCTGGCGCTCGCCGTCAACTCCGTTCTGCGCAACAAGGCGTTCCAGTGGGACGTCGTCGCCGACTACTTCACCTCGGACGCGGTGCTGCGCGGCCTGTGGCTCACCCTGTGGCTGACCGCGCTCGTGATGGTGCTCGGCTTCGCGCTGGGCACGCTGCTCGCCGCGTTCCGGCTGTCGGCCAATCCCGTACTCAGAAGCGTCAGTTGGGGCTACGTCTGGCTCTTCCGGTCGATCCCGATCCTGGTGCAGCTGCTGCTGTGGTTCAACATCGGCGCGCTGTACCCGCAGATCCTCGGCGTGAAGACGGTCGACCTGCTCGGTCCGGTCACCGTCGCGATCGTCGGCCTCACCCTGCACGAGGCCGCGTACGCCGCCGAGGTCGTCCGCGGCGGCATCCTCTCCGTCGACCGCGGGCAGATCGAGGCCGCGCAGGCGCTCGGCCTGAGCCGGTGGCGCCGCTGGCGGCGGATCGTGCTCCCGCAGGCGATGCGCTCCATCGTGCCGCCCGCCGGGAACATGCTGATCGGCACCCTCAAGGGCACCTCGATCGTCAGCGTCATCGCCGTGCAGGACCTGCTCTACTCGGTGCAGCTCGTCTACCACCGCACCTACCAGGTCATCCCACTGCTGATGGTGGCCACCGTCTGGTACACGGTCGTCACGTCGGTGCTCAGCCTCGGCCAGCACTACGTCGAGAAGCACTACGCGCGCGGCTCGGAGCGCACCCGATGAGCGCTCACCGGCCCTCCCTGGTGATCGTCGGCGCCGGGCCGCGGGGGACGGGTCTGATCGAGCGGATCGCCGCCAACGCACCCGAGGTGTACGCCGGTTCGGGCCTCGACATCCATCTGGTCGACCCGCATCCGCCGGGCGCCGGACGCATCTGGCGCCCGGCCCAGTCGCCGCTGCTGTGGATGAACTCGCACGCCGAGGACGTCACCATGTTCACCGACGAGACGGTCGACATGGCCGGGCCCGTGCGGGAAGGCCCGACACTGCACGAGTGGGCCGGCATCGACGGCCGTACGTTCGCGGACCGGCGGCTCCAGGGCGCCTACCTGAGCTGGGTGCACGAGCGGGCGGTGGCCGAGCTGCCGCCGGGCGTCGTCGTCCACCACCATCCACGCCGTGCCCTGCGGGTCGGCGGGCCGCCCCAGGGACGCCAGCAGGTGTGGCTGGAGGGCCGCGCCCGCCCCCTCCTCGCCGACCTCGTCGTGCTCGCCCTCGGCCACCTGGACGCCGAACCCGACGACGCACAGCGCGAGTTGGCGGGGTACGCCCGCGAACACGGCCTCGTCCACCTCCCGCCGGACTTCACCGCTGACAGCGACCTGTCCCGGCTCGCGCCCGGCGAACCCGTCCTCGTCCGCGGCTTCGGGCTCGCCTTCGTCGACCTGATGGTGCTCCTCACCGAGGGCCGGGGCGGGCGGTACGACGGGGACACGTACGTGCCTTCGGGGCAGGAACCGGTCCTGTACGTCGGTTCGCGGCGCGGAGTGCCGTACCACTCGAAGATCGGTTACGACTGGACCGGTGAACGGCCGCCGCTGCCGCGGTTCTTCGGGCCCGCCCAGGTGGACGGCCTGCTCGCCCGGCCGGGCGGCTTCGACTTCCGGCGGGACGTGTGGCCGCTGGTGGAGAAGGAACTGGGCTTCGCGCACTACCACCGGCTGTTCACCGTCCATCCCGGGCGGACGACCGTGGCCTGGAGCGTCTTCGAGGAGAAGTACGCGGCCGTCGACGACCCGGCCGGGCGGGCGGCCCTGGTCGCGTCCGCCGTGCCCGATCCCGCNTCGCGCACTACCACCGGCTGTTCACCGTCCATCCCGGGCGGACGACCGTGGCCTGGAGCGTCTTCGAGGAGAAGTACGCGGCCGTCGACGACCCGGCCGGGCGGGCGGCCCTGGTCGCGTCCGCCGTGCCCGATCCCGCCGACCGGCTCGACCTCGCCGCGCTCGACCGTCCGCTTCAGGGGGTGCGGTACGGGTCGTACGCGGAACTCCAGGAGGGGTTGCGCGCGTATGTCGACGGCGACCTGAGCCGCCGTCACGACCCTTCCCACAGCCCCGACCTGGCCGTCTTCCTCGGGTTGCTCTCCGTCTACGGCCAGTTGGTCCGGCTCGGGGACATCGGCCCCTGGTGGCACGGGTTCTTCAGCTATCTGGCCTCCGGGCCGCCCGGACCCCGGCTGCGGCAGCTGCTCGCCCTCTCCCGCGCGGGCGTGGTGCGGTTCCTCGGCGCGGGCATGACCGTCAGCGCCGGCGGCGGAGTGTTCCGGGCGTCGAGCGCCAGCGTCCCGGACTCCGTCGTGGAGGCCCGGGCGCTGGTCGAGGCGCGGCTGCCCGAGCCGACGGTCGGGCGGGCCCGCGACCCGCTGCTGCGCGAGCTGCACGCCGACGGGGTGGCCGAGACGCCGGACGGGCTGCTCCGGGTGGACCCGGTCGACGGGCGGATCCTCGACCGGGCCGGCCGGCCGCATCCCCGGCGCTTCGCCCTCGGGCCGCACACCGACGCCCGTGCCCCCGGGGCGTTCACCCGGCCGCGCACCGGCGGGCCGGCGTTCCGGCAGAACGACGCGACGGCCCGGGCCGCGCTGGCGTTCCTCGGTGCGCTCTCCGGACGTGCGGCCGCCTGAGACACCCCCCTTCGACCGACCCTCCACTCCCCTCGACCGCCCTTCGACCGCCCTTCGACTGCCTATCGACTGCCTTTCGACTGCCTATCGACTGCCTATCGACTGCTAGGAATCGCGATGACCGTCATGGTCGACATCAGGTCCGTCCACAAGAGCTTCGGCTCCCTGGAAGTGCTCAAGGGCATCGACCTCGCCGTGCGCGCGGGCGAGGTCACCGTGATCGTCGGCCCGTCCGGGTCCGGCAAGTCCACGTTGCTGCGCACCATCAACCATCTGGAGAAGGTGGACCGGGGCACGATCAGCGTGGACGGGGCGCTGGTCGGCTACCGGCGCTCCGGCGACCGGCTCCACGAGCTGCGCGAGCGCGAGGTGCTCAGGCAGCGCACGCGCATCGGCTTCGTCTTCCAGAACTTCAACCTCTTCCCGCACCTCACCGTGCTGGACAACATCATCGAAGCGCCGGTGCACGCGCTGAAGCGGCCCCGCAAGGACGCCGTCGAGTCCGCGCGCCGGCTGCTCGACCGGGTGGGGCTCGCGGAGAAGGCCGACGCCTATCCGAGGCACCTCTCCGGCGGGCAGCAGCAGCGGGTGGCCATCGCCCGGGCGCTCGCGTTGGAGCCCAGCCTGCTCCTCTTCGACGAACCGACCTCCGCGCTCGACCCCGAGCTGGTCGGCGAAGTCCTCGACGTCATCAAGGACCTCGCCCACCAGGGCACCACGATGATCGTCGTCACCCACGAGATCGGGTTCGCCCGCGAGGTCGCCGACACCGTGGTGTTCATGGACGACGGGCGGATCGTCGAGCAGGGCGCGCCCGGTGACGTGCTGGACGCGCCGCGCCACGAGCGGACCCGAGCCTTCCTCTCCAAGGTCCTCTGAGGCCTGCCAAGAAGGGTTTCCCCCATGACCTCATCGCACGGCCGGCGCCTGCTGCACCTGGCCGCCGCCGTCGACCAGCGGGCGGTGTACGACGCCGACTCCTACGTCGCTCTGGCGCGGCTCGCCGAGCGCGGCGGCCTCGACTTCGTGACCCTGGACGACAGCTTCGCCCGCCCCGGCCCCGACGCGCTCTGCGTCCTGTCCCGGGTGGCGCCCGCGACCAGCCGGATCGGCCTGGTGCCCACCGTCACGACCACACACACCGAGCCCTTCCACATCCAGGCGGGCGTCGCCACTCTCGACTGGGTCAGCCGCGGCCGGGCCGGCTGGCGGATCGACGTGTCGACCACCGAGGGCGAGGCCCGCCTCTTCGGCCGGCGGAACGCGGCCCCGGCCGAAGAGCTGTGGCAGGAGGCCGGCGAAGTCGCCGACGTGGCCGCGAAGTTGTGGGACAGCCGGGAGGACGACGCCGAGATACGGGACGTGGCGACCGGCCGTTTCATCGACCGGGACAAGCTGCACCACGTCGACTTCGCCGGCTCCGCCTTCTCGGTCAGAGGTCCCTCGACCGTGCCGAGACCCCCGCAGGGCCACCCCGTGCGCGTGGTCGACGCCACCGAGGCACACGCCCGGCCGACCGCCGCCCGGTACGCCGACGTGGCGCTCGTCCGGGCCGTGAGCCCAACGCAGCTCGCCGCCGCCCGGGACCAACTTCGGCACGCGGCATCGGCGTTCGGCCGGGACCCCGACGACCTGCGGGTCCTCGCCAGTCTCGTGGTCGACCTCGGCGGCGGCGAGTACGCGGCCGAGCCCGGCCACGGCGGGGGCGGCCCCCGGCAGACGGCCGAGGGCCCGCTGTACCGGGGCGGTCCCGTCGACCTCGCCGAACTGATCGCCGCCTGGTACACGGACGGCACCACCGACGGCTTCCACCTCGTGCCCGCCGAGCCCCGCCGTGATCTGGAGCGGCTCGTGAACGGCACGGTGGCGCTGCTGCAACACCGGGGGATGTACCGCACGTTCTACCCGGGCAGCACCCTCAGGGAGCACCTGGGACTCGCCCGGCCCGCCAACCAGTACGCCGTGACCCAGGGAGCGTCATGACCGTACGGCGGCGCCCCGCACGCAAGCGGATCCACCTCGCGGCGCACTTCCCGGGCGTCGACGACACCACCGTCCGGGCCGGTCCCCGCTCCCGGTCCCCGATCGGGTTCTCCTCCTTCGAGCATCTCGCCCGCACCGCCGAACGCGGCCTGTTCGACTTCTTCCTCCTCGCGGAAAGGCTGCGGCTGCGTGAGCACAAGGGGCGGATCCACGACCGGGACGTGGCCGGGCGTCCCGAGTCGCTCACCGTGCTCGGTGCCCTCGCCGCCGTGACCGACCGGCTCGGACTCGCCGCGACCGTCGACACCGCCTGCAACGAGCCGTACGAACTCGCCCGCAGACTGGCCACGCTGGACCACCTCAGCGGCGGCCGGGCGGCCTGGAACGTGGTGACCTCCTCCGACGCCTTCACCGCCGAGAACTTCCGGCGCGGGGGACACCTCGACGCGGCCGACGGCCCTGCCCGCGCCGCCGAGTTCGTCGCCACCGCACGGGAGCTGTGGGACTCCTGGGCCCCGGACGGAGTCTCCCGGCCCTTCGTGCACCGGGGGCGACACTTCGACATCGCGGGCGAGTTCGGAGTCCCGCGCTCCCCGCAGGGGCGCCCGGTCGTCATCCAGGCGGGGGACTCGGAGGAGGGGCGGGAGTTCGCCGCCGCCACCGCCGACGTGCTCTTCACACGGCACGGAACCCCGGAGGCCGGGCGCGCCTTCTACGCCGACGTCAAGAAGCGCCTGGAGAAGTACGGCCGTACCCCCGACGACCTCACGATCATGCCCGGCCTCACCGTCGTCCTCGGCGACACCGCCGCCGAGGCGCGGGAGCGGGCGGCCGGGATCCGGCAGCAGCAGGTCTCCCCGCAGAGCGCCCTCGTCACGCTGGAGCGCATCTGGGGCGTCGACCTGTCGTCGTACGACCCGGACGGGCCGGTGCCCGAGATCGACCCGGTGCCGGAACCGGTGACCACGCGAGGGTGGACCCCGCACGGTGACACCGTGGCGATCGCGGAGAAGTGGCGGGCGCTGTCCAAGGAGAAGGGGTTGTCCATCCGGCAGACCGTGATCGAGGCGGGCGGCCGGCAGTCCCTCGTCGGCACGCCGGAGGCGGTCGCGGCCGAACTCGACGCGCTCGTACGGCGGGACGCGGCCGACGGCTTCCTTCTCGTCCCGCACCTCACTCCGGGTGGGCTGGACGAGTTCGTGGACCAGGTGGTGCCGCTGCTCCAGGAGCGCGGCGCGTTCCGTACGGAATACGAGGGCACCACCCTGCGCTCACATCTCGGGCTCCGCGACCAGGCGTGGAAGGGTTGATCGCATGACGACGGACGAGTCCGCCGCGTGGAAGCGCTGGCACGAGCACCGCGCCGAGACGGTGGCGGCGCCCCACGGACCGCCCGCGCTGACCGGCACGTACTGGCTGGAGGACTATCCGGACGGGCGACTTCCGGACGTCCCAGGGTCATGGAGCGTCGAGGGCGACACGGTCGTCCTCACGGCCGCCGACGGCGACGGTCTCACCGTGGACGGCCGGCCCTTCGCCGGTGAGGTGCGGCTCACCGCCGACGCCGGCCCGGCCGCCGCCGCCCGGGTCGCCCACGGCGAGCGGCGGCTGGTCGTGCTGGTGCGCGAAGGCGTGTGGGGGGTGCGCGACTTCGACCCCGCCTCGCCCGCCCGCCGGGCGTTCCGGGGCATCGAGGCCACGCCCTACGATCCGCGCTGGTCGGTGCCGGGCCGCTTCACCCCGTACGGCGAGGACCGCACCGTACGCGTCGAGAACGCGGACGGACGGGAGCGCGGTCTCGGCCTCGGCGGGGAGCTCGCCTTCAGCCTGGACGGGCGGGAACTGACGCTCCAGGTGACGGTCCAGGGCGACGGCTCGCTGTGGGCGGTTTTCGGCGATACCACGAGCGGGAGGGGCAGTTACCGCTTCAGGTCCCTTCGGCCCGCCGCACCGGACGCCGACGGCCGTACGACGGTTGACCTCAACCGGGCGCTGCTGCCGCCGTGCGCGTTCGCCGACCACTTCATCTGTCCTTTTCCGCCACCGGGGAACACGCTCGGCGTCGCGGTCGAGGCGGGGGAGCGCAACCTGCTCTGAAAAGCGGTCATCTCGCGTAGAACACAGAGATCGTTTAAATGTTGACGGCCGAAAGGCGCCCTTGCGCCTACCGTCCGTTCGGCCGAATATTCCCCACAGCGCTTGTCAGGGGCACGGCGTGTTCGGAATCCGGGCGCCCGGCACCCTGGCTGCGCCTCACGGGCCCGACCCCACGAGGGCCCCCGACTTCCCATGTGGAGGAACGACAAGTGAGGATCAAGCGCACCACCCCCCGTAGCGGCATCACGAGACGGACCCGGCTGATCGCCGTATCCGCCGGCCTCGCCGCCGCCGCAGCGATCGCGATCCCCAGCGCGAACGCGTCCGACGCCCCCACCACTTTCAGCGCCACCGCGCTCAAGAGCGCCAGCAGTTCGGTGCTCAAGGCCGACATCCCGGGCACCGCCTGGGCGGTCGACAGCAAGACCAACCGTGTCGTCGTCACCGTCGACAGCACGGTCTCCCAGGCGGAGATCGCGAAGATCAAGAAGCAGGCGGGCACCGGCGCCGACGCGCTCACGATCAAGCGGACCCCCGGCAAGTTCAACAAGCTGATCCAGGGCGGCGACGCCATCTATGCGAGTAGCTGGCGCTGCTCCCTCGGCTTCAACGTCCAGAACAGCAGCGGCACCCAGTTCTTCCTGACCGCCGGTCACTGCACCGACGGTGCGGGCACCTGGTACTCCAACTCCGCCCGCACCACGGTGATCGGCTCGACCACGGGGTCCAGCTTCCCGGGCAACGACTACGGCATCGTGCGGTACTCCGGGTCCGTCAGCAGGCCCGGCACCGCGAACGGGGTGGACATCACCCGCGCGGCCACGCCGAGCGTGGGCACCACCGTCATCCGTGACGGCTCCACCACCGGTACGCACAGCGGCCGTGTCACCGCCCTCAACGCGACCGTCAACTACGGCGGCGGCGACATCGTCTCCGGTCTGATCCAGACCAACGTCTGCGCCGAGCCCGGCGACTCCGGCGGTTCGCTCTACGGCAGCAACGGCACGGCGTACGGTCTCACCTCCGGCGGCAGCGGCAACTGCACCTCCGGCGGTACCACGTTCTTCCAGCCCGTCACGGAGGCCCTCAGCGCCTACGGCGTCAGCGTCTACTAGGCCCTGACCGCCCCTCGGCACCTGTACGGCCCGGCTGCAGCCTGCAGCGGGACGAGCCCTCGCACGCAACTGTCGTGCGGGGGCTCGCCCTTGTCGGGCCCCGGAGTTACCGTCGACGTACGGGCGGTCACATCGGACCCTGGGGGCCGTGATGGTCGAGGAGCTGGTGGCGGCGGGAGTGACGCTCGCGTCCGCCGGAGCGGTGTACGTGATGGCGGCCGCGCGGGTGGTCAAACAGTACGAACGGGGTGTGGTCTTCCGGCTCGGCAAGCTCCGGCCGCAGGTGCGTGAACCGGGCTTCACCATGATCGTTCCGGGTCTCGACAAGCTCCGGAAGGTCAACATGCAGATCGTGACGATGCCGGTGCCCGGCCAGGAGGGCATCACCCGGGACAACGTGACCGTGCGGGTGGACGCCGTCGTCTACTTCAAGGTGACCGCGCCGGCCGAGGCGGTCGTCCGGGTGGAGGACTACAAGTTCGCGGTCGCGCAGATGGCGCAGACCTCGCTGCGGTCCATCATCGGCAAGAGCGAGCTGGACGATCTGCTGTCCAACCGCGAAAAGCTCAACCAGGGCCTGGAGTTGATGATCGACAGCCCGGCCGTGGAGTGGGGCGTGACCATCGACCGGGTCGAGATCAAGGACGTCTCGCTGCCCGAGACCATGAAGCGGTCCATGGCCCGCCAGGCCGAGGCCGACCGTGAGCGGCGGGCCCGGGTCATCAACGCGGACGCCGAGCTCCAGGCGTCGAAGAAGCTGGCCGAGGCCGCCAAGGAGATGTCCGAGCAGCCCGCCGCGCTGCAACTGCGGCTGCTGCAGACGGTGGTGGCGGTCGCCGCCGAGAAGAACTCGACGCTGGTGCTGCCGTTCCCGGTGGAGTTGCTGCGGTTCCTGGAACGGGCGCAGCAGGCACCGCCCGCGTCACCGCAGCCGGTGCCTGCTGCGGTGGCGCAGCCGGTGTCGCCCGCGGTGCAGCGGCCGGTGCCTCCCTCGCCCCAGCAGCCGGCGCCTCCCGCGGCGGAGTAACCGATGCCTCCCGAGGCGGAGTAACCGATGCCTCCCGAGGTGCAGCAATCGGTGCAGGAGCAACTCCCGTCCGTCGAGCCCCGGCCGAACTCCGATGTCCGAGGGGCGATTTCAAGACAGGACTAGACCTCACAGACTGATGGATATTACTCGCACGTAGTGTTTGCAGCGCGAAGGGCCTGGGGTGACCGTGGACAGTCAAAACTCAAGGGGCGCGCAACCGCGTTCTACGCGCGTCCGGAAGTCGACCTTGTGCGCCCCCTGTGGGGTTCGGAAGAGTGGTCGCTCGTCAACCAGCCTTCCGGTCCACGAGGTCCCCACCGCCTCCGGGCCGACCCCCCACAGGAGGACGCGAGTTGAAGCACCGACGCATACCCAGGCGGCGGATCGCCGTGGCAGGTGCGGGCATCACCGCACTGGTCGCCGCGGGAGTCACCTTCCAGACTGCGAACGCCAGCGAGCCTGCGAACACCCCTGAACCGCAGGTCCTTTCGGCGCTTGCGGCCGGAAAGCTCGCCTCGACGCTCGGCAAGGACCTCGGCGCCGACGCGGCGGGCACGTTCTACGACGCGAAGACCAAGAGCCTCGTGGTCAACGTGGTCGACGAGGCCGCGGCCAAAACCGTCGAAGCGGCGGGTGCCAAGGCCAGAGTCGTGGAGAATTCCCTCGCCGAACTGAAGAGCGCCCGCGGCACCCTCACGCAGGACGCGACCATCCCCGGCACCGCCTGGGCGACCGACCCGACGACCAACAAGGTCGTGGTCACCGCCGACCGAACGGTCTCCGACGCCGAGTGGGCGAAGCTGACCAAGGTCGTCGACGGGCTCGGCGCCACGGCCGAACTCCAGCGTACGAAGGGGGAGTTCAAGCCCTTCATCGCGGGCGGCGACGCCATCACCGGAGGCGGCGGGCGCTGCTCGCTCGGCTTCAACGTGGTCAAGGGCGGCGAGCCGTTCTTCCTCACCGCCGGGCACTGCACCGAGTCCATCTCCACCTGGTCGGACTCCAGCGGCACCGAGATCGGCACCAACGAGGTCTCCAGCTTCCCGGACAACGACTACGGCCTGGTCAAGTACACCGCCGACGTGGACCACCCCAGCGAGGTGGACCTCTACAACGGCTCCGCCCAGCAGATCACCGGCGCGGCCGCGGCCACCGTCGGCATGAAGGTCACCCGCAGCGGCTCCACGACCCAGGTGCACGACGGTACGGTCACCGGTCTGGACGCCACCGTGAACTACGGCAACGGCGACATCGTCAACGGCCTGATCCAGACCGACGTCTGCGCCGAACCCGGTGACAGCGGCGGCTCGCTCTTCTCGGGCAGCAGCGCGATCGGCCTCACCTCCGGCGGCAGCGGCGACTGCACCTCGGGCGGGGAGACCTTCTTCCAGCCGGTGACCGAGGCGCTGTCGGCGACCGGTACGCAGATCGGCTGACCTCGGCCCGCACCGATGGCCGGAACACCTGATCCGGCACCGAGGTCCGGCTTCGTGAAGTCCCGCCCCGCGCACGAGGGGCGGGACTTTCGCGTCGTACGGGAAGGGCCTGCCCGGCCTGCACCGCTTACGTGGTCCGTACAGCCCCACGGCCCCCACGGCCTACGCGGCCCCCACGGCCTACGCGGACCCCACGGCCTACGCGGCCCCCACGGCCTGCGCGGCCTATGAGGCGCCCAGGGCTTAAGTGGTCCGCGCGTCGCTCACGGCGGTCCGCGCGTCCCCCTGGCCGGCGCGTCCCCCCACGGTCCGCGCGTCCCCACGACCTGCGCGGTCCGCACGTCCCCCCACGGTCCGCGCGTCCCCACGACCTGCGCGGTCCGCACCTCCCCCTCGGCCTGCGTGGTCCCCTCGGCCTACGCTGTCCCCTCGGCCTGCGTGGTCCGCTCGGCCCGCGCCGTCCGCACGCCCTGCCTCGGCTGTCGCCCTCCCCGCAGCCCCGCCGCCAGCAGCGTGATCACGATCCCGGCGACCGCCCACGCGGACAGGACCAGTAGCGAGGCGGTCGTGTCGTTGCCCTCGAAGTACGCGATCGAGCGTGCCGTCCAGGTTCCGGCGCCCGGGGGCAGTGCCGGGCCGATGGCGTTCCAGAACGGCGGCAGCATCGGCAGCGGGAAGGCGCCGCCCGCGCTCGGGTTGCCCGCGATCACCACGAGCAGGATCGCGAGGCCGATGCCGACGATCCCGAAGACGCCCTGGAGGGCGAGGGTGGCGGCGCCGACCGCGAAGGTGATCAGGGCGCCGAGGCCCCAGAGGGCCGCCACGCTGCCGGGCAGGGCGTCGAGGACCGGCCCGACGATGATCGCGCCGCCCAGCCCGCCGATGACCGACACCACCGCCATGACGGCCAGCCTGATCACCGCGCGGCGCGGATTGGCGGGCCGGGCGCCGGTGCTGATCGCGAGGATGGAGGCGCAGAGGTAGCCGCCGACGCACCAGCCGACGACCAGATAGAAGGACGACAGCCCGTCGAAGTCCTGGGGGGAGGCCGGCGCCACGTCGACCGTTCTGATCGACCGCTGCTCGGCCTTCTCCAAGGACGTGGTGAGCGTCTCCAGGGCGGTCGCGAGGACCGTGCCGCCGCCGGAGGCGACCAGGAGGGTGTCGGTGGTGCCGGCCGGGTCGACGACGAGTGCGCCGTCGATGTCCCGGTTCATGATCTGCCTTTGGGCCGTCGCCTCGTCGGCCACCGTGCGCGGGTCCAGCGGTGAGCCGGGCAGCCGCTCCAGCCGGGTCACCGTCTGCCGGGCGGCGGCCTGCGGCGCGACGACTCCGAAGGGCACGTCCTTGGGCTTCGGGTCGTGCAGCGCCCCCACATAGGAGGTGATGAAGAGCAGCTGGAGCGCGACCACACCGAGCACGAGCAGCGTCGCCCGCGGGGTCACGGCGTCCTTCACCTCGCCGAGAAACGGGGTACGCGGAGTGTCGGCGCCGGTGGTCTGCGTCATGCCCCCACGGTCCGGGCCACAGGGCGTTTGCGCAGGTGGGACGGGCCCGAACGGATGTCGCACACACATTCGAGATTTGGTCTATGGTGGGGGTGAGGTAGCTGGGAACAAATGTTCGAGAGCCCCGTCGGGCTCACGAGTGCGGGAGGTGCGTGTGCCGGGTTTCACGCATCTGCACACCGTCTCCGGGTTCTCCCTGCGGTACGGAGCCTCACACCCGGAGCGGCTGGCCGAGCGCGCCTGCGAGCGGGACCTGGACGCCCTCGCCCTGACCGACCGCGACACCCTCGCCGGCACGGTCCGCTTCGCCAAGGCCTGTGCCAAGGCGGGGGTCCGTCCGCTGTTCGGCGTGGACCTCGCGGTGGAGCTGCCCGGGGGTCCGCGGCAGGAGCGGCGCCGCACGCCCGTGCGCGGAGGCGCCTTCATCGACGAGTCGACACCTCGCGTCACCTTCCTCGCCCGGGACGGCGCCCGCGGCTGGGCCGACCTGTGCCGGCTCGTCACGGCGTCGCACGCGGGGGAGGGCCCGCCCTTGCTGCCCTGGGCCGACAACACGGCCGACGGCCTGACCGTCCTGCTCGGCCCCGCCTCCGACGTGGGCCGCGCCCTCGCCACGGGGCGCCCCGACCGCGCCGCCAAGCTGCTCGCCCCCTGGCGGGAGGTGTACGGCGACGCCCTGCGCCTCGAAGCCGTCTGGCACGGCCGTGAGGGCACCGGTCCCGGCTCCCTGCGGCTTGCCGCCCGTACCGTCGGCTTCGCCGCCGAACAGCGGATCCGGCCCGTGCTCAGCAACGCCGTCCGGTACGCCGACCCCGGCCTCGGCCCGGTCGCCGACGTCCTGGACGCGGCCCGCCGCCTGGTTCCCGTCGACCCGACGAAGGAACTGGACTCCGGCGAGGCCTGGCTCAAGGACTCGCCCGCCATGCTCGGGGTGGCGGAACGGGTCGTCGAGGCCGCCGGCTACCGGCGCGACACCGCCCACCGCCTGCTGGAACAGACCCGGGCGACGGCCGCCGAGTGTCTGGTCGACCCCGAGGACGACCTCGGCATCGGCACCGTCCACTTCCCCGAGCCGCACCTGGTCGGCGCGGGCCGCCGCACCGCACAGCGGGCACTGGCCTCGCGGGCGGTGACGGGGATGGTGCTGCACGGTTACGACCGTTCCGCGAAAGCGCGGCACTACTGGGAGCGGATGCACCGGGAACTGGACATCATCGCCCACCACGGCTTCGCCTCCTACTTCCTGACGGTTGCTCAAGTGGTGGACGACGTAAGGGATATGGGCATCCGGGTCGCTGCCCGCGGCTCCGGCGCCGGCTCCCTGGTCAACCACCTCCTCGGCATCGCGCACGCCGACCCGGTCGAGCACGGGCTGCTGATGGAGCGCTTCCTGTCCAAGGAGCGGATCGTCCTGCCGGACATCGACATCGACGTGGAGTCCGCGCGCCGCCTGGAGGTCTACCGCGCGATCATCGGCCGGTTCGGTGCCGAGCGGGTCGCGACGGTCGCGATGCCGGAGACCTACCGGGTGCGGCACGCGATCCGTGACGTCGGTGCCGCCCTGTCCATGGACCCGGCCGACATCGACCGCATCGCCAAGTCCTTCCCGCACATCCGCGCCCGCGACGCCCGCGCGGCACTGGAGGAACTGCCCGAACTCAGGCAGCTGGCGGGGGAGCTCCAGCGGAAAGGGGAGCGCTACGGGAGGCTCTGGGAACTGGTCGAGTCCCTCGACGCCCTCCCGCGCGGAGTCGCCATGCACCCCTGCGGAGTGCTCCTCTCCGACGCCTCCCTGCTCTCCCGTACGCCGGTCATGCCGACCAGCGGCGAGGGGTTGCCCATGGCCCAGTTCGACAAGGACGACGTCGAGGACCTCGGGCTGCTCAAGCTCGACGTGCTGGGCGTGCGGATGCAGTCGGCGATGGCGCACGCGGTCGCCGAGGTGGAGCGGGCGACGGGGGACCGGATCGACCTGGACGCGGTGCCGGACGGCGACCCGGCCACGTACCAACTCATCCGTTCCACCGAGACTTTGGGCTGTTTCCAGATCGAGTCGCCGGGTCAGCGGGACCTGGTCGGACGGCTGCAGCCGGCCACCTTCCACGACCTCGTCGTCGACATCTCGCTCTTCAGGCCGGGTCCGGTCGCCGCCGACATGGTGCGGCCGTTCATCGAGGCGCGGCACGGGCGGGCGCCGGTCCGTTACCCGCACCGGGACCTGGAAGGGCCGCTGAAGGGGACGTACGGAGTCGTCGTCTTCCACGAGCAGATCATCGACATCGTCGCCATCATGACCGGCTGCGGGCGGGGCGAGGCGGACCGGGTGCGGCGCGGGCTGTCCGACCCGGAGTCGCAGGAGCGGATCAGGATCTGGTTCGCGCAGCACGCGGCGGCCCACGGCTACGACGCAGAAACGATTCAGCGGACCTGGGAGATCGTCGAGGCCTTCGGCTCGTACGGCTTCTGCAAGGCGCACGCGGTCGCCTTCGCCGTACCGACGTACCAGTCGGCGTGGCTGAAGGCGCATCACCCGGCCGCCTTCTACGCCGGACTGCTCACGCACGACCCCGGGATGTACCCGAAGCGGCTGCTGCTGGCGGACGCGCGGCGACGCGGGGTGCCGATCCTGCCGTTGGACGTGAACAAGTCGGCGGTCGCCCATCGTATCGAACTGGTGTCTGAATCGAAGGTGTGGGGGCTGCGGTTGGCCCTCTCCGACGTCCACGGCATCAGCGAGGCCGAGGCGGCGCGCATCGCGGACGGGCAGCCGTACGCCTCGCTGCTCGACTTCTGGGAACGGGCCCGCCCGAGCAGACCGCTCGCTCAGCGGCTGGCCCAGGTAGGTGCGTTGGACGCCTTCGGGGCCAACCGCCGTGACCTGCAACTACACTTGACCGAGCTGCACCGGGGAGCCCGCGGCAGAGGCAGTGGTGGAGGTCAACTCCCCCTGTCAGGCGGCCGGAAGACGGCACCGGCCGGGCTGCCCGACCTCTCCTCGGCGGAGAAGCTGAGTGCCGAGCTGGGTGTGCTGTCCATGGACGCCTCGCGCAATCTGATGGACGACCACCGGGCCTTCCTCGACGAACTGGGCGTGGTGCCGGCCCGGCGGCTGCGGGACGCGCGGCACGGGGAGACCGTGCTGGTCGCGGGCGCCAAGGCGGCCACCCAGACGCCGCCCATCCGGTCCGGCAAGCGGGTCATCTTCAGCACCCTGGACGACGGCACGGGCCTGGTCGACCTGGCCTTCTTCGACGACTCCCACGACGCCTGCGCGCACACCGTCTTCCACTCCTGGCTGCTGCTGGTGCGCGGGGTGGTGCAACGCCGCGGCCCGCGCAGCCTCAGCGTGGTCGGCGCCGCCGCCTGGAACCTCGCCGAACTGGTCGAACTGCGCGCTGAGGGCGGGCTCGACGTGGTGGCGGCGCGGCTGGCCGAGCCCCTGCCGGAAGGGGGCGGGGATTCGACGGGGGGCAGGCGAATCCAGATGCCCACCGGATACGAACTGCATCCGTGGGCCGATCTGCGCCCGGCGGGCGAAGAGCCCGCGAAGGTACGGAAGTTGTGGCACCAGAGTCCGGGGAGTGCGGGATGACCATCCTCTGCGTACGTTTCCAGCTGCCGCCGACGCGGGAGGCGGCCCTGCCGGGGCTGCTCGGGTTGCTCGAGGATTTCACGCCCGTCGTGGAGGCGCTGCCGCCGGACGGGGCGCTCGCCGATCTGCGGGGCGCCGAACGGTACTTCGGGCGCGGCGCGGTGGAGCTGGCGTCGGTGATCCGGGTCCGGGCGCTCGCCCGGTACGGCGTCGACTGCGTGATCGGTGCCGGGCCGGGCCCCATGCTGGCCCGCGTCGCGCTGCGCGACGCCGAGCCAGGGGTGACCCGCGCGGTGTCCGAGGAGACCGTCGTGGAGTTCCTCGCCGACAAGCCCGTCGCCGCGCTCCCCGGCGTCGGCGCCGCCACCGCCCGCACCCTGGGCGAGTACGGCCTCGACACCCTCGGCCTGGTCGCCGCCGCACCCCTGTCCACGCTCCAGCGTCTGGTCGGCGCCAAGACCGGCCGTGATCTGCGGGAGAAGGCGAACGGCATCGACCGCGGCCGGGTCGTACCGAACGCCGTGTCCCGTTCGCTGGCCGCCGAACGCCCCTTCGACCGCGACGAGCTGGACGCCGACCGGCACCGCCGCGCCCTGCTCGCGGCCGCCGAGGAACTGGGCGCCAGGCTGCGCGCCCTCGACAAGGTCTGCGGCACCCTGACCCTCACTGTGCGCTACGCCGACCGCTCCTCGACGACCCGCACCCGCACCCTCAAGGAACCGACCGCGCACTCGGCCGCGCTGACGAAGGCGGCCTACGGCATGTACGAGGCCCTCGGCCTCCAGCGGGCCCGGGTCCGTTCGGTCGCCCTGCGTGCCGAGGCTCTCGGTCCCGCCGAACTGGCCTCCTACCAGCTCGCCTTCGACCCCGTGGACGAGAAGCTCCGCCGCATCGAGGAGGTCGCCGACCGCGTGCGGGCGAAGTTCGGGCCGCGGGCGGTGATGCCGGGGACGCTGGCCGCGTAGTGGTCAGTTGGCCCACGGGGGTGTGATGCGGGTGCCGTCGGCGAGTTCCGCCTCCAGGCCGATGGAGGTGGTGACCCAGGAGGTGGCGACCTCGCTCGTCGGGTTCTCGACGGCGAGGGTCGACCCGGCGTTGATGATCACCGTGTCGCCGGCGGTGACGTGGTGGGTGTGACCGTCGAGGGTCATCAGCAGTTCGCCGCCGAGTACATGGAAGATCTCCTCCCGGTTGACGGTGTGCGCGGGCGCCTTGGTCCCTGCCGGGATCTCGCCGCGCCAGGCGCACAGCTCCCTGCTGCCGGTGCGCGGGGTGGCGTGCGAGACGAAGCGGGCGCCGTGGATCTCGTGGGTGACGGCTTCGGACGGGCGGATGACGGGCATGGGCTCTCCGATCAGTTGGTCAAGCTGCTTGACTATGTGGACTCATAGTCAAGCAGCTTGACCAACCCGTCAAGGGTGTTTCAATGCCTTCGTGCAGAACTCCGAAGCCATGGCCCTGTCCGCCGCCCTCCTCGCCGTCGCCGGCGAGCTCACGCAGCGCATTAACGAGGGGGTCGTCGCCCGTGGCTTCGAGGGGATCAGGCCCGCGCACGGCTTCGCGTTCGCCCGGCTCGCCCCCGACGGGGCGACGGTCACCGAGCTCGCGGCGCACCTCGGGGTGACCAAGCAGGCCGCCAGCCAGCTGGTCGACGAGATCGTGCGCAGGGGGTACGCCGAGCGGCGGCCGCATCCCGGTGACGCCCGGGCCCGGCTGGTCGTCCTGACCGGGCGGGGGTGGGCCTGCACCCGGGCCGCCGAGGAGGCGGCCGCGGAGGCGGTCGGGGCGTGGGTGGCGCTGCTCGGTGAGGACGAAGTCGGCGCGTTGCGCGAGCAATTGGCGCGCATTGCTCCCTATGGTCCCATCAGGCCCGCCTGGTGACGGTTCGTCAGGACTTCGTCGCGGGCTCCAGTCGCCGATGGTTACCACTGGAAGTTTTTACTGACGCGTAACTTCACAAGTGCACTACTCGTCCGTAACTTGACGAGTGAACAGCATCCTCGTGATCCGGATCACAGGGCGTAGAGCCGTCGCAACTCCCTTGAGCCGCAAGGAGATCACCCGATGCTGCCCTGGAAACGAGTGCTCAGACCCCTGGCCGCACTACTGCTGACCGCCGCGGTTGCCGTCGTCCCCGCCACCACTGCCCAGGCGGTCGACGCCCCCAGCCGGGGGTGGAACGACTACTCCTGCAAGCCGTCCGCCGCCCATCCCCGCCCCGTCGTCCTCGTCCACGGAACCTTCGCCAACTCCGTCGACAACTGGCTGGCCCTCGCGCCGTACCTGAAGAACCGCGGTTACTGCGTCTTCTCGCTCGACTACGGTCAGCTCTCCGGTCTCCCGCTCGTCCACGCCCTCGGCCCCATCGACAAGTCGGCCGAGCAGCTGAAGGCCTACGTCGACAAGGTGCTCGCCGCGACCGGCGCCGCCGAGACCGACCTCGTCGGCCACTCCCAGGGCGGCATGATGCCCCGCTACTACCTCAAGTTCCTCGGTGGAGCCGCGAAGGTGAAGGCCCTCGTCGGCATCGCGCCCAGCAACCACGGCACCACGCTCGCCGGCTTCACCCGCCTCCTGCCGTACTTCCCGGGCATCGAGGACCTGCTCACCACCAACACCCCCGCCCTCGCCGACCAGGTCGCCGGCTCCGCCTTCCTCACCAAGCTCAACGAGGGCGGCGACACCGTGCCAGGCGTCCAGTACACGGTCCTCGCCACCAAGTACGACGAGGTGGTCACGCCGTACCAGAGCCAGTTCCTCAGCGGGCCCGGCGTGCGCAACATCCTGCTCCAGGACCTGTGCCCGGCCGACCTGTCCGAGCACGCGGTCATCGGGCTGCTCGACCGGATCGCGTTCCACGAGGTGGCCAACGCCCTTGACCCGGCGCATGCCACCCCGACCACCTGCGCGTCGGTGCTCGGCTGAGTGCCGCCGGGGCCTGTCCGGCCTGAGCCGCCGGTCAGGCCCCGGAACTCTCGGATCAGCGACCGCGCCGGCCGCCGCCCACCGCACGCCGACGGACCGAGGTGAACAGGACCGCCGAACCGAGCGCCAGCGTCGCCGCGCCGCCCACGGCGAGGTACGGCGTGCTGCCGTCGCCACCGGTCTCGGCGAGGTTCTCGGTGCTGCCGGCCGCCTTCGGCCCGTCGGACAGGGGACTCTCGGTCCGGGCGATCGGCGCGGCCTGCGCATTCGCCTCTGCTTTCGCCTCCTGATTCGCTGCCGGCTCGGCCGACGTACCGGCGTCCTGGTCGCCGTGGCCGTTGTGCTCGACTGTCGACTTGTCGCTGCCGTCCTCGATCTGCTCCTCGGAGGGGGCGGAGGCGGTCGGGACCGGGGACGCGCTGCTCGTCGTACCACTGTCGCCGCCGCTGTCGCCGTCACCGCTCCCACTCTCGCCGCCGAACGCCACGTCCGAGCAGGAGTAGAACGCCTCCGGGCTGTCCGAGCGCTGCCAGATCGCGTACAGCAACTGCTTGCCGGAGCGCTGGGGGAGAGTGCCGGAGAAGGTGTAGAAGCCCCCCGACGCGACCGGGTCGGTTGCCGTCGCCACCGGGTTGGCCAGGTCCAGGTCGTCCCAGGCGAGCGGCTGCGCCGGGTCGTAACCGGCCTTGGTGATGTACACGGTGAAGGTGCCCTTGTGCGGGGCGGTCACGCGGTACTCGAAGGTGTACGACCCACTGCTCACGCCGGTCGCGGGCCAGTCGGCGCGGGCCAGGTCGAGCCCCTTGAACGCGTCGTTGTTCGCGCTGCACAGCTTGCCGTCCGGGATCAGCGCCCGGTGCTGTCCGTCCGCGTCGCCGATGCGGATGCCGTTCCAGTCGTAGAGCGCCTGCGTGCCGCCGGCCGCGACCGCCGCCCTGCACGCGTTGGACGCCGGGCTCTCGGGGCCCTCCGCGTAACACTGCGAGACCCGGCTGACCGGGTCGCCCATGGACCCGTGCGCGGACGCGGGGGCGGCGGACAGCACGGTCGCGGCGAGCGGGGTCAGGCCGAGAGCGACGACGGTGGCGGCCTTGCGGCGTGCGGGCATGGGGGATCTCCTCGGAACCGGAACGAGTGCGTGCCGGATCAAAGAAACCGTGAAAACCCCTGCTGGGGACGGCTGGTGACGATCTTTATGGCCGCCTTAAGGGACTGCTGAGACTGAGATCAGGTAGGAGACTCGCTCCTCGGGCCGCGGTCCGGTCCTGGTGGGTGCCGCAGGCGGCGTTCTCGGACCCGGCCCAGCGCACCACGCGGTGGCGGAGGTAGACGATTTTCGAGTGGAGGTGCGGGTCTCGACGAGTTCGAGATCCACCGGCGCTCGCGCCGGGGAAAGAACGGAATGCCACCACCGACCAGTACCGGGTGGACCCTGGCCCGGTACTCGCCGATCAGACCCGACTCGGCCGCCTCGGCGGCGAGAGTCGCGCCGCCGATCGCGATGTCGTCCTCCCCGGGCTCGGCCCGCAACCGCTCGATCTCCTCCGCCAGGCCGCCGGAGGCCAGGCGGGCGTTGCCCCGCACCGCCGACGGCGTGGGTGGAGAACACCACCTCGGGAAGCGACTTCCAGATCGCGGCGAACTCGCGCGTCGAGAAGTCGAGCGATGGAATCCGGTCGGTGGTCTCCCAGTACGGCATCGTCTCGTACAGCCGTCGTCCCAGCAGATGGAAGCCGAGCCCACGAACCTCGTCGGTGGCGAAGCGCAAGACCTCCTCGTCGGGTGCCGTCCAGTCGAAGCCGCCGTCCGGCCCGACGATGTAGCCGTCGAGTGAGACGTTCACGCGGGACTGATTCGCGTCATCGGGGTGGAGCCTGATGCACCGCGAACCGGTCCCGCTAGCGTGCGCGCCATGACGAACGAGGAGATCCGGCCCGCGACGACAGCCGACGTGGCCGCCGTGAAAGCCGTCACCGACGCCGCCTACCACCACTACATCGAGCGCATCGGGAGGGTGCCGCAGCCCATGGAGGCGGACCATGCGGCGAACGTGGCCGAGGGGAAGGTGTTCGTGACGGGGCAGCCCGTGTTCGGGCTGGTGGTGATCGAGGCGTACGAGGACCACCTGTACCTCGACAACATCGCCGTCCACCCCGACGCGCACGGCAGGGGCGTGGGGGGACGGCTGCTGCGCTTCGTGGAGGCACGCGCGCGTGCGCTGGGTCTGCCCGAGGTCAGGCTCTACACGAACGCCATGATGTGGGAGAACCAGAAGATCTACCCGAAGTACGGGTACGAGGTCGTGGAGCGGCGCGTCGACGGGCCGTACGACCGCGTTCACTACCGCAAGCGGCTGGGCTGACGGGAGCTTGAGCTGAGGGAGCCTGTGCCCCTCACCCGTCCGGCCACCACGTGCGCGCGATGTCCTTTCGGACCTCCGGGCGTCCCGCGGGGCGCTCGTCGGCCTCCTCGCGGACCTGGCGGGAGTCCGTCTTCTTCAGGGGCTTCTGCACGGTCACACGGCGCATGGCTGCCTCCTTCAGGGTCTACCGAGTTCCGCGTTCTCACGGAGGTAGACCCGTTCAGGGAGAGTTCCTCATCGGTTGCCGTTCTGTCAGTGGCCAGTGTCACGATTCGACTGTCAGTGGCGGGTGTCACTCTTGGGTGCATGACGAACGAGAGTGACGACACGACCGCGGTGTGTGTCGACTGGGACGCGCAGGCCGCCTCCTTCGACGACGAGCCGGACCACGGTCTGCGCGACCCGCAGGTCCGCCACGCCTGGGCCGAGCGGCTGCGCCACTGGCTTCCCGAGCGCCCTTCCGACGTCCTCGACCTCGGCTGCGGTACCGGCAGCCTCTCGCTCCTCGCCGCCGAACAGGGACACCATGTCACCGGTGTCGACCGGTCCCCGGCCATGGTCGACCTCGCGCGCGCCAAGCTCGCCGGCCGTGACGCCGTGTTCCTCGTGGGTGACGCGGCGGAACCGCCCGTGGGCGAGGAGCGCTTCGACGTCGTGCTCGTTCGGCACCTGCTGTGGGCGCTGCCCGACCCCGGCCGCGCCCTGCGGCACTGGCGGGAGCTGCTGCGGCCTGGAGGGCGGCTGGTACTGGTCGAGGGCGTGTGGGGGACGGTGAGCCCGGTGGGAATCCCCGCCGACCGGCTCACCGCCCTCCTCGCCCCGCTCGCCGGGCAGGTGCGCGTCGACCGCCTGTCGGACGACGCGCTGCTGTGGGGGAGGGATGTGGAGGACGAGCGGTATGCGGTGGTGGCGGTGGTCGGCTGAGATCGGTTACGAGGGGTGGTGGCGGTGGTCGGCTGAGGGCGGATACGGGTGGTCGTGGCGGTGGTCGGCTGAGGGCGGTTACGCGAGGAGCGCGTCGAAGCCGCCCGACTGCGCCAGCGCCTCCAGCTCGTCAAGGGCGGCCATGGCGGCGGCCGCCGCCTCCGGATCCCGCTCCGTCAGACCGCTCTCGGCGAACTCGTCCTCGTCCAGGCGGATCACGTCCGTGCCGTCGGCCGAAAGCCACAGGTCCAGGTCGAGATCCTCCACGACGACTTCGGCGCCGGACCGCGTCGCCGGGCGGGTGATGTCGCAGTACCAGCCCTTCAGCGCCCCGGACGCGGCGCGGACCTCCTTCACCGCGTACCAGCGGTCCCGCCAGTAGTACTCGGTGAAGACGTCGCCGGGCTCGAAGCGGACGAAACCGAAGTCGCGCACGCCCTTACCGGCCCAGGGGGCGCGGACGGCGAGCCGCGTACCGTCGTCGCCGAGGAGTCCGGCCTCGTAACGGATCTTCGTGCGGCCGGCCTTGACGAGGACGACCTCCAGGACGGCCGAGGTGTCAGCCGAGTTCGCGGACATACCGCACCTCCGTAGCGCAGATCTCGTACCCGAACCACTTGTTGATCGCGATCATCGGGCTGTTACCGGTGTCGTTGCCCGTGAACGCCTCCGTGAATCCGGCGGCACGGGCGCGGTGCAGGGTGTCGTTCTTGGCGAGCTTGGCCAGGCCACGGCCACGGAAGGCGCGGGCGGTGCCGGTCATGACGGTGCCGTAGCGGGTGCCGCCGTCCGTGCGGGCCATGCTGAAGGCGGCGGGGCGGCCGTCGGCCACGGCGACCGAGGTCAGCTCGGGACTGAAGAGAGGGTGGTACCAGGTCTCCGCCAGCCAGGCCTCGTAGTCGGTGAACTCGTAGGCGATGTCGCTCGGTTCGTCCGACATCGTCTCCGCGTCCAGCTCGAACAGCGGGCGCGGATCGTCCGCGAAGTCGGCACCCGTGCGCAGTTCGACCCCCGGCGGCAGCGGCCGGAGCGGTGGCAGGCTGCCGCCCGCCAGGTCCAGGCGGAGGAAGTGCGCGGATCGGCTTTCGCGGTAGCCGTGCCGCTCGGCGAAGCCGAGGTTGCCCGGCTCGTCCAGGACCCAGGCGAAGAGCTTGGTCGCGCCCCGGTCGGCCAGGTGCTGCTCGGCGGCGCGGACCAGCAGTGAGCCGGCACCGCGGTGCGTCCGCTGAGGGTGCACATAGACGTTGACGTAGCCCAGGCCGGCCTCCGGGCTGTCGTGGACGAGCCCGACCTGCGCCGTGCCGATCACCTCGCCGTCCTCCTCCGCGACCAGCGGCCGGTAGTGGGCCTCGGGCCGGATGTGGGCCAGGTCGTAGGCGAGGGAGTCCGGGGTGACGAGTAAGAACGGAAGCGCGAGGTGGCGGACGCGGGCGAAGCCCTCGATGTCGGCTCGGACCTCGGGCGCGAGGTCGCGCACGATCACAGTCATGTACGCGCACGCTACGGGGGAGATGCACCGCGGTGCCTCTCATTTTCGGGCGGGTGCGGGACAATCACCCCGTGACCTTGAAGATCCACATCGATGAGAGCGCCCCGCCGTACGAGCAGGTGCGGGCCCAGATCTCCGAGCAGGCGCGGTCGGGGGTGCTGCCGGTGGGATACCGGCTGCCGACGGTGCGAGGGCTGACCGAGTCGCTCGGACTCGCCGCGAACACGGTCGCCAAGGCGTACCGGGCGCTGGAGGCGGACGGGGTGATCGAGACCCGGGGGCGCAACGGAACGTACGTCGCCGCCGCGGGCTCGGCGGCGGAACGGGAAGTCGCGCTGGCCGCACAGGCGTACGTCGAGCGTGCCCGACGGCTCGGGTTGGACGAGGAGGCGGCGCTCGTCGCGGTGCGGGATGCCCTGCGGGCGGCTTACGGGTCGGGGTGAGGGGCACCGGGCCGGGGGGTGGGGGGTGAGCTGAGCTGGGCTCGCCTTGCAGGTTGCGCAGGGCTCGGGCAGAGGGCTGAGCGGGTTTCGCGGAAGGCTGAGGGGGGTTCGGCACCGCCGAAATGCGCCGTCGAGGCTGAGTTCCGTCGCGGCGGGGAGGAAGCTGTGTGCTTCGTGGCGGGGAAGAGGTCGAGCGCTGTTCCGGCGAAGAGGAACTGAGCGCCTCCCGGCGGAGGGAAAGCTGAGTGCCGTTCCGGTCGAGGAGACGCGGGGTGCCGTCGGGGCCGAGAACTCGTGAACCTCAGGCCCGCTCCAGGTGCTCCGGTGCGCGAGTGACGTTCCAGCCCTCCGTCCGGGCCGCTTTGGCGAAGGTCATCGCGTCCTCCACCGCCGCGCCCGTCGGGTCGTTGTTGAAGTACGCGAACACGTCCTGGCCCTCGGACCATGTCTCCGTGATCCGCTCGGCCCAGGTCTTCAGGGCCCGTCGGCCGTAGTGCGGCCAGGCGCGGGCGCCGCCGACGTGGAAGCGGACGTAGCCCCAGTCGGTGGTGCGCCACAGCGGGGTCGCCGGGCGGGAGCGGACGTCGGCCCAGCACAGGGCGGCGCCGCGGGATTCCAGCACGTCGCGCACCTCGTCGGTCCACCACGAGTCGTGGCGTGGTTCGACCGCGACCCTCGTCCCGGCCGGGAAGCAGGACAGGCAGGTGTCCAGCAGTCCCGCGTCCGCGCGCAGCGTCGGTGGCAGCTGGAGCAGGACCGGCCCCAGGCGGTCGCCGAGGCCCGCCGCGTGGCTCATCAGGCGGTGCACCGGCTCCTCGGGGTCCCGCAACCGTTTGATGTGGGTCAGATAGCGGCTGGCCTTCACCGCGACGACGAAGTCCGGCGGGGTGCGCTCCCGCCAGGCCTCGAAGGTCTCCCGGGACGGCAGCCGGTAGAAGGCGTTGTTGATCTCGACGGTCGCGAAACGCGCCGCGTACTCCTCCAGCCACAGCCGGGTGGGGCAGCCGGCCGGGTAGAGGACGCCCCTCCAGTCCTTGTACTGCCACCCCGACGTGCCGAGGAACAGGGTCATATCCCCATCAAAGCACGTGCGCTACAGGTACAGCCCCGCGTCCGCCCCCGGCCGGGGCTCCGGCACCGACGTCGGCGAGGTGCCCCGTCGCAGCGCGTACAGCTCCGCCAGCGTCGCGCCCTCGCGGGCCACGCCCTCCTCGGTGCCCAGCCAGCTCACCGCCTCCCGGCGGGTCAGCCGGCCCACCTCGATGCGGGCCAGACAGCGGCCGGGGCGGACCACGGCCGGGTGCAGGCGCTCCAGGTCCTCGTTGGTCGTGACGCCGACCAGGACGTTGCGGCCCTGGCCGAGCAGGCCGTCGGTCAGGTTGAGCAGCCGCGACAGCGCCTGGCCCGCCGTGTGCTTGGCCTCCCCGCGGATCAGCTCGTCGCAGTCCTCCAGGAGGAGCAGCCGCCAGCGGCCCTTCCCCGTGGAGTCGTCCTCGCCGATCGCGATGTCCATCAGGTAGCCGACGTCGGAGAAGAGGCGCTCGGGGTCCAGGACGCAGTCCACCTGGCACCAGTCCCGCCAGGACCGCGCCAGCGTGCGCAGGGCCGACGTCTTGCCGGTGCCCGGCGGGCCGTGCAGGAGCAGCAGACGGCCGGCGATGTCCTCGGGGGTCGTCTTCATCAGGCGGTCCATCGCGTCCGCCACCGGCGCGGTGTAGTTGTCGCGCACCTCGTCCCACGTGCCCGCGGAGATCTGCCGGGTGGTGCGGTGCGGGCCGCGCCGCGGGGAGACGTACCAAAAGCCCATGGTCACGTTCTCCGGCTGCGGTTCGGGCTCGTCCGCCGCGCCGTCGGTGGCCTGGTCGAGGACCTTCTCGGCCAGCTCGGGACTGGTCGCCGTCACCGTGACGTCGGCTCCGCGGTTCCAGCGGGAGATCAGCAGGGTCCAGCCGTCGCCTTCGGCGAGCGTGGCGCTGCGGTCGTCGTCGCGGGCGACGCGCAGCACCCGGGCGCCCGCCGGCAGCAGCGTCGCCGCGGACCGCACGCGGTCGATGTTGGCCGCGTGCGAGTACGGCTGCTCGCCCGTCGCGAAGCGGCCGAGGAACAGCGCGTCGACGACGTCGGACGGCGAGTCGCTGTCGTCGACGTTGAGCCGGATCGGCAGAGCGTCGTGTGGGTTCGCAGACGTGCCGCCCTGATCCGGTGGGTTCGCAGACATGCCGCCATGATCCGGCACGCGGGCGCCGTGTGCACCCGCTTTCCGTAGTGCGCCGCCCGCGCCCCTTCGGCACGGGCGGCGCGAGAGACACGGCGTGTCGCGAGCGTCCCGCGCTCCCGGCGTATCCCCTTCGTCCTGTTACACAGCTGTGCATCCACGACATCTGCCCCACGGGGCGCCGTCCCGGATACCGTTGCCCTCGATGGGACGTCATGGGTGGGATTCGGGGGTGGGGCGGTGGCGGCTCACCGCGCTGCTCGGTGTCGGCGTGGCGGCACTGGCCCTGGTGGTGACCCTCCTCAACACGCTTCCCGGGGGCGGGTCGGGCACCGAGGGCACCTCGCGCGACGGAGACAAGGTGCACGGCACGCCCACCGCCACCCCGGACGCGACGCAGCCGGACGTGGGATGGGGCTTCACCCACACCCAGTTCAGCGCCGACGAGGGCAGTGCGGCCGCGGTCGAGCGTGTCGAGGGGCAGCTGTCGAAGGACGGGGGCCTGCCGCAGATCCAGCACCTGATGGGCTGGGGCGCCGACAACCCCGAGCCGGTGAAGGGGCGTTACGACTTCGAGGCGATGGACCTCCGGGTCGACTTCATGCGCGCGTCCGGCGCCACGCCCGTCATCACGCTGTGCTGCGCGCCGGACTGGATGAAGGGCGGCGAGGCCGGCGTCGACAAGACCGACTGGAGTCAGGGTGCCCTGGAGACCGCCCCCGAGCGTGAGCACTACCAGGACTTCGCCGACCTGGCCGCGACCGTCGCCAAGCGCTATCCGGACGTACGCCACTTCATCGTCTGGAACGAGTTCAAGGGCTTCTGGAACGACGCCGAGGGCCGCTGGGACCACGAGGGATACACCGAGCTGTACAACCTCGTCTACAAGGCCCTGAAGAAGGTCGACAAGGACATCATGGTCGGCGGGCCCTATCTGGTCATGGACAGTCTCGACCCGAGGTCGGACAACGCGTCGGCGACCTTCAAGGGCCCCTGGGGCGCCATGGACCAGCGCACCCTCGACGCCTTCGAGTACTGGAACAAGCACAAGGCGGGCGCCGAGTTCGTGGTCGTGGACGGGTCCAGCTACACCCAGGACGACGAGCTGCTGCCCGACGAGTTCGCGGCCACCGACAAGTTCACCGCGGTGGGCGACTGGGTGCGCGCGCGGACCGGCGATCTGCCCCTGTGGTGGGCCGAGTACTACGTCGAGCCCGCCGACGGCGACGACGAGCGCAAGGGCTGGTCCGAGACCCGCCGGGTCGCCGTCCAGGCCGCCGGGATGATCGCCATGGTCAAGGGCGGGGCATCCTCCGGCTTCTACTGGAACCCGGAGCGGGAGAAGGGCTCGGACTGCCCCGGCTGCCTGTGGACACCGACCCACGGCCGCGGCGGGGGAGAGAAGCTGCCCATGTACGACCTGGTCTCGCGCTTCAGCCGGGCGTTCCCGCCGGGAACCGCCGTGGAGGAGGTGCCGGTCGACGCCGCCGACGGGGCCGAGGTCCGGGTCCTGGCGACCGACAAGGTGGTCCTGGTCGTCAACACCCTCGACCGGTCGATCCGGGCGAAGATCGACGGCAAGGACCTCACGATGCAGGCGTACGAGGTCAGGTGGCTCGAACGCCGAGCCACCTGACCCTCACTTGATCGTCATCATCCGCTGCACCAGCGCGGCCAGCAGTACCGCAAGCAGCGGCAGCGAGAACCAGAAGGTGCTCTGCAGCCAGCGCAGTTGCCGCACGCTCGGCCGCACCGCGACCCGGACGACCTCCCGTGCCGACAGCAGCACGATCAGCGCGAGCGCCGCGAGGGCCCCGACCACCGACCACGGCGTCCAGGTCACCTGGGGCCCGATGGGACCGGGATCCGCGGCCGGGACCTTGCCCTCGGGCTGCTTGCGCAGCGCGTACATCGTCACGTCCTCGTTGACGAAGACCTTCTTCAGTTCCTTCCGGTCGTCAAGGTTCTTGATCAGCCGCGGCTCCCAGCCGGTCGAGTAGCCCACGTCCAGCTGGAGGTAGACGACCTGGCTGCGGTTGACCATCAGATACGAGTTCGGGCCCGCGTCCTTGAGCGCCTTGACCAGGCCGGACACCAGCACCGGGTCGGTCGGGGCCAGCGTGGGCAGGTACTCGACCTTCTCCATGTCCTTCGCGCCCCACGGCAGCGACGGCGTCACCACGTTCACCGGGTCGTTGCTCAGCCACAGCAGCCGTGCCGTCGGATCGTCGTGGGCGTACACGTACTTCATCGCGGCGATCTCACCGGTCCGGGTCCGCTCGAAGGGCTCGTTGCCCCAACGGGCCACCAGGAAGCCGCCGATCAGCAGCAGCCCCGCCATCAGCGCGGCCAGCGGGGCGAGGCTCACCCGGTCCTTGTCGCGTTCCTCGACGGTGACGCCGGTGCGCGGGAACAGGGCGAGCCCGGCGAGCAGGGCGGCGCCCGGCAGGGCGAACATGAAGACCCGCAGGGCCATCTCGCCGCCGTAGGACTGCATGCCGAAGCCCAGGAACGGCACGAAGGTGAGCACCAGCAGTGACCGCTCGCGGTACTTGTGCTCGCGCCTGCGCCACCAGCCGTAGCAGGCGAAGGCCATCACACCGCCGGCGAGCAGCACGCGCGCGTAGAGCACGAGTTTGTGGGTCGAACTGCCGCCCTCGATCCGTCCGGACACGGACGAGGACACATTGCCGCCGACTCCGCCGACCCCGCCGAACATCTCGTCGAAGTGCCCGGACCAGTACGGCTCGGCCATGAAGCCCACCCAGGCGGCCACCAGGACGCCGAACAGTACGGGCAGCCCCCGCAGTTCGCTGCGCCCGGCCAGGACGAGCACCGTCAGCACGCCCAGCATCACGAACGGGGTGAGCTGGTGGGCCGGGACGCTCGCCGCGAACAGGCCGATCACCACCGTCAGCAGCACGGCCCGCTGGCGCCGGTTCGTCGGCTCGACCTCGATCTCGCCGGGGCGCCGCCGGGTCCAGATCACGCCCGGGGCACGGAACCAGACGAGCAGGATCGCCACGAAGACCAGGTAGAGGAGATAGGTGAAGCCCTGCGGGGAGAAGTAGTCCTGGCCGACCCAGCCGCTGAGCACGAAGATCCAGATGCCGGTCCACTTGGCCCGCCAGCCCGCCCGCATCGAGCGCACCAGCAGGAACATCGGCGCGAGGTAGAGCAGTTGGATGGCGAGCGGCCACCAGCGGATGATCTCGGTGAAGTCGTCGACCCCGCACGCCTTCAGGACGAACGCGGCGGCGGCGAAGAAGCCCGGCCAGCTCCAGCGCGCGTCCAGGTCGGGCACCGCGGACCCGGTCCGGTCGATGTAGTCGAGGAAGCCGAGGTGCTGCCAGGCCGTCGCGAACCGGGGCTCGGCCTCGATGACGGCGGGCAGCGCGTGCAGCGAGACCACCGTGGCGAGCAGAGTGACCAGCAGCAGCGCCCGGTGTTCGCGGCCCAGCCACAGCAGCGAGGCGAAGACCACGACCAGGAGCCCGGCTCCGACGAGCGTGGCCGTCGGCAGCACGGAGATCAGCCCGAGCCCGCCCATCCGGTCCAGGTCGGCCTCGCCCAGCCGCAGCGCGGGCACCCAGTACAGCAGGAGCGCGGCCGTCAGCAGACAGCCGAGGACCACACCGAGACGGGTGGGCAGCAGGGACCGTGGCCCGGACAGCACGTCGGGCTCCGGGGCCTCTTCGGGGACGGACGTCTCCCGCGCCTCTTCGCGTACGGGCGTCTCCTCTGCCTCTGCGTCGTGCTCTGCGTCGGTCTCGAACGGCGCGTCCACCTCCGCCTCGGCCGGACCCAGCGACGCCTCCGAGCCCGGTTCCCGGGCCTCGACCGGCAGCCCCAGCTCCGGCTTGCGCGCCCAGGTGGGCCGCCGGTCCTCGGGCACCGCGGGCGTCCCCGTGGGTGGGGTGCCGGGGCCCGGGCGCACGTCGGGCCGGCGTTCCAGGTGGTCGAAGTCGACGTGGATGCCCAGGGCGAGGGTGTCCTGGTCGAGCGCCCAGGCGGTCCCGCGCTTGTGCGGCGCGGCGTGAACCTCGCGGGTACCCAGGTCGGCGAGGTCCCCGTCGGGGGCGGCGCCCTCGGGCAGCTCGGCGTCCGGCGCACGGACGATTCTGTACAGCCTGGGCGCGGCGAGGGTGACGATCACCGCGAGGGCGGCGATCTCCGCGACGCCCGCGCCGGTCAGGCCCATGCGGGGGAGCAGCAGCAGCGTCAGACCGAGCACCAGCAGGCACAGCAGGCCCTGCAGCCAGGCGAGTCCGGCGGTGCGGCTCTGCGCGCGCAGCACGGCGAAGTACGTCTCCATGACGACCCGCAGGAGTCCGCCGACCGCGAACCATCGCAACAGCGGGGTGGCCGCGTCCGCGTAACCCGCGCCGAAGACGCCGAGGATCCACGGCGCCCCGAAGAACAGCACCGCGGCCACCGGCAGCATGATCCGCGCCATCCGCTTCAACGCGGCCCGGGTGTTGGAGGCCAGCCGCCGCGGGTCGTGCGAGCCCTCGACGGTGAGGGAGGCACCCATGTTGATGGCGAGCAGGTTGACCGTGCCGCCGATGGTGGCGGTGATGTAGAAGTACGCGTTGTCCTCGGAGCTGACCTGCGAGGCGATGATCACGGGGACGAGGTAGACCACGGCGAGCGAGAACAGCGAGCCGGTGTAGTCACCGGCCAGGAACCGCCCGACCTCCCGCCACGTCGGCGGATGCGCGTGCTCCTCGGTCGCCCGCACCTGCCGGGGCACCAGACGCCGGAACACCAGCCAGCCCAGCGGCAGCACGGAGAAGGCGATCGCCGCGACCCAGGACACGAACACGCCGGTCGTGGGGATGGCCACCGCGAACGCGACCAGCAGCCCCAGCTTCACCGCGGAGAACACCGTGTTGCCGACCGGCACCCACAGCGCGCTGCGCAGCCCGGTCAGCACCCCGTCCTGGAGCGTGAGCAGGTTCCAGGCGACGACGGCCACGACGAACCCGAGCGCGCTGGCCGGCCCGTTCAGGAAGCGGTACGAGGGCCCCCACACGTCCAGCGTCAGCAGGAAGACCCCCGCGGCCAGCGCCACGACCACCGAACTGCCGGTGTACGTACGGAAGATCAGCCGCCCGGTGGCCCGGCCCGCGACCGGGATGAAGCGGGCCAGTGCCCCGGTCAGGGTCACCGCGGTCAGACCCGCGAGCAGCTTCATCGCGGCGATCGCGGCGGAGCCCTGGCCGACCGCCGCCTCCGAGTAGTAGCGGGCAGCGGCCAGCCAGAACCCGAGGCCGAGCACCGCGGAGATGCCGGTGTTGAGCATCAGGGCGTAGGCGTTGCGGAACAGCTGGCTGCCCCCTGGCGACCGGCCGAGCCCGGGCAGCCGGAGCCTGCGCCCCGACTGCTCGGGCGCCCCGGTCGCGGGCGAGGTGTCCTCGGTCGTGGTCGTGGTCGTGTCAGACACGGGAACGGATGGCCTTTCGGCGGACCTGGCGTGCTCTGCGGACCAGGGCGTACCCCTTGGTGAGGGCACGGTCCCCGGCGAAGTTCCGGGCGATCCCACGGCCCTGAACGAGCCGCGCGAACTCCTCGACGCCCGTGCCGCGGCGCACGGTGACCCGTTGCAGGGCGTACGGCCCCTGGCGGCGCCGCGCGAGGCTGTTGCCGACGGCGAGCGCCTGGCCGTACCCCGTCTCGCGCACCGCCTGCCGCACCCGGCGGCTGGAGTAGCCGTATGGGTAGGCGAAGGAGGCCGGGGCGGTGCCCAGTTCGTCGGTGACGATCTCCCTGCAGTGGATCAGCTCGTGGCGCAGTGCGGCGTCGTCGAGCTGGTCCAGCTGCGGGTGGGTGTGGCTGTGCCCGCCGATCTCGACGTCCGCCGCGGCCAGTTCGCGGACCTGGGCCCAGTCGAGCATGGTGTCGAGGCCGCCGCCGGTGTCGTGCGGACCGCGGATCCAGCCCGTGGAGACGAAGACGGTGGCGGCGAAGCCGTGCCCCGCGAGGACGGGCAGGGCGTGCCGGTGCACGCCCTCGTAGCCGTCGTCGAAGGTGATCAGGACGGGCCGCGCGGGCAGTGGGCGGCCACCGCGCCACCGGGCGGCGAGGTCGGCGGTGGTGACCGGGGTCAGGCCCAGGTCACCGATCAGCGCCATCTGGGCCGCGAAGCCGTCGGGTGTGACCGACAGTTCGCGGGTCGCTTCGTTCGGGTCGGTGCCGATCGCGTGGTACATGAGGATCGGCACGGGTGCCTCAGTCATGTCTTCCCCCCTCGCTGTCCGACAGCCGAGCCACCGTGAAGGTTGCCCCGCCCCGGCGGGCCCGCACACTTCCCACCACGTATCCGCCCGCCGCCGTGAGCACCCCGGCCACGATCGCGCCCGCCCGGCCCGCACCGCCCGGCCGGGCCAGCAGGGCGTCCCGCAGCCCGCGCGCCACCCCGGCCGGCAGGACCCGGGTGGCGTACCGGCGCTCCGACTCCAGCCCCTTGTCGGCGCCGACACTGCGCGCCACCAGGGCCTTGGACAGGCCCTCGGCGTACGCGCGGGTGCGGAAGTACCCGAAGTGCTCGCGCGCTTCGGGCACCCGGTGGTGGATCACCGCCCGGTCGTCGATCAGCAGGACGGCGTCCGGCCGGGCGCGGGTGAGGCGGATGCACAGCTCCGTCTCCTCGCAGCCCAGCGGCCGTTTGTCGCCGTCGCGGCCGATGCCGGTGGCGAAACCGCCCGCCGCGTCGAAGGCGCTGCGCCGGAAGGACGCGTTGCCGCCGAGCACGTTGCGCACCTTCACCAGGCCGGGCGGCAGCCCTTTGTACGTGCAGCCCACCACCCAGTCGAACTCCGCGGGGAACCAGGCCGGCCGGCGGCCCGAGGCCCAGATGGGCTCCGTACGGCCGCCGACGGCCATCACCCGCGGATCCGCGTAGGCCTTGGCGAAGTGCGCGAGCCAGTCCCGCTCGGCGACGGCGTCGTCGTCCAGGAAGGCGACGACCTCACCGCGCGAGGCGGCGATGCCGGTGTTGCGGCCGGCGGACAGCCCGCGCGGGCCCGCGTTGGCGAGCACCCGCACCGGCGTGCCTGCTCCGGACTCCTTGTACTCCTTGGTGAGCCGGTCCAGGAGCGCCGCGTTGTGGTCGACGACCAGCAGGGTCTCCAGGGCCGGCCGTGACTGCGCCCGCACCGAGGAGACCGCCGCGAGGATGTCCTGCCAGCGGTCCTCGGTGTAGACGCAGATCACGACGGAGATGTCGGGACCGCTCAAGACGCCTCTCCCCGGACCGAGTCGAGCATCGGGGAGTGGTGCCTGCGGCTGCGCAGGGCACGCCGGTTGGAGCGCTCCCGCAGGATCACCTTGAGCACCCTGATCCCGTCCCGCACGGCCCGCAGGTTGCTGGTGCCGTGGATGCGGAGGTACTCGTGGCTCGGTATCTCCTGCACCTTGAGCCCTGCCTTCACGACCCGGATGTTCATCAGGGTCTCGACCTCGAAACCGGTGCAGTCGAGGTCGATCTTGTCGAGGCAGTGCCGCCAGAACGCGTTGTAGCCGTAGCAGAGATCCGTGTAGCGGGCGCCGAACTTGCGGTTGACGGTGGTGCACAGCGCCCAGTTGCCGAGCTTGCGGATGAAGGTCATGTCGTCGGTGCCGCCGCCGTTGGCGAAGCGGGACCCCTTGGCGAAGTCCGCGCCCGAGACGAGGGCGGAGACGTAACTGACGATCTCGTTGCCGTCGGCCGAGCCGTCCGCGTCGACCATCACGATGATGTCGCCGGTGCAGGCGTTGAACCCGGTGATCAGGGCGTCGCCCTTGCCCTTGCCGCGCTGTTCGACGACCTTGACGTCGGGCCACAGCTCGCGGGCGACGTCGACGGTGTTGTCGGTGGAGTTGCCGTCCACCAGGACCACTTCGTGGATCCAGTCCGGAAGGGTCTTGAAGACGTAGGGGAGATTCTCCGCCTCGTTCATGGCGGGAATCACCACGCTCACCGGCGGCGCGATGGCCAGGTGAGAGGAGATCGGTCGGTAATGGCTGGTCACGAAGGCGTCCTGGCCCGATGTGGCCGGTCGCAGGTCGAAGCTCATGAGTCTGGTCCCTCTCGTCCGGTGGACCGCCCGCCCCTGGGCGGCCCGGCTATGTGTCCGGTTCGAAAGGGGGGTTTCTCACCCACGGCACCACGGAATGGAACTCCGCACCCACCGGGTGAGCTGGCAAAGCTGGCCGGCCTCCGACAACGGCTGCCGACCGCGCGGCACGACTCGGTCACAAGTACGGTCACCGAGCACGGCACCCCCCTACCGCGCCCCGCGCCGGGCCATCGCGGTCCTTGAGCCCTCCCCTAGAGCCGCTTGATGATGGACCGATGCGGGTGAGATGTACGACGGTATTGACGATTGAACCCGTATGGCAAGACCTGGAACGAGGCCTCACGTTTTTGTTGGTTTGACCGTTACCGACGGGACGAGCGGATCTTTCCCGCCCGCTTGAGCAGTTTGTCGGCCGGTTCGAACAACTCCGGCCGGGACACCACCGCGTTGCGCAGTGCCCGCACCGGAGCGCGGCGGACGCGATGTCCGACCGCCACCGGGTGACGCCTGGTCACCCATCCCTCGGACACCTGCAGCTCACGTGTCTTCAGGGAGTCCTTGTATTCCTTCTGACCCCGCCCCAGGTCGAGATAGGCGATGCCGTCGGCGGCCGCCGCCTCGGCCATCCGCAGATGCAGCACCAGGCCGGGGGAGTACTTGGAGAACGCCGGGTCGTAGGCCGGGAACCAGCACGCGAGCACCCGCTCGGTGCGCAGCCCGAAGTGCGCGGCGATCGGCTTGCCGTCCGCGTACAGCACGGACAGGATCCCCGCGAACGACTCGGAACGCGTGTGGAACAGGTGCTGCACGAGCCGGGTGATCCAGTCGTGCGCGAAGCGGTCGCTGCGCCCCGTCCTGCGGTACTGCGCGGACTTCCAGTTCATCAGGGTGCGCAGGGCCGCCGGATCGCGTTCGTCGTGCACGTACGTCACCTCGCCCGCGTCCCGGCCGAGCCTGCGCTCCTTGGCCAGCGTGGTGCGGGTGAACTTCGGTGACTGTGACCGGAGTTGGGTCAGGTAGGCCTCGTAGCCCTGGTCCACGTCCATCACGGGCGACGGGAAGGTGCCGGTGGCGTCGGCCTCGAACGCCCGCTGGCCCTCCACCAGGTGGTCGAACTCCCACAGGGCGAGCCCGCAGGCCTTCAGCAGCTTCCGGGCGTCCCAGGCGAACCCGGGCCGGTGCACCACGCCCTGGGCGTCGGAGATGCCGAGCCCGATCGCCCGGCCGATGCCGGTGGCGGTCCGCTGGTACGGGAAGAACGCGGCGACCTCGCCGGCCTCCCGCACCACCGCGATCCGTACCCCGCGCCGGTAGCGGCCCACCGCGAGCGCGAACTCCGGGGACAAGAACGGGTTCGCCAGCTCCGGGGAGCCCAGCAGATGGGCCTTGGACTGCATCGCCGTCCACGCCGTCCGGTCGGCCGCGCTCAGCTCGCCGGGGCGGTACACGCTGATGTCCACGTCAGATGCCCTGCCTTGTCGTCGTACGGCCACGCGGCCGGCGGAGCAGAACCAGCAGGAGGAGCACGCAGCTGATCGCGGTCACCGCCACGATCCCGCCGCGCACCGACCAGCTGTGCAGGGCCAGCATGGCCTGGGCCACCAGCATGTTGACGACGACCGAACCGGCGAGCGCGGCGATGGTCCGGCCGAAGGGTTCCAGGCCGCGCAGTGCGGCGCCGATGGCCGCGGCGGGCGCCACGAGCAGGAAGAACAGGGTGAGCGGGCCGCGCAGGGGTGAGTCGGAGCCGGCGAGTGCCAGGACCGCGCCGAACCCCCCGACGGCCGTCGCGGCGCCCGCGAGCAGCGGAGCCAGGTCCCTCCCCGGTCCTGGCCGCGCCCCCTCGGCGCCGTCCGTCGACGCTGTTGAAGATGTCTTGCCACGTATGGACTGCATTGGCGACTTTGCCCCCCGAAGCGCCGGATGCCGGGCTTCAATGTCGCTCAGTCGCGCGGGGGCCGTCAAGATGCCGAAGCCGGACGTACCGGTCGGTGGCCCACTTGGTACCCGCGTTCCCCGGAGACGGCCCGCGTCTCCGGGGAACGGTCGTTCAGATCAAGCGAGTTGGCGCTTCGGTGCTCACGGCACGATCTTCAGCAGGCGGTTCGGGGAACCGGTGCCCGGGCTGGTGACCTTGCCGGTGGTCGAGCCGTTGACGAGGGCCGTGGCGACCTGGGCCGGGGTGGACGAGGTGTGGTTCGCCAGGTAGACCGCGGCGGCGCCCGCGACGTGCGGGGTCGCCATCGAGGTGCCGGAGATGGTGTTCGTCGCGGTGTCGCTGGTGTACCAGCCCGCCGTGATGGAGGAGCCGGGGGCGAAGATGTCCAGGACCGAGCCGTAGTTCGAGTAGCTGGCCCTGGCGTCGGTGCTGGTGGTGGCGCCGACCGTGATCGCCGAGGCGACCCGGGCCGGGGAGTACGAGGAGGCGTTGGCGCTGCTGTTGCCGGCCGCGACGGCGTAGGTCACGCCGCTCGCGATGGAGTTGGCGACCGCCGTGTCCAGGGTGGTGGAGGCGCCGCCGCCGAGCGACATGTTGGCGACCGAGGGGCCCGAGTGGTTGTTGGTCACCCAGTTGATGCCCGCGATCACACCGGCGGTGGTGCCGGAGCCGGCGTTGTCGAGCACCCGGACCGCCACGATCTTCGCCTTCTTGGCGACGCCGTAGGTCGAGCCCGCGATGGTGGTGGCCACATGGGTGCCGTGGCCGTTGCCGTCGGAGGCGGTGGTGTCGCCGTCGACAGCGTCGTAGCCGTACGAGGCACGGCCGCTGATCTGGGAGTGGGTGATGCGCACACCGGTGTCGATGACGTACGCCGTCACACCGCTGCCGCCGGTGTCCGGGTAGGTGTACGTGCCGGACAGCGGCAGCGAGGTCTGGTCGATGCGGTCCAGGCCCCAGGGCGCGCTGGACTGGGTGGTGTCGGTGAGCTGGACGCGCTGGTTCTGCTCGACGACGGCCACCGACGGGTCGGCGGCGAGTCTCTTGGCCTCGGCGGCGGAGAGGGTGGCGGTGTAGCCGTTCAGCGCGGCGCCGAACGTCTTGCCGACCGAGCCGCCGTACTCCTTGATCAGGCTCTTGCCCTCGCTCGAGGAGGCCTTGAAGCCGGCGTCCTTCTTGAGCGTGACGATGTAGCTGTCCTTGATCGCCGTGGGGGAGCCGGCGGCCAGGACCTTGCCTTCGGCCGGGGCGGCCTGGGCGGGGAGGGCGGTGAGCCCGCCCACGAGGGCGGCGGTCGCCAGGCTGGTTATCGCGGCGAGCCGGACCTTCTTGCTACGCAGTTGTGCCATTCGAGGGAGTCCTCCTCATAGGCGACGCGGGCCTGGGTGGGGCGCGCGTCTGTGGGGGGTGCGCGCGTTCGTCGCGCACACGGCCGTGGAGCGTCGCGTTCCGTTCCATGGCTGAGTAAAGAGTCAGTGGTCTACGGGTGTAGATCAAGGGACTTGACGCCCTGTCACGCGTTTGTCATGGACGCGTAATGAAACGTGTCATGAACGCGTCCGAAAAGTCTTGGCATGAACACTTCCCGTCAACACGCGTAGTTGCTACGACGGTTGTGGCAGAGATCCTGCTAAAGGGAGGTTCCATGAGACGTTCCCGATTTGCCGCATACGTCGGCTCGCTCCTCCTGGCCGTCGGCACAGCCCTCACCGGGGCCACGACCGCGCAGGCAGCCCAACTCGCCGCACCCGGCGGGTATGTGGCGCTCGGCGACTCCTACTCCTCCGGAGTGGGAGCGGGCAGCTACCTGTCCGCGAGCGGCGACTGCAAGCGCAGCACGAAGGCCTATCCCTACCTCTGGGCCGCCGCCCATTCACCCTCGTCGTTCGACTTCACCGCCTGCTCGGGCGCCCGAACGGGTGATGTTCTCGCCAATCAACTCACCCCGCTCAGCGCCGCCACCGCCCTCGTCTCGATCAGCGTCGGAGGCAACGACGCAGGCTTCGCCGACGTCATGACGACCTGTGTGCTCCAGTCCGACAGCTCCTGCCTGTCCCGGATCAACACCGCGAAGGCGTACGTCGACTCGACGCTGCCCGGCAAGCTCGACAGCGTCTACTCGGCGATCCGCTCCAAGGCACCGGCCGCCCGCGTGGTCGTGCTCGGCTACCCCCGCTTCTACAAGCTCGGCACCACCTGCGTCGGCCTCTCCGAGACCAAGCGGAAGGCGATCAACGACGCGGCCGACTACCTCGACACCGCCATCGCCAAGCGTGCCGCCAACTTCGGGTACGCCTTCGGTGACGTCCGCACCACCTTCGCCGGCCACGAGATCTGCTCCGGCAGCTCCTGGCTGAACAGCCTCAACTGGCTGAACGTCGGCGACTCGTACCACCCGACGGCGGCCGGACAGTCCGGCGGCTACCTGCCGGTGTTCAACGCCCAGGCCTAACCCCTCAGGGCGACGGCGACGTGGAAGCGGAGGCCCCGTCCGACGGGGTCTCCGTCACACAGGTCACCGAGAACGGCACCGAGTTGGACGTCGTCTCCACCGGCGAGCGCACCTCGACACTGATCTCGTTCTCCAGGCTGCCGCTCTCGTCGTTCGTCGTCACGAACGCGGTGTCCTGCTTGGTCAGGCCGCCGCCCTTCGGGAACGAGAGGGTCTTCCACCCCTGATCCATGATCTGGCCGTCCTTGGACACCCAGCGGTACGTCACCTCCGACGGCAGGCTGCCCACCGTGAGCGTCGCGGTGAAGGCGGGCGCCTCGCCCTGCGGGGGCGGGCAGGTGCCGGTGTACTCCGTGTGCGAACCGGCCAGCGTGACCTTCACCGACGGGGACGGCGCGGCGCTCGTGGGGCTGCTGCTCGGGCTCGGACTCGGGGAGCGGGTCGGCTCCGCCGAGTCACTTCGGTCGGGGTCGCTCACCGACGGCGAACTCAGACCGGACGACTCGTTCTTGGGGCCCCCGGCCTCCTTGCCCTCGTCGTTGTTCAGCAGGGCGTACATCAGTCCGGCGACGGCCAGCGCGAGCACGGCGATGCCCGCGATCAGGACGACGGCGGCGCGGCGGTTGCGATGCGGCCGCCGGTCCGTGGTGGCCGTGCCCCCGGACTGCGTCCAGGGAGGCGGGACCGGACCCGTCGGCGGCGACTGGTCGCGGCTCGGCGGGTGGGTCGGCGGGTACGACGGCTGCTGGTGCGCGGCCGTCGTCGGCGCGTAGGGGGAGGCCTGTATGGCGTCCCCGCGGAGCGTGCCTCCCGCGCCGATCACCCGCAGATCCTGCTCGGCCCGGTCCGCGGGCAGCCGCTCCGACGGCTCCTTGCGCAGCAGCCCCTCGATCACGGGGGCGAGCGGACCGGCCCGGCGCGGCGGCGGCAGCTCCTCGTCGACGATCGCGCGCAGGGTGCTGAGCGGCGTGTTCTGACGGAACGGCGAGCTGCCCTCGACCGCCGCGTACAGCAGCACGCCCAGCGACCACAGATCGGACTCCGGGCCGGGCGTGCGGCCCAGCGCCCGCTCCGGTGCCAGGAACTCGGGCGAGCCGATGACCTCGCCGGTCATCGTCAGCGCGGAACTGCCCTCGACCATGGCGATGCCGAAGTCGGTGAGCACCACGCGTCCGTCGTTCGACAGCAGGACGTTGGCCGGCTTCACGTCCCGGTGCAGCACCCCGGCCTCGTGCGCGGCCCGCAGCGCGGCCAGCACGTCCGCGCCGATATGGGCGGCACGCTGCGGGGCGAGTGGGCCCTCGGCCTCCAGGAGCTCGGCCAGCGAGATGCCGCGGACCAGCTCCATGACGATCCAGGGGCGGTGGTCCTGCGTGGCCACGTCGTAGACCGTCACCACGTTGGGGCTGGAGATCCGGGCCGCCGCCCACGCCTCCCGCTCCAGCCGTGCGTACATCCGCTCGATGTCGGCGCCGGGCAGTCCGGAGGGCGCGCGCACCTCCTTGACGGCGACCTCGCGGTTGAGCAACTCGTCACGGGCCCGCCACACCGTTCCCATGCCGCCCTCGCCGAGCGGGGCAAGGAGACGGTAGCGGCCCGCGATCAGACGTTCACTGCCCGGTTCTTCGGACACGGGCTCCCCCTCTTCGCATCCGCGAGATATCTCCACAAAAGTAGCTCAGCCGAGTGCGGATGCCGCCCCCTTGAGCACCAGTCCGGCCCCAAGGGCCACGACGACGAGCGCCGACCCCAGCGGTGCCGTCCGGCGGACCAGGGCCGTCAGCGGGCTGTTCGTCCAGCGCGGGCGTCCGTCCAGCACCCGGGTCACCCCGGTACCCAGCTTGACGACCGCGAAGCCGGCCGCGGTGAGGGTGAGGGCGAGCCCGACGCCGTACGCCACGACGAGCAGCAGCCCGAACCAGGCCTGGCCGAGCGCCGCCGCGCCGACGAGCACGACGACCGCGGACGGACTGGGCACGAGGCCGCCGGCGAAGCCGAGGAGGATCGTGCCGCGGAGAGTGGGGGCGGTGGCGTGGGTGTGGGTGAAGCCGCCGTGGGTGTGCTCGACGGCGTGGGGGTGGCTGTGGGGGCGGTCGCTTTCGTGGTGGTCGTCGTGGCTGTGGTCGTGGCTGTCATGGGGGTGTGGGTGCGGACGCGGGTGCTCGTGTGCGCGGCCGGAGGGAGTGGCCTGGCCGTGGGCGCCGACCAGGACCGGCGTGCGCTCGGGGGCGTGCTCGCTGTCGTGCGGGTGCGGGTGCGGATGTCCGTGGTCGTGGGGATGCGGATGGTCGTGATCGTGATCGTGGCTGTGGTCGTGCGGGTGGGCGTGTCCGTGGGCATGCTGTCGGTTTCGCCAGGCCCGTCGCACCAGGGTCGCGCCCGCCACCGTCACCAGGACGCCGCTCGCGACGCCCAGCCACGCGATCACCGAGGGCGCCGCCGCCGAGCCGGCCGTGACCAGCAGTCCGAGGGCGACCACACCGAGGGTGTGGGTGACCGTCACCGAGGCGGCGAGGGGCAGGACGTCCTTCATCCGGGCCTTGCCTCCTCGGGCGGCGGCCACGGCGGCCATCAGGGTCTTGCCGTGGCCCGGTGCGAGGGCGTGCATGGCGCCGAGGGCGACGGCGATGAGGAGGGCGAGGGCGGCGAAACCGACGGTGAGGTCGTGGCGGGCGACCAGGGAGTCCAGGGCCCGGGTCCAGCGGTCGGCGCCGCGCGGCAGGACGGAGGCGGCGGGCGCGTCCCCCTGCTCCTCGACGAGGGCCGGGCCGCCGGGCCGTACGCGCAGGGCTGCGGTCGTCGTGTCGGCGGGGGAGGAGAGCAACTCCTCGGGGTACGTGGTCAGCTCGCCGGACAGCGACTTCGTCGGTACGTCCGACTCCGTGAGCGTCGTGCGGTCGCCGCGCGCGGTGATCTCCCGCCAGCCGGGGCCGGCGTCCGTGGCCGCGCTGCGGAAGCCGAGGGTGACGGTGTCGTCCTCGGGGAGCGGTGCGGTGAGGCGGCACTCCACGCGGAGGGTGTCCAGGCCGGCCTGGCCGGGGCGCAAACGCGCGTGACTGCTCTGCGCGGTGAGGACGACCGTACGGCCGTCGACCGTGACCCGGCTGTCGCCGGCGGCCCGCGCACACCGCTGCCGGGCCCACTCGGTCATGCCCAGCTTCTCGATGTCCGGCCCGGCCTGGGTCGCCGGGATCTCGGCGAGGTCCTCGACGTGGTCGACGCGCAGTGCGCCGGGGGTGGTGACGAGGCCGTCGTAGTGGTTGACGGTGAAGTTGCCGAGGGGGTGGGCGCCGGCCGTGCCCGAGGGGACGAGCACGAGCGCGCCGGCCGCCGCGAGGACGGCCGCGGCGGAGGCGAGGACGCGTCGACGGGGCTGGGACCGGGGTCGGGGCTTCACTTGGCGGCCTCCAGCGTGTTACGGGCCTCACGGGCGCCCAGGGGCGAGAAGCCGGGGTTGAGGTCCAGGGCCGCCTTCAGGTGGCTGCGGGCGTCCTTCTCGTTGCCCGTGGCGTGTTCGATCACGCCGCGGTGGTACAGGAAGGCGGCGTTGCGGTAGCCGGTGGCCGTGGCCCGGCGGGCGTACGGCAGGGCCTCCTCGTCGCGGCCGTTGACGTGCAGGGCCCAGGCGAGGGCGTCCGCGGTGTGCACGGTGTGGCGGCGGGCCCATTCGGCGCGGGCGGCGCGCAGGGCCTCGGCCTTGTCGCCGTGGTCGGCGGCGGCGAGCGCGGTGTCGAGGTCGGCGTTGACACCGCCGGCGCGGGCGAGTGCCGTCCAGGCGTCCACGAGGGCGTACTGGTCGCCTGCCTTGGCCCGGTCGCCCTCGGCGCCGCGGGCCTCGTACAGCTCGCCGAGCCCGACGAGCGGGCCGGGCAGCGGGAAACGGGCCACGACGGCCTCCATCCCCTTGATCGCATCGGCCCGGTCGCCGCTCGCGGCCTGGGTGCGGGCGCGGCCCTCCAGGGCGGGCAGGTAGGTGTCGTCGGCGGCGAGGGCACGAGCGTAGTGGGTCAGTGCCGTCTCGTACTCGCCCTGGTTCCAGGCGAGTTGACCGAGGGCGGTGGCCACGTACGCCACGTCTGCGGGGGTGGTGGCGGAGGCGAGCGCCTGCTCCAGCACCCGCCGCGCGGTGGCCACGTCGCCGCGCAGTTCGTGGACGTACGCGTACCGCGTGAAGACCGGGATGCCCGGCCGGCGGGCGTCCGCGAGGTCGGCGGCCTTCGCCGCGTCGTCGTAATGCCCGAGTTCGACCAGTGCGTCGATACGGGAGGACAGGGCGCGCTCGCTGTAGGGGTTCTGCTTCAGCGCCTGGTCCGCGTACGTCAGCGCGTCCTCGAAGTCGTGCCGGGCCGCGGCGAGGGCGGCACGGCCTGCCAGGGCCTGGACATTGTCCGGCTTCAGGCCGAGGGAACGCTTCAGTGCTCGCTCGGCCTGCGGATAGCGGGACGGGTCGCCCTTGGTCCTGGCCTGCTCGACATAGGCGAGACCGAGGGTCGCCCAGCCGCCGAAGTCCCGTGGCTGCGACCGCAGGTGAGCCTGCAGCGCGGTGATGCTCGCGTCGAGATCACCCCCGGTGAGCAGTTCGGGCGACACGGCGGCGGGTGCCGAGGCGACCACCGCCGTCCCGCCGTCCCGCACGGCACCGACGGCCACGGAACCGGCGGTGAACGCGATGGCCAACAGCACCGCGCACCCGGCGAGTTGAGCGCCTCGCCAACGCCGCCCGGCAGCCCCGACCCGCCGCACGGCGGCGACGCGCTCTTCGACGGCGACGATCTCGGACCCCTGGGCGGACCGACTCGCCTCCGGCGCGGCTCGGGTACCAGTCCGAGGGCCCGCTGCGGCTTCCGCCTCCGGCCGGGTTGCGCTGGACGGCTGGGCCGCTTCCGCGTCAGCCCCGGCTTTCGGCTGAGCCGCCTTCGGCGTGCCCTCGGCGTCCGACCGGACCTCGGTCGCCAAGTCGGGTGCCTCCGGGACGGACTGGGCTTCCGGCGCGTCGCGCGTTCCGGCCCAAGGCCCGGCCTTCGACGCGGCGGCGTCCGGCACGGCTTGGCCGGCAGGCCGAAGACCCGTCGACGAGGCGTCTGCCTCCGTCCGGGTCGCGCTCTGCGGCTGGGCTGCTCCCGGTTCGACCTCGGGTTTCGGCGGGGTTGTCTCGAGGGTGCCCTTTGCTTGCGGCGGGGCGGTCTCCGGCGTGCCTTTCGCGTCCGGCTCGGCTGCGTTCGGCGCGGCTTGCTCCGGATCGAGGGCGGTTGGCGCGGTCACAGGATCCGGGCCGGCGCCCGTCCCCGGCACGGTGGCCGCACTCGCCCCGACCACGATCACCGGCACTGCAGCCGCGGCCGCACCGCCTTCGTGTTCCGGCGCCGGGCTGACAGCCGCACCGCCTTCGTGTCCTGGCCCCGCGTTCATCGCCGCACCGTCTTCTCGTTCCGGCCCCGCGCCCATACCCACACCGCCCTCGTGTCCCGGCTCCGCGTCCACGCCCAGCCCGCGCTCCGGCAGCGTCGTCGGTTCTGCGCCCTGGGTGTCGTCCGGTGCGCTGTCGTTCGTACGCCGGGCCATGCCCTCTCCTCGGTCGGCTCGCTGTGCAGGGAAGTGGCGGCGCGGCCCGCGCCGTGGGGGATGGTTGGGTGCGGGCCGCGCCAGTCGGTGGGGAGTACGGATCAGTACGCCCGGCTCCTCATCCGGCGCCACCACATGAGGGCCGTGCCGATCAGGAGGATTCCGCCCGCACCGGCGCCCGCGGAGGCGGCGATGAGGGTGGTGTCGTCGGATCCGCCCGCACCGGCCGGCTGGAGGGCGTCGCCGATCTGGCTGCGGACGTCGGCGCCGTCGGTCGTGCCCTTGGCGAGCGGGCCGCGTGAACCCTCGGTCGGGAGGGCGACGTACGGGAAGGCCTTCTCGAAGTCCTTGTCGTTCTTGTCGACGGCGTCACCCAGGTCGTTCTTGGCGCCGAGCAGTTCACCCTCGACGACCTGGAGCGAGGCGTCGATGACGTCGTCGGTGAGGCGGCGTCCGTTCGGGAAGCCCGCGTTGTCGCCGTCGAGGACGCCGAGGCGCTTGGGCTCGGCGACCGGCTTGATCGAGGTGTTCAGGCGCAGTTCCTCGGCCGCGACCACGTGCGGCGGCTGGTTGAGGCCCTTGACACCCTTGAGGAAGACGTCGACGAGGTCGTTGCGCGGCTCGTCGGGTGCGTCGATCTTGTAGATCGCCTCGATGAGCTTCGGCAGCTCCGGGTTGGTCACGTTCTTGAGGAACTGGGCGTCGTCCCAGGGCGCGGACGCGTTGAACTTGTCCTTGTCCTTGATGGGGTTGACGACCTCGTTGACCAGCGGCATGCCCAGGCGCGAGACCTGGGAGTAGTAGCCCTGGGCGTTCTTGCGCTGGGTGGTCGACCAGATGCCGACGATCGGCTGCTCGGCCGACTCGGTGATCATGTGGGTCGGGACCTGGAGGGCGATGGAGTTGACGTTGTAGCCCTTGAGCGTGTCGTTGCCGACCTCGGTGAGGTTCCCGCCGTACAGCAGGTCGAAGACGCGCAGGTCCAGGAAGAACGGGTCGTCGGCCTGGCCGGCGAACGTCGTCGAGCCGCCGGGCAGTTCGTGCACCGCCTGCTCGCGCAGCTTGGCGTAGTCCGGCATGGACGCCTTGCCGACGTTCGACGGTGCCACCGGCACGTCGTCGGCGACCTTCGTCTTCGACACCAGGTGCTGGTCCTTCAGCTTCACCAGGTCGATGTCGTACGTCTGCGTGATGTTGAGGTCCGGGTCGTCCAGACTCTCGACCGGCCCGGTGTTGTAGAGGAACGTCTTCTTGTTCTTGACGTGCGTCTTGAAGGTGAAGCGGTACAGCAGCTCACCCTGCGCGTCACCGTTGTTGTCGATGTGGATGTCGTACTGCGCGTCCTCCGCGAACGGGAAGAAGTTCGGACCGCCGGCCGGCTCCTCGAAGGGGATCCAGTTCGCCACGATCGTCGTCGTGTCCGGCTTGTCCGGGCTGACGAACGCGTACACGTCCGTGTTGTCGTACTGGGGCTGCCCCGAGATCAGGGGAGCCTCCCGGTGGCTGGAGGCGGCGGCCGCCCCCGGTTCCAGCGCGGCCACGCCGGCGGCTGCGAGCCCGCCGGCGGCCAGCGCACCACATACGAGGGTCGCGAGGTGCTTGCGTCCCGCACCGCTCCTGGAGATAGGTGTCATGCCGTCCGTCCTCAGTCCAACTTGCCTGACGCCGGGTGATTCGGAGCGGGGGTGGGGCCGGATTGGTCGAATCTGAAAAGACTTTTTCTGCCTGCTGACCCGCGCTTTCGGCCCGCTGATCCGTAACCCCATCCGGAGGTGTGTTCGTTGCGAATACCGCGTGGGACGGGGCGGGCAGGGTGCGGTGTGCGGAGAGGGGGAGCCGGGGTGGAGGCGGACGAGCTTCTGGTCCTCGTGGCGAACGGTGACCAGAGGGCGTTCGAGGAGCTGTACGGGCTGGTGTCCGGGCCCGTGTTCGGGCTCGTGAGACGGGTCGTACGGGATCCGGCGCAGTCGGAGGAGGTGTCACAGGAGGTGCTGCTGGAACTCTGGCGGTCCGCGGGGCGGTTCGACCCGGGGCGGGGCAGCGCCCTGTCGTGGGTGCTCACCCTCGCCCACCGCCGGGCCGTCGACCGGGTGCGCAGCGCCCGCGCGGCCGGCGAGCGCGAGCAGCGGGAGGCCCGGCGGGCCCATCACCCCGCCTTCGACCAGGTCACCGAGGAGGTCGAGGCCGGCCTCGAACGCGAGTTGGTGCGCCGCTGCCTGAACCGGCTCACGGCCCTGCAGCGCCAGTCCGTCACCCTCGCTTATTACGAGGGGTATACGTACCGTGAAGTGGCCGAGCGTCTCTCCTTGCCGCTCGGCACGGTGAAGACGCGGATGCGTGACGGACTGACCCGCATGCGCGACTGCCTGGGAGGTGTGGCATGAGTCTTTTTCGCCGAGAGGACGTCCACTCCCTGGCCGCGCCCTACGCCCTGGACGCCCTCGAACCCGACGAGCGACGCCGTTTCGAGAAGCACCTGAAGAAGTGCGACAGCTGCACCGCCGAGGTGCGCGCGATGGCCGAGGACGCCGTCCGGCTCGCCTGGTCGGAGGCCGCGGCGCCGCCGCCCGCGATGCGCGAGCGGGTGCTGGCCGCCGTACGCGCGACTCCGCAGGTGACCGCCCCCCGGCAGGAGGCGGCGGCACGCGCGCGTACGCCCCAGTTGCCGCCGCACGTGTGGGGCGTGCAGCCGCCGCCGCGCGTACGTGAGCGGCGGCGGATCCCCCTGTTCGTGCCCTTGGCGACGGCCACCGCCGCCGCGGCCCTCGTGGTCGCGTCCCTGTTCGCCGTACAGGCGGGGCAGACGGAGGACCGACTGAACGCCGAGCGGGCCCAGGCGCGTGAGATCGCCCACGTTCTCGCGGCCCCCGACGCGCGTGCGACGACGGGGCAGGACGCCGACGGCCGCAGAATCGGAGTGATCGCGTCCGCATCCGAGGGAAGCGCGGTCGTCACCCTGAGCGGGTACGGCGACCTGCCGAGCGATCGCGTGCGCCAACTGTGGCTCATGCGCCCCGACGCGCAACCGCGCTCCCTCGGGCTCTTCGACGACGACACGCCCTTGGTCGCGTCCGGTCTCGACACCGCCGCCACGTCACTCGCTGTGACCGTCGAGCCCGACGGTGGCTCACCGCAACCCACTACTCAGCCGGTTGTCCAACTCGCCCTGAAATCAGTTGGATTCGGAGAGTGATCAAAGAGGAGTCGTCAACCTGCTTACAGGGAAGGTGAATCCTGTGACCGCGATACACGAGTGCCCCGAGGGGGCGATAGGGTTACCCTGCCCGGGCCGGGTGGACTCGTACGGGTGGGGAGTGACATGGAACAGATAACGGTACGCAGCAGGGCACGTGTCCCTGCGATCACCTGCGGGAGCAGCGCGACCAGTTCGCGCCTCGACCGCCATCTCTCGGTACTGGGCGGTCCTGCCGTCCCGCAACGGGAGACGGTTGAGGCGACCTCGTTGATGCGTGAGCTGACCGCACGTGACACCCCGCGCGAGCGCAGCCCCAGGGGTGCGCGAGTGAGCCGCGTCCTGCTCTTCGCGCCACTGCGCCGACTGCGCCGTTCGCTGTTCGGCGACCGCTGAGTCTTCCGCTCAGACGTTCCTGATCCGCGCTCAGGCGACCACACCGCTCCGGGCAGTGCTGCGATCCCGTCGTCCGTCATCCCCACGGCATGCAGCGGCGTCCAGGTGTGGTCGCCGAGCGCGGATACGTTCCTTCCCTTTCCTCCCGTCGCCCCCGCGTTCAACCCCGCAGGTCCGCGAGTTCAGCGCTCGCCGTGCGCGTACCGGTGCACGGCGAGCGGCACGAACGCCGCCAGGAGCACTGCGCACCAGGCCAGCGACCCGGCGACGGGATGCGCCACCGGCCAGGCCGCCCCCTCCGGTATCGGGGCGTTGCCGAAGAGGTCCCGCAGAGCCGTCGTCACCGCGCTGATCGGATTCCACTCGGCGACCGTCCGCAGCCAGCCCGGCAGGCCGTCGGCCGGGATGTACGCGTTGGACAGCAGCGGCAGCAGGAAGGTCGCGCCGCCCAGCTGGCCCGCGGCCTCCTCGCTCCGGGTGAGCAGGCCCAGGAAGATGCCGATCCAGGTGGTGGCGAACCGGAACAGCAGCAGCAGACCGAAGGCGCCCACCGCCTCAAGGGCGCTCCCCTCCACGCGCCAGCCCACCGCGAGGCCGACCAGCAGCAGCGGAACGGTACCGGCCGCCGTGACGACCAGGTCCGCGACCGCCTGCCCGAGCGGTACGGCCGCCCGGCTCATCGGCAGGGTACGGAAGCGGTCCATCACGCCCCGGTGGGTGTCCCCGGCCGCCTGGAACATCCCCGTCATGATCCCGTTCGCGGCCGTCGCCACCAGCAGGCCCGGCAGCAGGAACGCGCGGTACTCCTCGCCCGGCATGGCGAGCGCGCTGCCGAAGACGTAGCCGAAGAACAGCAGCATGCTGATCGGCATGGTCTGGGTCAGGACCAGCAGCCCCGGGTTGTTCCGCATCCGCCGCAGCTGGCGGCCCAGCATCGCCGTCCCGTCGTAGGCCAGTGTGGTCATGCCGCACGCTCCTTGTCGTCGTCGGTCAGCCGGAGGAACACGTCGTCGAGGGTCGGCGGGCGCAGGCTCGCGTCCAGCAACGGCACACCCGCCGCGTCCAGTTCGCGCACCAGGCGGGGGAGCGTGAGTGTCGAGTCGCGGCTGACCGCGCCGACGGCGTTCCGCTCGTGGTCGAACGAGGGCTGGGTCCCGGTGAGTTGGTCCAGCACGGCCGCCGCCTTCGCCAGGACGTCCGGGTCCGCGACGACGACCTCGACATGGGTTCCGATGAGGGACTTGAGCTGGGCCGGCGAGCCCGTGTGGGCGACCCGCCCCTGGTCCACCAGGGCGATGTCGTCGGCGAGTTGGTCGGCCTCCTCGAGGTACTGCGTGGTCAGCAGCACGGTCGTGCCGTGGGCCGTGAGGTCGCGCACGGCGTCCCAGATCAGGTGCCGGCTGGAGGGGTCGAGTCCGGTGGTCGGCTCGTCCAGGAACAGCACCTCGGGGCGGCGTATCAGGCTCGCCGCCAGGTCCAGCCGGCGCCGCATGCCGCCCGAGTAGGTGGACGCGGACCGGTCGGCGGCCTCGGTCAGCCCGAAGCGGTCCAGGAGCTCGCCGGCCCGCTCGGCCGGCCCCCGCACCCGGTGCAACCGGGCGAACAGACGCAGGTTCTCGCGCCCGGTCAGGTCCCCGTCCACCGACGCGTACTGCCCGGTGACGCCGATGCTGCGCCGTACCGCCGCCGCCTCCCGTACGAGGTCGTGCCCGGCGATCCGCGCGGAGCCCGCGTCGGGGCGGAGCAGCGTGGTGAGCAGTCGCACCGCCGTGGTCTTGCCGGCCCCGTTCGGTCCGAGGATCCCGCAGACCGTGCCGGTGGCCACCGCGAGATCCAGGCCGCGCAGGGCGTGGACGCCACCGAACCGCTTCTCCAGACCTTCACTAAGTACAGCGTACGTAGAAGTCATGTCCCGACCATAGCGCACTACGTACGCTGTACGTAACTAGGATGGGGGACGAGGTGATGATCGATGGCGGGCCGAGCGGCCGTACCCGAAGTGATCTGGGCCCGTCCCGAGCGGGCGGGCCGGGGGCCGAAACCGGCGTTCACGCGCTCCGACGTCGCGGCGGCGGCCGTGCGGATCGCCGACGCTCAGGGGCTGGACGGCGTCTCGATGCGCCACGTCGCGGCCGAACTGGGCTGCGGAACGATGTCGCTGTACAACTACGTGCCGCGCAAGGAGGACCTGTACGAGCTGATGCTCGACGCCATCGGCGCCGAGCACGAGATGCGCGAGCCCTCCGGCGACTGGCGCGCCGACATGCTGCGCAACGCCCATGAGACCCGCGCCATCATGCGCCGCCACGCGTGGGTGCCGCGCCTGATGGCGGGGGTCTACGGCTTCAGCCCCAACACCCTGCGCTATCTGGAGCACTGCCTGGCCTGCCTCGAACCGCTCGAGCAGCCGTACAGCGTCAAGATGGAGCTGGTCGCGCTGCTCAACGGCGTCGTGACGACGTACACCGCGAACGAGCTCGCCACCGCCGAGCGCACCCGCTCCATGCCCTGGTCCGAGGAGGAGGAGAACGCGGTCCGGATCGCCTACCTCGGCAGCCAGGTGGCCACCGGCGCCTATCCGCGGCTGGCGGCGGCCTTCATGGAGGACTCGGGGCCGATCGACCTGGAGGCGGTGTTCGAACGGGCGCTCCAGCGGGTCCTGGACGCCTTCGAGCCGAGGGGCTAGGGGCTGGGGAGGCGAGCGGTCAGATCAGGGTGATCTGGCCTTCCGGGCCTTCCTCGTGGTGGTCCAGCACCGACGCGGGCCTGCGTGCCGCCTCCGGCACCGGCAGGACTCCCGCCTCGCGCAGCTCCCGCGCGGTGATCGGCGAGGTCACCGTCAGTTCCTCCTGGCGCGGCCTCAGCTCCGCCAGCAGCGCCAGCACCGTGATCAGCTCCAGCAGCTCCGACGTCCACGCCTGGGGCCAGGTCGCCGGGCGGATCGCCTCCAGCGTGCCCGGCTCGGGGTGGGCGGTGCGGGCCGTGAACCACTGCTCCAGTACGCGCGTTCCGCTCACCTCGAAGTCCCAGGACTGAGGCGGCACGGGGGAGATGCGGCCCTCGTCGAGGTACAGGGCCTCCTCGTCGCGGTCGTAGTGCAGGGTCAGCGGCCGGGAGGGCAGGGGTGCGCGGACGTACGGGCGGCGGCCGCCGGGCAGTTTCGGGCGGTCGCCGTCACGGCGCATCAGCCACAGGGCGCGGTGGCCGAGTTCGACGCCGTGCGCCCAGAGCCCGGGGTCCTCGGTGAGGGGGACGGTGAGGCCGGGGCGTAGCGCCGTCACGGTCCAGGCCAGCAGGTCCGCCGGGGTGGGGGAGAGGCCGAGACGGGTGGCCAGGTGGTCCAGCAGGCCCGGTGCGAGGTTGGGCTCCTCGCCCCCGGGGCGGCGGTAAAGGGGGCGGACGCGGCCGGGACGCAGGAGCGGGAGCAGGGAGGTGGCGTGGACGAGGGGGCCCGGGCCGTCGGGCGTCTCCGTGACGAAGACCTGGTGCTCGTCCGCCACCCGCCACAGCTCGGGCCGGGCCGCGTCGATCAGCCGGTGATCGGGGATCAGCCACTGCTCGTCGAAGGGCGCCTGCAGTACGCGGACCGGTTCCGGGCACGGGCCCGAGGCGCGGGCCAGCCTTTCCGTGCCGCCGGAGCGGCCCGGCAGTCGGCCGACGGCAGAACGCAGGGTGCGTGAGCGGGTCGGCTCGAACAGGGCTTCCCGGTCCGGGCCCTCGGCCTTCATCAGGGCGTCCCAGCGGGCTCTGAGCGATGCCGCGTCGGGGCCCGTCGGCCACGCCCGGCCGAGCCGCGGCGGTGCGACGGACCACGGCATGAGGTCCGCCAGCGGCGGAGCGTCGTCGTGCGTCACGCACGGCATCGTACGACCTGCCGCGGACAGCCGGCTCAGGTGGCGTCCAGCGTCACCGTGAAGGAGAAGCGGTCGCCCCGGTAGTGGATGACCGCGGCGTCGAGGACCCGTCCGTCCGTGTCGTAGGTGACGCCCGTGTAGTGCAGGATCGGGCTGAGCAGCGGGACTTGGAGCAGGCGGGCCGTTTCCGGGTCCGCCAGGCGGGCCTGCACGGTGTCCGTGATGCGGCTGATGTCCGCCCCGACCACGTCCCGGAGCACCTTGGTCATCGGCCAGCGGGCCAGGTCGTCCGGGTCGATGCGCGCCGCGAGTTCGGGACGGACGTAGTTGCGGGCGTGGTTGGTCGGCTCGCCGCTCTTCTCGTCGCCGCGCAGGCGGTGGTACGTCGCCACCTCGGCGAGATCCGGGAAGTACTCGGCGAGTTCGGCCGGCACGGGCGCCTTGCCGTGGTCGAGCAGCCGGGTCGCCATGCCGGACTGCTGGGCCACGATGGCGTCCACCGAGCCGAGCAGTCGCACCGGAGCGCCCCTGAGGGCGTCCGGCTCGATGAACGTGCCGCGCCTGCGATGGCGCGTGATCAGGCCCTCGTCCTCCAGTTCCTTCAGTGCCTGCCGCATGGTCAGCACGCTCACCCCGTAGTGCCCCGCCAGCTGCTCCTCGGTGGGCAGCCGCAGCGGGTCCAGCGGTGAGCGGCCCAGTATCGAGGCACGCAGCGACTGCGACACCTGGTACCAGAGCGGCAGCTTGCGGTTCAGGACGATCGAGTCCGGGGCGAAGGAGGTCACGGGCCATCCGTACCGGTAGGCAATCTTCAGTGCAAGGGGCGAAAGTGCCGCTCCAGGCCCTGCCACACGTCGTCGTAGCCCTGTTGCAGATGGTCCGCCCGAGCCGCGTGCGGTGTCAGGGTGAGCGGCCAGCGCGTCTCGAACATGAACGCCAGCCCGTCGTCGACCTTCTGCGGCCCGAGCTCGGCGGAGCTCGCCCGGTCGAAGGTGTCCCGGTCCGGCCCGTGCGCCGACATCATGTTGTGCAGCGAGCCGCCGCCGGCCACGAAGCCCCCCGGACCGGAGGTCTTCGCGTCGTAGGCGCCCTCGATGAGCCCCATGTACTCGCTCATCACGTTCCGGTGGAAGTACGGCGGCCGGAAGGTGTCCTCGCCCACCAGCCAGCGCGGCGCGAAGACGACGAAGTCGACGCCGGCCAGGCCGGGGGTGTCGGACGGCGACGTCAGCACCGTGAAGATCGACGGGTCGGGATGGTCGTACGAGATGGTCCCCAGCACATTGAAACGGCGCAGGTCGTAGACGTACGGCACATGGTTGCCGTGCCAGGCGACCACGTCGAGGGGTGAGTGGTCGTACGTGGCCGTCCAGAGGTTGCCGCAGAACTTGTTGACCACCTCCACCGGGCCCTCGACGTCCTCGTAGGCGGCGACCGGCGCCCGGAAGTCACGGGCGTTGGCGAGGCCGTTGGCGCCGATGGGGCCGAGGTCGGGGAGCTGGAAGGGGGCGCCGTAGTTCTCGCACACATAGCCGCGGGCCGTCGCGCCCTGCGCGCCATCGGACCCGGCGTCCAGCAACTCCACACGGAAGCGGACCCCACGCGGAACCAGCGCCACATGTCCCGGCTCCACATGCAGCAGCCCGAACTCCGTGCGCAGCAGCAGTCCGCCCTGCTCCGGCACGATCAGCAGCTCGCCGTCGGCGTCGCTGAAGACGCGGTCCATCGAGGCGTTCGCGTGGTACAGGTGCACGGCCATGCCGGTGCGCTGGGTCGCGTCGCCGTTGCCGCCGAGGGTCCACAGGCCGGCCAGGAAGTCGGTGCCCTGCGCCGGTTCGGGCAGGGGGTCCCAGCGCAGTCGGTTCGGGTCCGGCACGGACTCCGTGAAGGGCGCCGTACGGATCCTGCCGGGGTGCGTGCGCGTGAACGCCGGGTGCGCGGCCGACGGGCGGATGCGGTACAGCCACGAGCGGCGGTTGTGCGCCCGGGGCTCGGTGAACGCCGTACCGCTGAGCTGCTCCGCGTAGAGCCCGAGGGGGGCGCGCTGCGGCGAGTTGCGGCCTTCGGGCAGTGCGCCCGGGACGGCCTGCGAGCTGTGCTCGTTGCCGAAACCGGAGAGGTAGGTGAGTCCCTCGGCGGTCTTCCGCGCGTCCCCGTGCATGATCGCTCCCTTGCGGTCTGATTCCTATGCATCACCGTAGGATTGCGGTTTCCCCCGCGCAAGAGGGCCGCGCGACCTCCTCACGGAGGACGTCGGACGCCCGGAACCCAGACTCCAGGGGGATACGAGGTGTCGTACCGGTGTTCTACGCTCCCCGGCATGGCGTGGACGCGGGCCCTTCTTGCTGCGCTCGCGGTCTGTGTCCTGCTGCTGACAGGATCCGCGGGCTGTGGCACCAGCGGTGCGGACGAGCGGCAGAACCAGAGGAACGAGGCCTCACCCTCCCCGGTGGGCGAGGTCATCGACGAAACGGACAAGGAGGGGCACCGCTACCGTGAGGTGGACGAGACGGACGCACCCGACGTCGGCATCGAGGTGCAGCCCGCCGCCGACGACGGCTGGAACGTCCGGCTGACCCTCCGGGACTTCCGCCTCTCGCCCGCGGACGCGAAGGCGGAGGCGGTGGCCGGCCGCGGAATCGCCCGCCTCTTCGTGGACGGTCACCCCGTCGCCCGCCTGCGCACCACGGAGTACCGCCTCTCCGCCCGCTACGTCCCGCACGGCACCCACCACGTCACCGCGCGCCTGTACGCCGACGACGGCACGGTGTGGGCCGTGAACGGCGAACCGGTCGAGAGCACGGCGGACATCACGGCGTCAGGACCCTCTGGCTCCTCGGCCTCCGGGGCCTCCGGGGCCTCCGGGGAGGCCGAGCAGTCGTCCACGCACCCGCGGCCGGAACCCGCCGGTACCGCGAACGGTGTGCTGAGCGCGCCGTGCCCCGTGCTCCGTACTGAGGAGCGAGCTTCCCCGGACCGCGGCGGAAAGGCATCATGAAGCCCGTGCCCCCAGCGACATCGCTCCGCCGAGCGCCCGTACAGCGGCGCAGCGCCGAACGGCTGACCAGGATCCTCGACGCCTGCGCGGACCTCCTCGACGAGGTCGGCTACGACGCCCTGAGCACCCGCGCCGTCGCCCTGCGCGCCGGTGTCCCCATCGGCTCGGTCTACCGCTTCTTCGGCAACAAGCGCGCGATGGCCGACGCCCTCGCCCAGCGCAACCTGGAGCGCTACACCGAGCGCGTCACCGAGCGCCTCGCGGAGACCGGCGGTGAGGAGGGCTGGCGTGCGGCGATGGACGCCGTGCTCGACGAGTACCTCGCCATGAAGCGCACCGCCCCCGGGTTCTCCCTCGTCGACTTCGGCAACCAGATCCCGGTCGGCTCCCGCTACGCCGAGCCCAACCACCGCGTCGCCGACCGCCTCACCGACCTCCTCTCCGGCTATCTCGACCGTGCCCCGGACGAGGATCTGCGGCGTACCTTCCTCGTCGCCGTGGAAACCGCCGACACCCTCGTCCACCTGGCCTTCCGGGTGACCCCGGAGGGCGACGGCAAGATCATCGAGGAGACGCGGGAGCTGCTGCGGGCGTACCTGGCGCGGGTCCTGGACTGACGCCCGGGTCGCTCCGGGATCCCCTGCCGCCGCCTTCGCCGGTCAGGTCTGTCTCCGCACCCCTCCCCACACGGCATACCGCTCGGTATGCTCGGTCCTGATCCCGCGCGTCATCGTCGCCGCCGTCCTCTGGGAGGACCCGTGTCCCGCACCGCCCTGCGCATCTGCCCCCTCTGTGAGGCCACCTGCGGCCTCACCCTCACCATCGAGGGCACCCGGGTGACCGGCGCCCGTGGTGACCGCGACGACGTGTTCAGTCGCGGGTTCATCTGCCCCAAGGGGGCCTCCTTCGGGGCCGTCGACGCGGATCCCGACCGGCTGCGCACCCCGCTCGTCCGCAAGGACGGCGAACTGCGCGAGGCCACCTGGGAGGAGGCCTTCGACGCGGTCGCCGCCGGCATCCGGACCGTCGTCGAGCGGTACGGACCGAACTCCGTCGGCGTCGTCCTCGGCAATCCCAACGTGCACACCATGGCTGGCGCCCTCTACCCGCCGGTGCTCCTCGCGGGCCTCGGCACCCGCAGCATCTTCACCGCCTCCACGGTCGACCAGATGCCCAAGCACGTCTCCAGCGGGCTGCTGTTCGGCGACGCCAACGCGATCCCCGTACCGGACCTGGACCACACCGACCACCTGCTGCTGCTCGGCGCCAACCCCCTGGAGTCCAACGGGAGTCTGTGCACCGCCCCCGACTTCCCCGGCAAGCTCAAGGCGCTCAAGGCCCGCGGCGGCACCCTCACCGTCGTCGACCCCCGCCGCACCCGCACCGCCAAGCTCGCCGACCGGCACATCCCGATCCGGCCCGGCACCGACGCCCTGCTGCTCGCGGCGATGGCCCACGTCCTCTTCGAGGAAACCCTCGTGGACCTCGGTGAGCCGGCCCCCCATGTGCAAGGGCTCGACGAACTCGCCGCAGCCGTACAGGACTTCACCCCCGAAGCCGTGGCCGAGGCCTGCGACGTGGACGCCGTCACGATCCGCGCCCTCGCCCGCGAACTCGCCGCCGCCCCCACCGCCGCCGTATACGGCCGCATCGGCAGCTGCACGGTCCCCCACGGCACCCTCGCCAGCTGGCTCGTCGACGTCCTCAACATCCTCACCGGCAATCTCGACCGTCCCGGCGGAGCCCTCTTCCCGCAGGCGGCCACCGACAGGACACCGCGCCCCGCCGGTCCCGGCCACGGTTTCGCGCTCGGACGCTGGCGCTCCCGGGTGAGCGGGCACCCCGAGGCGAAGGGGGAGCTGCCGCTCTCCGCGCTCGCCGAGGAGATCGACACGGCCACCGAGCAGGGCGAGCCGGTCCGGGCGCTCGTCGCCGTCGCCGCCAACCCGGTGCTGTCCGCCCCCGACGGGGACCGGCTGGACAAGGCCCTCGACTCGCTCGACTTCATGGTCAGCGTCGACCCGTACCTGAACGAGACCTCGCGCCACGCCCACGTCGTGCTGCCGCCGCCCCCGCCCTCCCGGAGCCCGCACCACGACTTCGCCTTCAACACCCTCGCCGTCCGCAACCAGGTCCGCTACACCCGCCCCGCCGTGCCCCTGGAGCCCGGCCGGATGGCGGAGACCGAGATCCTGGCCCGGCTGATCCTGGCCGCGACCGGCATGCACGGCGCCGACCCGGCCGCCGTCGACGCGATGGTCATCGACCAGACCCTCGGCAAGGCGGTCAAGGAGCCGCACTCCCCGGTCCACGGCCGGGACCCGCGCGAACTCGCCGCACAGCTCACCGGGGAGAGTGGCCCAGAGCGGCGGCTCGACCTGATGCTGCGCCTCGGCCCCTACGGCGACGGCTTCGGCGTACGCCCGGACGGGCTGAGCCTGCAGAAGCTGCTCGCGCATCCGCACGGCATCGACCTGGGGCCGCTGAGCCCGCGCCTGCCACAGCCGCTGAAGACCCGCAGCGGGAAGGTGGAACTGCTGCCGCAGCCGATCGCCGACGACCTGCCCCGCCTCCGGCAGGCCCTGCACGAGCGGCCCGCCGGGCTCGTCCTCGTCGGCCGCCGCCACCTGCGCTCCAACAACAGCTGGATGCACAACGTCCCCGCCCTCACCGGCGGCACCAACCGCTGCACCCTGCACATCCACCCCGAGGACGCCGAACGCCTGGGCGTCCGGGACGGGGCGCCCGTGCGGGTCAAGGGCGCCGGGGGAGAGGTGACCGCCCCCGCCGAGGTCACCGACGGCGTGCGCCGGGGGGTGGTGAGCCTGCCGCACGGCTGGGGTCACGACCGGCCCGGCACCCGCCTCAGCCACGCCTCCGCCGACCCCGGAGTCAACGTCAACCAGATCCTCGACGGCAGCCTGCTCGACCCGCTCTCGGGCAACGCGGTCCTCAACGGAGTGCCCGTCGAAGTCGCCGCCGTGACCGAAAAGTTCCCTACTCTGACCTGAGCAAAGCCGTGACCAGGAGTTTTGCGCTTATTGCTCGCGTGTCAACGTCTTGTTAACGCCACTTGACGAGTCCTAACGTCGTCGCACCGCCGGCCCTGGTGGGAGTTCAAGGGCGAACGTTAGGTATCCACTCATGCTGACCATCCTCGGCTTCGCCATGATCGCGACCTTCCTGGTCCTGATCATGATGAAGAAGATGTCGCCGATCGCGGCGCTCGTACTGATCCCTGCACTCTTCTGCGTGTTCGTGGGAAAGGGCGCCAAGCTCGGTGACTACGTCATCGACGGCGTCACCAGCCTCGCCCCCACCGCGGCGATGCTCATGTTCGCGATCGTCTACTTCGGTGTGATGATCGACGTCGGCCTCTTCGACCCGGTCGTTCGCGGGATCCTGAAGTTCGCGAAGGCCGACCCGATGCGGATCGTCGTCGGCACCGCGGTACTCGCCGCGATCGTCTCGCTCGACGGCGACGGCTCGACCACCTTCATGATCACGGTCTCGGCGATGTACCCGCTGTACAAGCGCCTCAAGATGAGCCTGGTCGTGATGACCGGTGTCGCCGCCATGGCCAACGGCGTGATGAACACGTTGCCGTGGGGCGGCCCCACCGCCCGCGCCGCCACCGCCCTCAAGCTGGACGCCAGCGACATCTTCGTCCCGATGATCCCGTCCCTGCTGGTCGGCCTCCTCGGCGTCTTCATCCTGTCGTACGTCCTCGGTGTGCGGGAGCGCAGGCGGCTGGGCGTGCTGACGCTGGGCGAGGTCCTGGTGGAGGAGAAGGTCGAGGAGAAGGAGACCGAGACGGTCCTGGTCGGCGCGGGCGGTTCCGGCGACGCCAAGACCCCGGCCCCCACCGGCGGCGCCGGCTACGGCACCGACGCCGAGGACGACGACGACTTCCAGGGCCTCGACCAGAACCGGGCCACCCTGCGCCCCAAGCTCCTCTGGTTCAACGCCCTGCTCACGGTCGTGCTGCTCACCGCCATGATCATGGAGTACCTGCCGATCCCGGTGCTGTTCCTGATCGGCGCCGCGCTCGCGCTCACCGTGAACTTCCCGCACATCCCCGACCAGAAGGCCCGCCTGGCCGCCCACGCGGACAACGTCCTCAACGTCTCCGGCATGGTCTTCGCCGCCGCCGTCTTCACCGGCGTCCTGCAGGGCACCGGCATGGTCGACAGCATGGCCAAGTGGATGGTGGACGTCATCCCGGAGGGCATGGGCCCGCACATGGCCCTCGTCACCGGTGTCCTGAGTCTCCCGCTCACCTACTTCATGTCCAACGACGGCTTCTACTTCGGCGTCCTCCCGGTCCTCGCCGAAGCCGGCGCGGCGCACGGCGTCTCGCCGCTGGAGATGGCCCGCGCCTCGCTGGTCGGCCAGCCGCTGCACATGTCGAGCCCGCTCGTCCCGGCCGTGTACGTCCTGGTCGGCATGGCCAAGGTCGAGTTCGGCGACCACACCAGGTTCGTGGTCAAGTGGGCCGCGCTGACATCCCTGATCATCCTCGGGGCAGGGATCCTCTTCGGGATCATCTGACGGATCCGTCGACAACTCTCCATGGAGGAAACGACCTTGAGGCCCGGTGGGAACCGCGGCTGGCTGCTCCGCCTCGTCATCGCCTTCAGCTTCGCGCAGGGGGCGGTGTCGATGGCACGGCCCGCCGTGTCCTACCGGGCCCTCGCGCTGGGCGCGGACGAGCGGGCGATCGGCGTGATCGCGGGCGTGTACGCCCTGTTGCCGCTGTTCGCCGCCGTCCCACTGGGCCGCCGCACCGACCACGGCCGCTGCGCGCCCCTGCTGCCGGTCGGCGTCGTCCTGATATCCGGCGGCTGCGCACTGAGCGGCATCGCCAACTCCCTGTGGACGATGGCGGTGTGGAGCGGAGTCATGGGCCTCGGCCATCTCTGCTTCGTGATCGGCGCCCAGTCGCTCGTGGCCCGCCAGTCCGCCCCGCACGAACAGGACCGCAACTTCGGCCACTTCACCATCGGCGCCTCCCTCGGCCAGCTGGTGGGCCCCATCGCGGCGGGCGCCCTGATCGGCGGCCGGGACATGGCGGGCACCAGCGCACTGGCCCTGCTCGTCGCGGGTGCGGGAGCCGCGGTCGCGTTCACGTCGCTGTGGCGCATCGAGGACCGTACGACGGTCAAGTCCCGAACGGGACCAGGCGACCGCGTCCCCGTCCAGCGCATCCTGCGCGCCCGGGGCGTACCCGCGGGCATCTTCATCAGCCTCGCCGTGCTGTCCGCGACCGACATCCTCACCGCCTACCTCCCGGTGGTCGGCGAACACCGGGGCATCTCCCCGACCGTGATCGGCCTGCTGCTCAGCCTGCGCGCCGCGGCCACGATCGCCTGCCGCCTGGTGCTGACGCCGCTGCTGCGGCTGCTGGGCCGGACGGTGCTGCTCACCGTCACCTGTCTGCTGGCGGCCGTGCTGTGCGCCGGCATCGCGCTGCCGGTGCCGGTGTGGGGGCTGGCCCTGATCCTCGCCGCGCTCGGCTTCTGCCTCGGCGTCGGACAGCCGCTGTCCATGACGACGGTCGTCCAGGCGGCGCCCGACGGCGCCCGCTCCACCGCCCTCGCCCTGCGCCTGACCGGCAACCGGCTCGGCCAGGTGGCAGCGCCCGCCGTGGCCGGCCTGATCGCGGGCATGGCGGGCGTGGCCGCGCCGTTCGTGATGCTCGGCGCGCTGCTCCTGCTGTCCTCGGGGGTCGCACTGCGGTCGCCGGGCAGGCCGCCCGGGGGACGGGTGCCGGACGCCGAGCCCCGCAGGGCGGAGGCCGCACTGGACCGGAAGAGGGATGTCTGACGGGACGCGGGGCGCTGCTCCGACGATCCACGGGGCAGATGTGAAAGAGAGTCAGATCAATGCGATTTGTATGAAAATCGTCTGACTCGGAGGAGCCTGCATGCCCTCCGCCTCGACCGTGAGCGGCGCCTGCCCGCGCCCCCGGACGACGACCCGAACCTGGTGGGCTGGTACGACGGCGGGCCGTCACCCGGTGAACAGGGGACCGCCGTCGCCGTGGGCCACCTCGACGCGGACACCGGCCGTGCCGTCTTCGCGGGCCTCACCGAACTGAAGACCGGCCGCCTGATCGAGGCCCGGCGTGCCGACGGGCGGACCGCCGTCTACACCGTCGACGCCATCAAGAAGTACGAGAAGGCGCACTTCCCCGACCGGGAGGTGTACGGCGCCCGGGGCCGCCCCGAGCTGCGGCTGATCACCTGCGGCGGCACCTACGACCGCAGGTCCGGCTACCCGGGCAACGTCGTCGTCTTCGCCCACCTCGTCAAGATCCGCGAACCGGACAGGCCCGCTCGCCCCCGCTGAATCCGGCCGTCCGCTTTCTCACCAGATGGACCACGCGTCTCGATCCCGCCAAGTATCTTCCCCGGGCGCACACAATCCGTTAGCTTCCGTGACCCACACGCCCCGTACGACCCGCACGTGGCGTCCGACCGCGGAGCACCAGCGTTCGCTCAGTGAGCCCCCGGGGGCACCTGCCATGACACGCGCCATCTCTCTGCACGACGTGAGCAAGACCTACACGCGAGACGTCCGCGTGGTGGACCGGCTGTCGCTGGACATCACGCCCGGTGAGTTCCTCGTGCTGCTCGGTCCGTCCGGCTGCGGCAAGTCCACCGTGCTCAGAATGATCGCCGGCCTGGAGGAGATCACCGAGGGGCAGCTGCTGCTCGACGGCGAGTACGCCAACGACCTGATCCCCTCCGAGCGGGACATGGCGATGGTGTTCCAGAACTTCGCCCTCTACCCGAACATGACGAGCCGCGGCAACATCGGCTTCCCCCTGCGCATCGAGGCACCGGGCGAGGACCCGAACCCGCGGGTGGACGCCACCGCCCGCATGCTGGGCATCGAGGACCTCCTCGACCGCCTGCCCGGCCAGCTCTCCGGCGGCGAACGCCAGCGCGTCGCCATGGGCCGGGCGATCGCCCGGCACCCCTCCGCCTTCCTGATGGACGAACCGCTGTCCAACCTGGACGCCAAGCTCCGCAACCATCTGCGCGCCGAGATCGCCGCACTCACCCGGCAGCTGGGTGTCACCACGGTGTACGTCACCCACGACCAGGCCGAGGCCATGTCGCTCGGCGACCGGGTCGCCGTCCTGCGCGGCGGGGTGCTCCAGCAACTGGACACCCCGCGCACGGTCTACGCACTGCCCCGCAACGTCTTCGTCGCCGCCTTCATCGGCACCCCCCGCATCAACCTCCTGCGCGGCCTGGTCCGCGCCCCGCTGGACGGCGCGATGACCATCAGCCTCGGCAAGCAGTACCTGCGGCTGCCCGAACCCCTCTCCCTCGACCACCAGTTGCTCCGCGTCCAGCAGGGCCGTGAGGTCATCGTGGGCCTGCGTTCGGAGGCGGTGCGCATCGCCAAACCGGCCGCCGCCCGACCCGGCGAGGTGGCGATCAGCGGGCTCGTGGAGCACGTGGAGTTCCAGGGCCACGAGATCCTCGTCCACTTCAACACCGGCTCCCGCCCCGCCGTCGTACCGGAACTGGAGGCCCCGCGCCTCTCCAGCCGCCCGACCAGGCGCCGCCGCCGCGAGGGCACGGTCCTGGACCGCCTCCGGGACCGGACGGGTGCGCTGCGCGCCGGCCCGGTGGTGGTCCTGGACGACCCGGCCGACCCGACCCCCGAAACCGCCCCCGCCGAAGCCCGTCTCCCCGGCGACCTCGTCGTCCGCACCACCCCCGACATCGACCTCCGCCGCGGCATGCACATCCCCCTCCTCGTCGACATCGCCCACCTGTTCGTCTTCGACCAACACGGCGAACGCATCTGCCCGGCCCCGGCGCGACTGCCGGACCTGGACGAGTGACGCCCTCGGCTCCCGGGTTTGTTTCGCCCCCGCCGCCCCTTCCCGTCCCGTCCCTGGGGGCTGCGCCCCCAGACCCCCATGTCGCGCTTCGCGCTCGTCCTCAAACGCCGGACGGGCTGAAATTCAGCCCCTCCGGCGTTTGAGGAGCGGGGGTTTGGGGGCGGAGCCCCCGAGGTCGGGAACGGGAAGGGGCGGCGGGGGCGAGAGAGCCGCTCTCGGCTCACACTGACCCTGTGACGTCCCCGCCGATCCCCCGAGATGTCTGGCGCACAAAAACTAACGCCGCTAGTTTATGTGGTGGACGACGCAGCCCCGCCCGGGAGGACGCACGATGAAGGCACACGACGGCATGTACATCGACGGGGCGTGGCGCCCCGCCGCCGGCCCGGAGTCGATCGAGGTCGTGAACCCGGTCGACGAGCAGGTCGTCGGCCGGGTCCCGGCCGGCACCGCGGAGGACGTCGACGCCGCCGTGGGGGCCGCCCGCGCCGCCCTGGCGGCCTGGGCCGCGACCGCCCCCGCCGAGCGGGCCGCGCGCCTGGCCGCCCTCCGGGACGTCCTCGCCGCCCGCAAGGAGGAGATCGCCGAGACGATCACCGCCGAGCTGGGCTCGCCCCTGAAGTTCTCGCAGAACGTGCACGCGGCCGTCCCGATCGCCGTCGCCGGCTCCTACGCCGAGCTGGCGGCGACGCACGTCTTCGAGGAGAAGGTCGGCAACTCGACCGTCCACCACGAGCCCGTCGGCGTGGTCGGCGCGATCACGCCCTGGAACTACCCCCTGCACCAGATCGTCGCCAAGGTCGCCCCGGCGCTGGCCGCGGGCTGCACGGTGGTCCTCAAGCCCGCCGAGGACACCCCGCTCGTCGCCCAGCTCTTCGCCGAGGCGGTCCATGAGGCGGGTGTCCCGGCGGGTGTGTTCAACCTGGTCACCGGCCTCGGTCCGGTCGCCGGACAGGCCCTGGCCGAACATCCGGACGTCGACCTGGTCTCCTTCACCGGCTCCACGGCCGTCGGCCGGCGGATCGGTGCGACCGCCGGTGCCGCCATCAAGAAGGTCGCCCTCGAACTGGGCGGCAAGTCCGCCAACGTCATCCTGCCGAGCGCGGACCTGGCCAAGGCGGTCAACGTCGGCGTCGCCAACGTCATGTCCAACTCCGGACAGACCTGCAGCGCCTGGACGCGGATGCTCGTCCACCGGGAGCGGTACGACGAGGCCGTCGAGCTGGCTGCCACCGCCGCCGCGAAGTACGGCGACCGCATCGGCCCGGTCGTCAACGCCAAGCAGCAGGCGAGGGTGCGCGGTTACATCGAGAAGGGTGTGGCCGAGGGCGCCCGCCTGGTCGCGGGCGGACCCGAATCCCCGCGCGAGCGGGGCTACTTCGTCAGCCCGACCGTCTTCGCGGACGTCACCCCGGACATGACCGTCGCCCAGGAGGAGATCTTCGGCCCGGTCCTGTCGATCCTGCGCTACGAGGACGAGGAGGACGCCCTGCGCATCGCCAACGGCACGGTCTACGGCCTCGCGGGCGCCGTCTGGGCCGGTGACGAGGAGGAGGCGGTGGCCTTCGCGCGCCGCCTGGAGACCGGACAGGTCGACATCAACGGCGGGCGCTTCAACCCCCTTGCTCCCTTCGGTGGTTACAAGCAGTCGGGCGTCGGCCGCGAACTCGGCACGCACGGTCTCGCCGAGTACCTCCAGACCAAGTCCCTGCAGTTCTGAGGAGCGTTCCCGTGGTTCGTGCCGCCGTACTTCCCGCTGTCGGCGCTCCTCTGGAGATCGCCGAGATCGACCTGCCGGACCCCGGCCCCGGCCAGGTCCGCGTCCGGCTCGCCGCCGCCGGGGTCTGCCATTCCGACCTGTCCCTGTCCGACGGCACCATGCGCGTCCCCGTCCCCGCCGTCCTCGGTCACGAGGGCGCCGGCACGGTCGTCGCCGTCGGCGAAGGGGTCACGCACCTCACGCCCGGCGCCGACGTGGTCCTCAACTGGGCCCCTTCCTGCGGCGACTGCCACGCCTGCTCGCTCGGCGAGGTCTGGCTGTGCGCCAACGCCCTGAACGGCGCCGCCGACGTGTACGCCCGTCGGGCGTCCGACGGCACCGACCTCCATCCCGGCCTGAACGTCGCCGCGTTCGCCGAGGAGACGGTCGTCCCCGCGAACTGCGTCCTGCCGGTCCCGGACGGCGTCCCCCTCACCGACGCGGCTCTCCTCGGCTGCGCGGTCCTCACCGGCTACGGCGCCGTCCACCACTCGGCCCGGGTCCACGAGGGGGAGACGGTCGCGGTGTACGGCGTCGGGGGAGTGGGCCTCGCCGCGCTCCAGGCGGCCCGGATCGCCGGCGCGTCCAGGATCGTCGCGGTCGACGTCTCCCCGGCGAAGGAGGAGCTGGCGCGCGGCGCGGGCGCCACGGACTACGTGGTGGCCTCCGACACCACCGCCCGCGAGATCCGCGCCCTCACCGGCAAGCAGGGCGTCGACGTGGCCATCGAGTGCGTGGGCCGCGCGTCCACCATCCGCACGGCCTGGGACTCCACCCGCCGCGGCGGCCGTACGACGGTCGTCGGCATCGGTGGCAAGGACCAGCAGGTCACCTTCAACGCCCTGGAGCTCTTCCACTGGGGCCGGACCCTGGCGGGCTGCGTCTACGGCAACTCCGACCCGGCCCGGGACCTGCCCGTCCTCGCCGAACACGTCCGCGCGGGCCGCCTGGACCTGGGCGCGCTGGTGACGGAACGGATCGGCCTGGAGGGCATTCCGGCGGCCTTCGAGAACATGCTGGCCGGGAAGGGCGGCAGGGCGCTGGTGGTCTTCTAGCGCCTCCCCTTCGCGCGCCCCGGTCTCCGTTCGGGACCGGGGCCCGCGGCATGCCCGCGCCCGTTCTCCGTGCCACGTACAGGTAAAACTCCTGGTGTGCGACCCGTTGACGCCCATACCGTCCGGTCAGTACGTTCCCGGAACCCGAGCCACCCCCTGTTCCGCTCGTTCGTTCCGTCCCCCTGTTCCGTCCCCGCACCCATCGGAGTGTGCACGCATGGACACGGCACCTTCCGCCCAGCCGCTCACCCCCACCGCGACCGCCGTCGGCAACCGGCGCCGCGTGGCCACCGCGGCGGCGCTCGCCTCCGCCGTCGAGTGGTACGACTACTTCGTCTTCGGCATCGCCGCCGCCCTCGTCCTCGGCGATCTCTACTTCCCGGCCGGCAGCTCCAGCGCCGGAGTACTCGCCGCCTTCGCCACCTTCGCCGTCGGCTTCCTCGCCCGGCCGCTCGGCGGCATCGTCGCCGGACACATCGGCGACAAACGCGGCCGCAAGCCGATGCTGGTCCTGGCCCTCACGCTGATGGGCCTGGCCACCACCGGCATCGGCCTCCTCCCGACCTACGACACGATCGGCGTCGCCGCCCCGATCCTGCTGGTCGCCCTGCGCGTCCTCCAGGGCGTCGCGGTCGGCGCGCAGTGGGGCGGCGCCATGCTGCTGGCCACCGAGTACGCCCCCGAGGGCAAGCGCGGTGTCTACGGCAGCGTCGTCCAGCTCGGCGTCCCCATCGGCGTGGTGACGGCCAACTCGGTCTTCCTGCTGGCCGGCTCGTTCACCACGGACGGCGAGTTCGCCGCGTGGGCCTGGCGGGTCCCGTTCCTCATCGGTCTGTTCGTGCTCGTCCTCGCCTGGTACATCCACACCAAGGTCGAGGAGACCCCCGAGTTCCGGGAGGCCGAGAAGGCACTCGCACAGAAGGAGAAGGCCGAGCAGAGCTCCCCGCTGCGCACGATCCTGCGCGGCCACCTCGGCACGGTGCTCCTGGCCGGCGGCTCCTTCGCCGTGAACACCGCGACCTTCTACATCCTCATCACCGGTGTCCTCGACTACACGACCCGCGAGCTCGACATGAACCGCGGCGCGGTGCTCACCGTCTCGCTCTGCGTCAGCCTCACCCAGCTCGTGCTGATCCCGGCCTCCGCCGCGCTCTCCGACCGCGTCGGCCGCATCCGGATCTACGCCTTCGGCGCGGCCGGCATCGCGTTGTGGGCCGTACCGATGTTCCTGCTGATCGACACCGGTTCGCTGCTGTGGCTCGCGGTCGGCACCTTCGTCGCCAGCTGCTTCCTGAGCATCATGTACGGCCCCCAGGCCGCCCTGTTCGCCGAACTGTTCACCCCCGAGATGCGCTACACCGGCGCCTCTCTCGGATACCAGATCGCGGCCGTGTTCGGCGGCGGGCTCGCGCCCTTCCTGATGGTGCTGCTCCTGGAGGCCACGGGCACCTCGATGGCGGTCTCCGGCTACATCATCGGGCTCGCCGTGATCTCCCTGCTCTCCATCAAGGTCCTCGCGGACCGGGCGCGTTCACGCTGACCCGGACGCCTTCTCCGACCGCGGCTCCGGCTCCAACTCCGGCTCCATCTCCGGCTCCGGGACCGGTCCCGGAGCCGCGACCGCGGTCCCCGAGGCGCGCGAGCGCGACACCGCGACCCCGGCCAGGCACAGCAGACCGCCGCCGAGCGTGAGCAGCCCCGGCACCTCGCCGAGCGCCACCCACGACATCAACACGACCAGGGCGGGCACCGCGTACGTCGTCGCGCCCATCCGGCTGGCGGTCGTACGGGCCAGGGCGTAGGCCCACGTGGTGAAGGCCAGCGCGGTCGGGAACACGCCCAGGTAGACGATGTTGAGGGTCGCCGAGACCGGCGCGTCGGCGGCCTCGTGGACGAGCTGACCGGCGAACGGCAGACACACCACGGCTCCGACCAGACATCCGAACGTCGTCACCTGCAGCACGCTCGCCCGGCCGAGGGCGGGCTTCTGCGCTACGACACCGCTCGCGTAGCCGACCGCGGCGAGCAGGCACAGCACCACGCCGAGCACCGACGACCCGCCCTCACCCGCCATCGACAGCCCGACCGTCACCGCACCCGCGAACGACACCGCCATCCCCGCCAGGAGCCGTGGCGGCATGACGTCCCCCAGCAGCCGCGCGCCGAGCAGGGCGACGAGGATCGGCCCGATGTTCACGACCAGGGCGGCCGTACCGGCGTCCACCTGCTGCTCGCCCCAGTTCAGGGCCACCATGTAGAAGCCGAACCACAGCACCCCGGATATCGCGATCCCTCGCCACGCCGCCCGCGGCGGCCACCCCTCCCGCCGCAGGAGACAGATCACCCCCAGCGCCAGCGCTCCGGTCAACAGCCGCCCGAGCGCCAGCGCACCCGGCGAGTACGCGGCCCCCGCACTGCGGATCGACACGAAGGCGGAGGCCCACAGCACCACGGTGACCGTGGCGGCGCCGGCGGCGAGCAGCTCCGCGCGGCGGCCCGGGCGGGAGGGCGAGGGGGAGTGGTTCATCATGCTCCAGAGGTTAGGAGGGGGAAGGGTCAGGAGTCTCGCGGATTTCGGGCATGACGTTGAGCGGGCGTACGGCCGCGGACCGGGGCGGGCCGAAGTGCCGGCCCGACGCCACCGCCGAGACGGGCGCCGTACGGACAACGTACGAGGTCAGCGCAGCGCCCCGGCCTCGATCCCGAGCAGCTTCGACAGGGCCCGCTCACCCGTCGCCGTCACCTTCACCGCCCGTTCGGAGCCGATGCGCACGCACCAGCCGGCGTCCAGGGCGTGCCGGCACAGGGCCGCGCCCGCGACGCCCGCGAGGTGGGGACGGCGTTCGGTCCAGTCGAGGCAGGCGCGGGCGAGGGGGCGGCGGCTCGTCCGGTCGAGGCGGATCCCGGCGGCGTCGAACCAGCCGACTCCCGTGTCCGTGAGCGCGAACCCGGTGTCCTGGGACAGCAGTTCACGCGCGGTCAGAGCGTCGGTGATCGCGATGCCGAGCCGCCCGGCGAGGTGGTCGTAGCAGGTGCGGCCCCGGGCCATCGCCGACTTCGCACCGGCCTCGCCCAGGTTGCGTGGCCGTACGGCGGCACCGCCCGGGGCCACCTGCGCGGCGAGGTCCTCCACCAGCTGGGCGATCCGCGCGTCGGCCAGCCGTACGTACCGGTGCCGACCCTGGCGTTCCTCGGCGAGCAGCCCGCCCGCGACGAGCTTGCCCAGGTGTTCGCTCAGGGTCGACGCGGCCACGCCCGCGTGCCGTGCCAGCTCACCGGCGGTCCATGCCCGCCCGTCCAGCAGTGCGAGCAGACACGTGGCCCGGGTCTCGTCGGCGACGAGACCGGCGAGACGGGCCAGCCGGGACGCCCGTGGGTCCTTCGAGGTCATGTGCCCCAGCATGGGACACGGACGGTTCGGCGCCCACCGAAGTGTCCTAGGACGTCCGCCTGACCTGCTCGTACTGCTGCGCCAGCCCGTCCAGCAGTGCCGTCAGGCCCGTCTCGAAGGCCCGCTCGTCGATCTTCTCCTGCTGCTCGGCGAGGAGGTGGGCCTGTCCGAGGTGGGGATAGTCGGCGGGGTCGTACGCGCTCGCGTCGTCCACGAAGCCGCCGGCGAAGGAACCGAGCGCCGAGCCCATGACGAAGTACCGCATCAGCGCGCCGATGGAGGTGGCCTGCGCCGGCGGCCAGTCGGCCGCGACCATCGCGCCGTAGACGGCGTCGGCGAGGCGGAGTCCGGCCGGGCGGCGGCCGGGGCCGCGGGCCAGCACCGGGACGATGTTCGGGTGGTCGCGCAGGGCCGCCCGGTAGGAGAGCGCCCAGTCGTGCAGCGCGGTCCGCCAGTCCCGGCCGTCCTCGAACATCGACAGGTCGACCTGCGCGCTCACCGAGTCGGCGACCGCCTCCAGGATCTCGTCCTTGGTGCGGAAGTGGTTGTACAGCGAGGGGCCGCTGACCCCCAGTTCGGCGGCGAGCCGACGCGTCGAGACGGCCGCCAGGCCTTCCGCGTCCACGAGCACCCGCGCGGTCTCGACGATCCGGTCGGTGCTCAGCAAGGGCTTGCGCGGTCGGGCCATGGCGCACATAGTAGGGCTGCGAGAAGAAACTAGCAGTGCTAATTTAAAGGTGCGGTCTTCAAAGGCCGTCATCCGTGGTCTTCAGTGGGGTGACTCGGCATGAACCTGGAGCTCAGCGAGGAGCAGACCGCCGTACGGCGGCTCGCCAAGGACTTCGTGGACCGCGAGATCGTCCCCCACGTCATCGACTGGGACCGCGCCGAGGAGGTCGACCGGTCGATCGTCAAGAAGCTCGGCGAGGTCGGCTTCCTGGGCCTGACCATCGACGAGGAGTACGGCGGCTCGGGTGGCGACCACCTCGCGTACTGCCTGGTCACGGAGGAGCTCGGCCGCGGTGACTCGTCCGTGCGCGGCATCGTCTCCGTCTCGCTCGGACTGGTCGCCAAGACCATCGCCGCCTGGGGGAGCGAGGAGCACAAGCGGCGCTGGCTGCCGGGCCTCACCTCCGGCGCGTACGTCGGCTGCTTCGGCCTGACCGAGCCGGGCACCGGCTCCGACGCCGGCAACCTCACCACGCGCGCGGTGCGTGACGGCGACGAGTACGTCATCAACGGCACCAAGATGTTCATCACGAACGGCACCTGGGCCGACGTCGTGCTCCTGTTCGCCCGTTCCACCGACGCCCCCGGCCACCAGGGCGTCTCCGCCTTCCTCGTCCCGGCCGACACCCCCGGCCTGTCCCGCCGCACCATCCACGGCAAGCTCGGCCTGCGCGGCCAGGCGACCGCGGAGCTGGTCCTCGAGGACGTGCGCATCCCGGCTTCCGCGCTGCTGGCTCCCGAGGGCAAGGGTTTCTCGGTGGCCATGTCGGCCCTGGCCAAGGGGCGGATGTCGGTGGCCGCGGGCTGCGTCGGCATCGCCCAGGCCGCGCTGGACGTGGCCGTCCGGTACGCGGGGGAGCGCGAGCAGTTCGGCAAGACCATCGCCCACCACCAGCTCGTCCAGGAACTGATCAGCGACATCGCCGTCGACGTGGACGCCGCCCGCCTGCTGACCTGGCGGGTCGCCGACCTGATCGACCGCGGCCTGCCCTTCGCCACCGAGTCCTCCAAGGCCAAGCTCTTCGCCTCGGAAGCGGCCGTCCGCGCCGCGAACAACGCCCTGCAGGTCTTCGGCGGCTACGGCTACATCGACGAGTACCCGGCGGGCAAACTCCTGCGCGACGCCCGCGTGATGACCCTCTACGAGGGCACCAGCCAGATCCAGAAACTGGTCATCGGGCGGGCGCTGACGGGGGTTTCGGCGTTCTGAGGGCTTGCCGGTTCTGAGTACGTCCCTGAGTACCTCGGCGGATGTGGCACGGGCCGCGTCCGCCGATCCTTGTCCCCATGAGTGACACATCGGTCAAGCAGCAGAGTACGGCGGCCTTCTACGGGCAGGCCGTCGCGTCCTTCGGGGTCGCCATGGCGGCCACGGCCGTCGGCATCTACAACCTTCACGGCGACGCCTGGGTGCGTGGCTTCCTGGCGATCGCCGTCCTGTACCTGGTGACCTCCGCCTTCACCCTGGCGAAGGTGGTCCGGGACCGCCAGGAGGCCGGCCAGATCGTCAGCCGGGTCGACCAGGCCCGGCTGGAGAAGCTGCTCGCCGAGCACGACCCCTTCGAGAAGCTCTGAGCGGCCACACTAAGCGCTCGCTCACCTTCGGCGGTATGGTGAGGGTCGTGCCAGTGGAGAGGGGCCAGTGATGAGTACGGCGGAGGAGACGGCCGGCGGCGAGACGTCGGCGTGGGGCGAGGTCACGCCCGACGCGGCCCGGAGGCTGCTCGTCGCCGCGGTGGAGGCCTTCGCCGAGCGCGGCTACCACGCCACGACGACCCGCGACATCGCGGGCCGCGCCGGCATGAGCCCGGCCGCGCTCTACATCCACTACAAGACCAAGGAGGAACTCCTCCACCGCATCAGCAGGATCGGCCACGAGAAGGCCGTGGACATCCTGCGCGTGGCGGCCCGCGGCGAGGGCAGCGCGACCGAGCGGCTGGCCGACGCGGTCAGCTCCTTCGTCCGCTGGCACGCGGGCGGCCGTACCACCGCGCGCGTCGTGCAGTACGAACTCGACTCCCTCGGCCCGGACGCCCGCGCCGAGATCCTCGACCTGCGCCGCCAGGTCGACGCCGAGGTGCGCTCGATCATCGAGGACGGCGTGGCGACGGGCGAGTTCGACGTCCTGGACGTCCACGGGACCACGCTCGCCGTGCTGTCCCTGTGCATCGACGTGGCCCGCTGGTTCAACGTCGACGGCCCCCGGACGCCGGACGAGGTCGGCGAGCTCTATGCCGACCTCGTGCTGCGCATGGTGGGGGCGAAGTAGCCGTCCGCCGGACGGGCACCGGACGTACGGGACGTGGTACCGCCTGGGCGGCGGGACGCGGTACCGCCTAGACGTAGTACCGCGAGACGGACTCCGCGACGCACACCGGCTTGTCGCCGCCCTCGCGCTCCACCGTGAAGGCGACGCTCACCTGGACGCCGCCGGGGACGTCGTCGACGCCGGTGATCGTGGCGGTGGCCCGCAGCCGGGAGCCGACCGGGACCGGGGCGGGGAAACGGACCTTGTTCGACCCGTAGTTGACGCCCATCTTCACGCCCTCGACCTTGATCAGCTGCGGTGCGAAGAGGGGCAGGAGCGACAGCGTGAGGTAGCCGTGCGCGATGGTCGTGCCGAACGGCCCCGCGGCCGCCTTCTCGGGATCGACGTGGATCCACTGGTGGTCGCCGGTCGCCTCCGCGAACAGGTCGATCCGCTTCTGGTCGACCTCCAGCCACTCGGTGTACCCCAGCTGCTCGCCCACCGCCGCCTTCAGGTCGTCGACGGACGTGAAGATCCTCGGCTCTGTCATGGCCCGGCCTCTCATGTGATGTCTAAGCGACTGCTTAGCATGGTCGGCCGCGCACCCCATGTCAACGGACGGGCGCGATGACGGGGTGGGTAGGCTTCGAGGGGTGCCCCAGATTCCCGAGAAGATCCATGAGCTCACGGTGGGCCAGCTCGCCGCGCGCAGCGGCGCCGCCGTCTCCGCCCTGCACTTCTACGAGTCCAAGGGCCTGATCAGCAGCCGCCGCACCACGGGCAACCAACGCCGCTACTCCCGGGACGCCCTGCGCAGGGTCGCCTTCGTCCGTGCCGCCCAGCGCGTGGGCATCCCGCTGGCCACGATCCGCGAGGCCCTCGCCGAGCTGCCCGAGGAACGTACCCCCACCCGCGAGGACTGGGCCCGCCTCTCCGAGGCCTGGCGCTCCGAACTCGACGAACGCATCAAACAACTCAACCGCCTGCGCGACCACCTCACCGACTGCATCGGCTGCGGCTGCCTCTCCCTGGACACCTGCGTCCTGTCCAACCCGGACGACGTCTTCGGCGAACGGCTGACGGGATCGAGGCTGATGGCGGAGCAGAGGAGCGACCGGTCGGCGTAGTCGCCGGCCCCCGCCCTCGTTCTACGCGGAGCGCCGGCCCCCGCCCTCGTTCTACGCGGAGGGTCGGCCCTCACCCTCGTCCTACGCGGGGCGCCGGCCCCCGCCCTCGTCCTACGCGGAGCGCCGGCCCCACCCGTACTGGACCAGCCCCTCCGTCACCAACTGGGCGTTGGACAGGGCCCGTTGCCCGTCGGGGAGAGTCAGGGTGTCCTCCAGGCCCACTCGGGTCGCCAGCCCCAGCCGCCCGGCCAGTCGCAGCACCGGCCACGCGCTCGCGTCCTCACCGTGCAGCAGCACCGGGCGGCCGTGCGCGGAGCCCAGGTCGGCCAGCAGCGCACGTGCGGTGTCCTCGACCGTCTCGGGTTCCGGGTCCGTCACCTCCGCGAGGACCCGCAGCACCTTCGGGCCGAGCGGTGAGACGGCGAACCTCGCCGCCGCGTCCGTACCCGACCAGATCCCCGCCTCCACGCCCACCCCGAGGTCGATCAGGGCGGCGGCGACCTCCTCGGCGCCCGGCTCGTGCCAGTTGACCGAGGCGTGGTCGGGCAGCACGGTCCAGGCGCGGACGCGGTCCACGCGGGCCGCCGGATCCGGTTCGGCCCAGGCACCCGTGGTCACACCGACCGGCACCGGCACCCGCGCCCGTATCGCCTCGAGCGTCGCCGCGACCACGCGCGGCGACAGGCTGTCCTGACCGCAGGGTGTCTTGGGATGGACATGGACGTCCGTGGCCCCGGCCGCGACGGCTTCGGCCGCGGACTCGGCCGACGCCTGCGGCGTGAGCGGCACCATCGCACCGTCGGCGGCCCCTCGGGGCCCGTTCAGACATACCTGCACCATGTGTCGATGGTGCCAGGCACCTCTGACAAAACAGGGGGTGCGGCATCCCCGGCGCACCCCCGCACGCACGGTTCCTGGGTTCTCTTCGGTCAGTTCGGTCAGGCCGACACGAGCAACCGTCCGCGCCTGGCGTCCGCCAGGGCCTCGGGCGTGAGAACGGGCCGCGGTACGAGAATCCCGCAGTCCGTGCAGACCGGACCGGTGGAGGGTTCGTGGTCCAGTTCGTACTTCCAGACGAGGCGCTCCCCGCCGCACACCGGGCACTCGGCGCCCGGCTCCCGCTCCAGGGCGGAGATCAGCCGGCGCAGTACCTCCGCCAGCGGTTCGTGCGGGTGGACCCGTGGGTCGTCGCACCAGGCGACTCCGAAGCCGCCCCAGGTCAGCCGGTGCCAGTCGTCCACGGTGCCGGGCCTGCGCAGCCCGTCGTGCTTCTCCTTCTTGCGTCGCTCGGCGAACTCGACCTCGTAGGCCAGCCAGACCGAACGCGCCTCTTCCAACTCCTCCAGTGCGGCCACGAGCCGCGCTGGGTCGGGGGACCGGTCCTCGGGACCGAACCCGGCCCGGGAGCACAAATGGTCCCAGGTCGCCCTGTGTCCGTAAGGAGCGAACCGTTCAAGGCACTTGCGCAGCGAATAACGCCGGAGCGCCAGATCGCACCGCGGATCGCGCACCTGTCTCGCCAGACTCCGGAAACCGGCCATCGCCCTGCACCTCCGTCACACCTGCAGCTGTACTTCGGTCACTTCGGCGTCGTCGCTCGGACGTCGCCGAATAGACGTATCGACAAGCGATTTGGCTCCATCCGATTTCCGATGACTCCCATAAGCGATGCCACCGACTCTGAAAAGTGACGCATGTTCATCTTCAATCCCGGGGATACCGGCGGTAACGTCCGGCCCACCCCCGTCGGTAGGAGCTGCCATGTCACGGCGCACCTCACGCACCGCCCTCGACAGACTGAGAACTCCCGGCAGATTCCCCGGGTTCCTGAAGTCCGCAACCGTATGCATCCTGATCGCCGGTCTTTTGTCGCCGCTTTCCCAGACGGCCGCGGCTGCGGACACCGGGGCGGTGAGTGCGGCCGCGGCCAACGACCACTGCGGCGGCCGGTGTTCCGACATCCTGCCGCCGGGCCAGAACGGCAACGCCACCCTCGCGCAGATCCTGCTCAACCAGGCATTCGGCTCCCAGCCCGACCACGCCGAGGACCAGCTCGGCCCGTACGCCAACCTGGCGAAGGGCTATCCCGCGCTCACCAACGCCAGCATCAACAACTTCTTCAACGACGCGTCTTTCGGGGTCTCTGCCGATCAAGTCGCCTCCACGGTCAAGCCCGCCGGTCGCGGCGACGTGACGATCGTCCGCGACAAGAAGACGGGCGTACCGCACATCACCGGTACCACCAGATACGGCACGGAGTTCGGAGCGGGCTATGCCGCGGCTGAGGACCGGCTGTGGCTCATGGATGTCTTCCGTCACGTCGGACGCGGTCAGCTGACTCCCTTCGCCGGCGGCGACCCCTCCAACCAGGGCCTGGAACAGCAGTTCTGGCGCACCGCCCCGTACACCGAGGCCGATCTCCAGGCCCAGATCGACAACGCGGTCGCCACGAACGGAGCCCGCGGCAGGCAGGCCCTGGACGACGTCAACGCCTACGTCGCCGGCATCAACGCCTACATCGACGCCGCCGACAGCGGCCGCTCCTTCCCGGGCGAGTACGTCCTGACCGGCCACAAGGACTCCGTCACCAACGCCGGCACGATCGACCGCTTCAAGCCCACCGACCTGGTCGCGCTGGCCGCCGTCATCGGCGCGCTCTTCGGCTCCGGGGGCGGCGGCGAGGTGAACAACGCGCTGTCGCTGCTCGCCGCGCAACAGAAGTACGGGGTGAGCGAGGGCACCAAGGTCTGGGAGTCCTTCCGCGAGCGCAACGACCCCGAGGCGGTCCTCACCGTCCACGACGGCAGCTTCCCCTACGCGTCCGCGCCCGCCGACCCGCAGGGCGAGGCCCTGCCCGACGCCGGTTCGGTGGCCGAGGAACAGCTGGTCCACGACCGTACGGGCAGCGCGGCCGCGTCCAGCGCCACCGGCGCCTCCGTCACGGCCGCGAAGACTGCCCTCACCTCGGCCAAGCGGGGCATGTCCAACGCCCTCGTGGTGAGCGGCGAGCACACCGCGAGCGGCAACCCGGTCGCCGTGTTCGGCCCGCAGACCGGCTACTTCGCCCCGCAGCTGCTCATGCTCCAGGAGATCCAGGGCCCAGGCCTCAGCGCCCGCGGCGCCTCCTTCGCGGGTCTGAGCATGTACGTCGAGCTCGGCCGCGGCCAGGACTACGCGTGGAGCGCCACCACCTCCGGCCAGGACATCATCGACTCGTACGCCGTCGAGCTGTGCCAGGACGACTACCACTACCTCTACCGCGGCACCTGCACGGCGATGGAGAAGATCGAGCAGAAGAACGCCTGGACCCCGACCACGGCCGACGGCACCGCGGCCGGCTCGTACACGATGCGGGTGTGGCGTACGAAGTACGGCCCTGTGGAGTACCGCGCCACGGTCGGCGGCAAGAAGGTCGCCTACACCACCCTGCGCTCCTCCTTCATGCACGAGGCCGACTCGATCATCGGCTTCCAGATGCTGAACGACCCGGACTACGTGAACAGCCCGCAGACCTTCCAGAGCGCGGTGCAGCACATCAACTACACCTTCAACTGGTTCTACGCCGACTCCGCACACACCGCCTACTACAACAGCGGCGACAACCCGGTGCGCGCGGCCGGCGTCGACGCGGAGTTCCCGGTGTGGGCGCGGCCGGGGTACGAGTGGCGGAACTGGGACCCGTCGACGAACACGGCGCAGTACACGCCGCCCTCGGCGCACCCCAACTCGATCGACCAGGACTACTACGTCAGCTGGAACAACAAGCAGGCCAAGGACTACACGACCGCCTCCTGGGGCGACGGCTCGGTCCACCGCGGCAATCTCCTCGACGACCGGGTGAAGAAGCTGGTCGCCGCCGGCGGGGTCACCCGGGCCTCGCTGGTGAAGGCCATGGCCGACGCCGCACTGGCCGACCTCAGGGCACAGGACGTGCTGCCCGACCTCCTGAAGGTGGTCAACAGTTCGCCGGTGACCGACTCGACGGCCGCGGCGGCGGTGAGCAAGCTCCAGGCGTGGGTGACGGCAGGCACCAAGCGCACGGAGACGACGGCCGGTTCGAAGAAGTACGCCGACGCCGACGCGATCCGCATCCTGGACGCGTGGTGGCCGCTGCTGGTGAAGGCGGAGTTCGAACCGGGCCTCGGCAGCGACCTGTACACGGCGTTCACCCACAACCTGCCCGTCGACGAGACCCCGTCGGCCGCCCACGGCCCCACCGGCGCGCACGCCGGAAGTTCCTTCCAGTACGGCTGGTGGAGCTACGTGGACAAGGACATCCGGGCCGTGCTCGGCGAGTCGGTCCAGGGCCCGCTCGCGCGGAAGTACTGCGGCGGCGGCAGCCTCACCGCCTGCCGGGACGTCCTCGTCAGCACCCTGAAGGCGGCCTCCGGCAGGACCGCCGCCCAGGTCTACCCCGGTGACGGCCTGTGCGCGGCGGGCGACCAGTGGTGCGCCGACTCGATCGTCCAGCGCACGCTGGGCGGCATCAAGCACGGCAACATCAGCTGGCAGAACCGGCCGACGTTCCAGCAGGTCGTGGAGTTCACGTCACACCGGTAGGTCACCGGTGGCGGCGGGCCGGCGGATGCGGCCCGCCGCC